>NZ_JBHJYJ010000004.1:0-1694 GCF_042269845.1 Cellulosimicrobium sp. NPDC055967 | reverse complement strand
CTCTGGCCTGCTCCTCCGGGAGCGTGAGAGGACGCGTCTCAAGGTGGAGTGGCCGAGAGGCGAGGCAGCGGCCTGCAAAGCCGTATACGTGGGTTCGAATCCCATCTCCACCTCGCAGCAGTGCAGCACCCCGGGCGATTGGCGCAGCGGTAGCGCGCTTCCCTGACACGGAAGAGGTCACTGGTTCGATCCCAGTATCGCCCACCAGCACGAAGGCCGTCCCGGTTCACCGGGGCGGCCTTCGTCGTCCACTACCCTCGGCCCATGCCCGACCTGCGCCCCGCCCACGACGTGCTGCCGCTCGGCACCGCCCCGCGTCCCACGACCGCCGCCGAGCTCCTCGCCCGGCTGCGCCCCGCCCTGCTCGGCCTGCTCGGGCCGACCGTCGAGGGCGCCGACCGGGCGCGGCTCGACGCAGACCTCGACGGCCCCGACGTCTCCCGGCTCGACGTCGACCTGACGGGGGTGCGCGTGCGCGTCGGCAGCCAGGGCGCCGCTCGGAGCGCGGAGCACGCGTCCGGCCGCTCGTCCCGGGACGTCGAGGACGTGCGCTCGCGCGAGGACGCGGTCCTGCGCCGGGTGCGCGTCGACGCGCACCCGCTCCTGGTCGAGGACGTGCCGGTGGACGTCGTCGCCGAGGCCGAGGGCCTGCGGTTCCGCTGGGTCGAGGACACCGCCGGCGGCCTCGGGGTCGAGGGCGTCGAGCCCGACGACGCCGCGCCCCTCACCGGCCACGTCCGGGTCGCGGCCCCGCGTGACGCGATCGTCGCGACCGCACGGCGGCTCGTGGCGACGGAGCTCCAGAACCTCGGCCTCACGCTCGCGTCGCTCGACGTCGAACTCGAGTCGGCGGGGCCCCGCAGGGTGACCCTCCGCGGGTTCGCCCGGGTCCGCAAGGGGATCCTCTCGGCGAGCGTGCGCGCGACGGCGACCGCGGAGGTCGACGCACGGATGGTGCTCGCCGTCCGGGACCTCGAGCTGTCGAGCCGCAACCCCGTCGTCGCGGCGCTGCTCGTCGCGGCGCGCGGCGACCTCGCGAAGGTCGAGGGCCGCCAGGTCGACCTCGTGTCCGACCTGCCGCCGGGCGTCCGCCTCGCGGACGTCCGCGTCGACGTCGGCGAGACGCTCGCCGTCTCGGCACGCTTCGCCTGACGAGGCCGGGCCGCCCTTGTGGCGCGCCTCGCGCGCACGTAGCGTCGGGAGCATGTGCCGGAACATCACGACCCTGCGCGGCCTCGAGCCGCCCGCCACCGACGAGGAGATCGAGGCGGCCGCGCGTCAGTTCGTCCGCAAGGTCACCGGGATCCAGCGCACGAGCGCGGCGACCGAGGAGCCGTTCGAGCGCGCGGTCGACGAGGTCACGGCGATCGTCGCGCGGCTGCTCGACGAGCTGCCGGAACGCCGCAACCCGCCGTCGACCGTCCCCCCGCTCCGTCGCGAGGAGGTCCGGGCGCGCATCGCCGCGCGTGAGGCGGCCGAGCGCGAGCACGAGCGGGCGCACGCCCTGGGGATCGCGCACACCCACTGAGCGGGAGCAGGTCCGGCGCCCGCACGGTCGGCGCGCGGCGACCGTGGCGCGCGCGGCAGCGCGACGAGGCCGTCTAGGCCCTGTCCTGCGAATGTTCTTGGCATGTGTCCGGTAATGTCCGGGTTGTGGGTGTGGGGCGTGGTGAGCTGACTGACACGGCGTGGGC
>NZ_JBHJYJ010000003.1:0-396234 GCF_042269845.1 Cellulosimicrobium sp. NPDC055967 | reverse complement strand
CCCACGCCGTGTCAGTCAGCTCACCACGCCCCACACCCACAACCCGGACATTACCGGACACATGCCAAGAACATTCGCAGGACAGGGCCTAGGGCCCACCTACGAAGCGCGTCGCCAAACGACCGGGGCGTGGGCGAGAGGCCGGCCGTCGGGAGGGCCTGGTCCTCGGTCAGAGCGAGCCGCGAGGGACGACCCACTCCTGCTGGAACCCCTGGACCGAGGCGGCGATGTGGTCGCTGAAGTCGGAGTCGTAGTGCAGCACGGTGAGACGGTGTCGGTAGGCATATGCCGCGATCATCACGTCGACGGGACCAACCGACCGCAGCTTGCCGTGTGTCGCCAACGCTCGCTGGATGTCCTCGCAGGTGTCGTTGAGGTCGTCAGCGGGCTCGAGGTACACCCCGACGGCGTCGAGGAACCGCTGCTGCTTGTCGAAGTCCTCCTGGGACGTGGCCGAGTAAAGGAACTCCAGACGCTGGGGGGTGACCGTGTAGATCACGTCGGTCAGGCCGTCCACTGCGTGCCGAACCTCAGGAACCTTGATCCGACCCCACACCGAGTTGTCGACGATGTAGCCGGCCACGCCTCACACAGTCCGTTCGACAGGTCGGAACTGGGTGACCTCCGCGAGGTCGGAGACATCCAGGTCATCGAGCATCGACAGCGCCTTTCGCTGAGCGTGAACTCGCTCCTCGCGCATCTCCTCCTCGTCGACGGCGTTCTGGATCAGATCGATGACCATCTCTTGGTTGGACTTGTAGCCGAGGAGCTTCTTGGCCCGGGCCAACGCCTGCGGGTTCGCGCGCACCACCGTGGGCTTGGCCTCACCGGCCCGCAGGTCGACATGAACTCGCGTGACGGTCTTTGAGACAGTCCTGGCCGTCGCCGTTGCCCCGTCCGGGGCGTCGGCCTTGCGCTGCTTCGCCATGCTCATGATGGGCTCCCCTCGACATCCCCTCCAGGATATCAGATCGGAGCGGATCGATATCGCGGATGCTCGGCCACACCAGTCCCGGCCTGGGGCGGTCGACCCAGCGCCGGACGCTTGTGTCGTCGTGCCACTCGGGTGTCAGTCCTCGACGAGCTCCAGGTCCCCCGGGAGCCAGGTGCGGTCGAACCACGGCTCGAGCGGCCCGTAGAGGCGCAGCATGGGGAACCACGACCTGCCCGGGACGGTCCCGACCCAGTTGGACTCGCGTCCCGCCGGGGGCTCCGGGCCGAACCACAGCACGGTGCTGCCGTCCTCCTCCGTGGCCACGGTGCCGCTGAGGCTCAGGAGGCTCGGGTACGGGTCGTCGGTCTGGAGCAGCGACCGGGTCTGGGTGTCGTAGAGGTCCACCGACCAGAAGTTCTTCGCGGGCGGGTTCGGCGGCAGCACGAGCCGGTACGTGCGCGCCCCGTCGAGGATCCGGCCCTGCGCGTCGTGGGCCGTGTAGGCGTACGCCGACCCGGCCCCGACCTGGGCGTGCGCCATGGCGGGGGTGATGACGGTCGCGAAGAAGTGGAACTGCGTGCGCGCGTCCAGCAGGCGCGCGCCGTCGGCGAGGAACTCGTACGAGCCGCCGAGGAACGCCTGGAGCCAGCTCGACCCGGGCGCGATCCGCGCCTCCGGGTCGCGCGGCGAGTAGACGAGCGCACGGCTGACCGCCGCGCCCGCGCGCGCGGCGGTGTCGAGCGTCGCGCGCAGCTCCGGGCTCGGGGCGAACGGGCGGCCGGGCGCGATGCCCACGGCGCGCAGCAGGCCCGCGCGCTCCGGGTCGAGCGCGCTCGTCGGCTCCTCCGCGACGATCTCGGCGACCTCGTCGAAGAACGAGGCGTCGTTGGCGTGCACGGTGTTGACGCGCGTCCCCGCGATGTTGACGAACTCGGTCGGCGGCGGGTCCCCCGCGTCCGCGAGCGGGTAGATCCGCGTCTCCTTCATCGCCGGGACGCCGCCGAGCGCGCGCAGCACGACCCAGTTGGTGAACGTGGGCGTCCGGTAGACGAAGTAGCGGTCCGGCACCTCGTCGTCGTAGCCGGGCGGGAGGAACAGGTAGCGCCCGCCCTCGCCGCGGTCCGGGCCCGCGATGCCCATGTCGGCCACGTAGCGGAACCAGAAGTCGTCCACCACGCACAGCGAGTTCTTGGGGGGCTCGATGACGAGCGGGCCCGTCTCGCGCAGGTCGACGAAGAGCGACCCGTACGTCGTCGCCGTGTTCGGCGTGAGGAAGATGCCGCCCGAGTCGGCCCGCGGGTCGGTGTAGCCGACCTGGTTGGAGCGCAGGAGGCCGAGCTCGCGGAACCCGCGCCGCATCGCCACGAGCGACGCGCCGGGCATCGCGCTGAGGAACGCCTCCACGCCGCGCAGGAAGTCCAGGGACCCGTAGAGCCGCTCGACCGACTCCGGGGTCGGCACCCCGTCGACCAGCTCGAACCGCCCCAGCGGCGTGTCCACCGGCGACGGCGTGCTCACCGCGGCGACCGCCGCGGCCAGGGCGTCGGCCCCGGCGCTCGTCGCCGTGCTGGTCCCGGTGCTGGTCCCGGTGCTGGTCTCGGTGCTCGCGTCGGACATGGCTCAGGCCCCTTCGTCGATCGGTGCACGGCACGCGCGCTCGACGCCGAGCGGCTGCGCCGACCGTAGGTCGAGGGCCACCGCACCGCCACCGGGAGGAAGGCTTGACCCTGCCCCTGGGGCGGACCCGAGGCTCGCCGCATGGACGTCTCGCGCTACGCCACCCACAGCCCCTACTCCGACCCGCGTCACCACGGGCCGCTCCTCGCGGCCGTGGCACCCGACCCGGCGAGCCTGCACGCGGCCGTGACGAACGCCGTCGTGCACTACCGCGCCGGGGCGACCACCGCCACGCCGGACCAGCTCGACGACGTCGACCGGCGCTGGACGGCGTCGATCCTCGACGCGGTCGTGGAGCGCTCGCCCGGCCACCTCGACGCGCCCCGCTCCCCCGAGCGTCAGGTCGGCGGATGCTGCCGCGACCACTCCCTCCTCGCCGTCGCCGTCCTGCGCGAGCACGGCGTCCCGGCCCGGACACGCCTCGGGTTCGCGGGCTACCTCGGGTCGGACGGGTTCCACCACGACCACGTCGTCGTGGAGCGGCACGACGGCGCCCGGTGGGTGCGGTCCGACCCCGAGCTCGCGCCCGACGACGTCGCGTTCGACCCGTTCGACCTGCCGGCCGGCGAGGGGTCGCCCTTCGAGACCGCCGCGGAGGTCTGGACGGCGTACCGCGCCGGACGCCGCGACCTCGCCGACCACGGCGTCGGTCCCGACGTGCCGTGGCTGACGGGGCCCGGGCTCGTGCAGCGGTACGTGCTCGCCGACCTCGCGCACCGGCAGCGGCACGAGCTCCTGCTGTGGGACGTGTGGGGAGCGGCCGCCCTGCCCGGCGCCGCGCCGGACGCGCGTGCCGTGGCGCTCACCGACCGGGTCGCCGACCTCACGCTCCAGGCTGACGCGGGCGACCGGACCGCCGAGGCGGCGCTCACCGTCCTGTGGGCGACGGACGACCGCCTGCGGCCCGGGCGCTACGTGACGACGTGGTCGCCCACCGGCCGGCTCGGCTGGACCGACCTCACCGCGCGCCGGACCGGCTGGGCCGCCGTCCCGCGGGACGCTGCTCTCGTCGGGTGAGCCCGTCGGGTGCGCCCGTCCGGCCCGACGGGTGAGCCCCGCGGGCGGGTCTCGTCGGCCGGGCCGGGGTGCGGCTCAGCCGAGCAGCGCGACCGTCTCCCCGTCCCAGCGCAGGAGCCGGCCCTGCACGGGGACGAACGACGCCCGCTCCCCGTCCAGGTCCTGCTCCCAGACGACCGATCCCGAGGACAGCTCGAGCGCGACCATGCGAGGGTGCGTGCCCGTGGCCGGGTCGACCAGCACGAGGATCGCGCACCGACCGTCCGTGAAGGCCTGCGTCACCCTCGCCGACCAGCCCTCGTAGCCCCCGAGGTCGTCGAGGAACCGCGACCACGTCGGCTCGCCGGAGAGCGCGTCGAGCCCGAAGACCGTGCTCGCCGTCCCGACGACGGCCGTGCCCTCCGCGAGCACGTGGACGACCTCCGGGACGCGCGCGCCGTCGTACGTCCACAGGCGCGCACCCTCCTCGTCGTACGCGCGCAGGTCGATCCCGTCGCGCACGAGGAGCACGCCGGGCGCCGGGTCGTCGGTCGCCTGCGGGTCGAGCACCTCGCCCGGTGCGTCGAGGACGGGCACCCCCGCGGCGTCGAGCACCCGGTCGGGTCGCAGCGCCCCGGTCGTGCCCTGCCGGTCGGTGTCCACGAGGAACCGCCCGCCCGCGAGCGGCACGGCGCCGTCGGCCGGCAGGTCCGGGTCGTCCAGGCGCTCGCCGTCCGGGAGGAACGACGCCGCGACGCCGCAGCCGACGACGTCGACCAGCGACTCCGTCGCGACGAGCGTGAGCCGGTCCGGGTCGATCTCCTCGCCGCCCGTCTCCGGGTCCCACGTGGTGCACGACCACGGCACGTCCTGGAACGGGAGCTCGCTGCGCCAGCGCACGTCGCCCGTCAGGGCGTCCTCGACCGTCACGACCACGTCCCGCCCTGCGACGCCGTCGACCGACTCGCCCGCACCCGGGTCGACCGCGACGGGCGGCCCGCTCGGCTCCCCCGGCTCCCCGACGCGCTCGGCCCGGACCAGGCCGCCGTCGGGGCCCGGCACGAGCACCGCGCCGCCCACCGCGACGTCGCGCTCCCCCACGACCTGCCCCGCCGCGCCGAGCACCGTCACGTGCGCCGGGGGGACGTCCGCGCCCGGCTCGGGCTGTGACCGCGCCCCGGGCTCGTACCAGAACGGCCCCACGCCGGACCCCGCGACGCACACGACCTCGCGCGAGGTGGCACCCGACGGCTCCCACGGGCTCCACGACGACCCGCACACGGCCTCGTCCCCGCCGAGCGGGGCGCGCCAGGCCTCGGCACCGGTGTCCAGGTCCAGCGCGACCGCCTCGTCGCCCTCGACGGTGACGAGCAGGCCCGGCAGGAACCCGACGCCGCGGTCCGTCGCGGCCGGCGCCGTCCACCGCTCGGTCGGGGCGGCGTCGAGGGGCCGCACCGCCCCGCGCGCGACCTCGAGCCGCTCCTGCGCGTCACGGCTCGTCACCGTGTCGACGACGAGCATCCCGCCCACGAGCACCGCCACGACGCCGGTCACCACGGCGGCGGCGACCCAGCGCGCTCGCCTGCGGTCCCCGCGCGGCTCGCGCGGCTCGCGCGGCTCGCGCGGCTCGCGCGGCTCGCGCGGATCAGGGGGCGTCCCCTCGACGCCCACCCCGTCCGGGCCGTCGCCGGCGGGCACCGTCGCGTCGTACGCCCCGAGACCGGGAGGGGTTCCGCGCGGGAGCGCACCGAGCAGCACGGGGTGCGGCGCGTCGAGGAGGTCGGGGTCCACGTCCATCCCGGCCGACTCGACGAGCTCGAACGTGCGGCGGTCGTCACCGCCGTCTCGTCGTCGGAGCGGCACACGCTCAGAGTAGGACGGCCGTCAACCGAGCCGGGTGATCTCCGTCTCGCTCATCCGCAGGAGCCGCCCCTGGAGCGGCGCGACCCAGGAACCCCCGTCCTGACCGGTGGTCTGCGCCGTCCACGCGACGACGCCGTCGGCGAGGTCGAGCGCGAGCAGCGACGTCGTCCCCGCCTCCCAGTCGGAGACGGCGAGGATCGCACGGGACCCGTCCGTGTAGGCCACGTCGGCCGACCAGCCCGCCCCGACCTCCAGCCCCGCGCTCAGCTCCTCGCGGTCGAGCGACCAGCGTTCGCCGCCCGTCGTGAGGTCGAGGCCCGTCAGGGCGCCGTCCCCGTACCCCTGGGAGACGACGAGCGTCCCGCCCGCGGCGACCAGCACCGCGTCGGGGTTGCTCTGCTCGGACGTGCGCCACAGCTCGGTGCCCTCGGCGTCGAACGCGACGAGGTCCAGGCCGTCCCGCACGAAGGTCGGCACCGGGCGCCCGTCGGTCGCCGTCGGCGAGAGGACGCTGCCCGGCGGCTCCCAGTGCACCGACCCGTCCGCTCCGAGGACCGCCGGTGCCGACGTCGGCTCCGTCCGGACCGTCGGTATCCAGTCGTAGCCGGTCGGGTCACGGAAGTAGGTGCCGTCGACGAGCGCGACGACCCCGTCGACGGGGTTGTCGGGCTCGTCCAGACGTGTGCCGTCGGGCGTGAACCACGACGTGACGCCGCAGCCCTCGACGCGCACCAGGCGCGTCTCGACCGCCGTCCACAGGTTCTCCAGGTCGGCGCGGATCGTCTCCTCGCCGTCGGCCTCGCTCCACGTGATGCACTGTCCCGCCCCGGCGACGAAGGGGAGCTCCGCCTCCCAGCGCACGTCGCCCGTGAGCGCGTCCTCGACCTGGACGACGGCGGGACGGCCCTCCGGGATGCCGCTCAGCTCGCCCGTCGTCAGGTCCTGCTCGACCACGGCTCCGTCGCCCGTCGGCATCTCGCCCACGCGCTCGGCGCGGAGGACCGTCCCGTCCGGGCCCGGGGTCAGGAGCGCGCCGTCCGTGCTCGCGTCACGCTGACCCAGCACCTCGCCGTCGTCGTCGACCACCGTGATCGTCCAGGTCGCGGCGACGACGCGCCCGGTCATGGGGTCGAGCTCCAGCGAACCGTCGCGGACGATCCCTCCCGAGGACTCGGGGACGGGGGCGACGCACACGAGCGTGTCGTCCGGCTCCCCCGACGGCAGGGACCAGAAGGGCCCGCTCCCGCACGTCGCGTCCTTCCCGACGTCGACCCGCCAGCGCTCCTCGCCGCTGTCGAGCGAGACGGCGACCGCCTCCCCGTCCGCGACCGTCACGATGCTGCCGGGCAGCAGCGCGAGGCCACCGGTGAGCCCCACGTCGGTGGTCCACTGCTCCCGCGGGGCGTCCGGCAGCGGCTCGACCCCGCCCGGTGCGGCGCGCAGGCGGTCGAGACCGGCCCGGCCGTGCCACGCGTCGACCGCGAGCATCCCGCCGAGCACGAGCGCGACCCCGGCGGCGACGGCCCCGACGACGGCGGCGCGTCGCCCGGGTCGAGCCGCCCGCGGACCGTCGGGGCCGTCCCCCGCGGAGGGAGGCTCGTCCCCGTCGGGCGCGTCCTCGGCGTCCTGGTCCGGGGCGTCGGGTCCGGGAACGGCTGCGTCGAGGGCGACCGGCCGCACCGCGCCCGACCGCGCGGCACCCGACCAGACCGGGCCTGCGGCGACGGTGCGCGGCGCCGCAGCGGGCCCGGTCGCGGAGCCCCAGGCCGGCGTGTCGTCCTCGAGGTCCGCGTCCGCGTCCGCCGACTCGACCAGCTCGAAGGTCAGTCGGTCCCGGGCGTCACGGCGTCGGAGCGGCACGCCGTCCAGCCTAGGGGACCTCGCGGTAGCTCCCGCCCCGGACGCGCGCCGCGCCCGTGCCGCTCCGGTGACGCCCGACGACCGGCGCGTGACGCCGTCGTGAACTCTCGACGAACACTCGTGCTCGCCCCGGCCGCGACCGTCGCGGCGCCGCCACACTGCCCGTGTGCACGACGAACTCACCGAGCTGGCCCAGCACACCGCGATACGCCCGCCGGCGCGCGCGAGCGGCACCGTCGCCGACCTCGCGCGGCCGGTCCTGTCGGTCGGCTCCTCCATGCCCGTCGGGCAGCTCGAGGTCGTGTTCCGCAACCCCGACGTCGCGTGCGTCGTCGTGCACGACGACGAGGTCCCCCCGCCGGGCGCTCCGGGCCCGCGCACGGGGGTCGTGGTGCGCGCGAGCCTCGTCGCCGCGCTCACCGGCCGGCTCGGCTACGGCCGCGCCGTCCTGGAGCGCCGGCCCGTCGCGAGCGTCACGGACTGGGCCCCGCTCGTCGTCGCGCCGACGGCGGCCGTCACGGAGGTCGCGACGCTCGCCATGTCCCGGCCCGACGACCGCCGGTACGACGACGTCCTCGTCCGCGGCGGCCGCTGGGCGAGCGTCGGCGCGGCGGAGCTCGTGCGCTCGCTCGTCGGCACGCTCGCGGAGCGGTCCACGCACGACCCGCTCACGGGACTGCTCTCGCGCCGCAGCACGTGGCACTCGCTCACGCGGCGCTGCCGGCTGGTCGCGCACGGCGGCACGCGCGTCGTGCTGCTCCTGCTCGACGTCCAGGACATGGCCGGTGTCAACGCCGTCCACGGGCAGGACGCCGGGGACGCCCTCCTCACGGGGGTCGGTCGGAGCCTGCGGTCGTGGCTCCCCGGGGGTTGCGAGGCGGGCCGCGTCGACGGCGACCGGTTCGCGGTCCTCGCGACCCTGCCCGCGATGGGCGACGTCGAGGCCGCCGCGAGCGCCGAGGCCCTGCGCCAGGAGGTCCTCGCCCAGCTCGGCGCGCCCGAGGGCCGGATCCGGCCGACGTTCCGCACGTCGCTCACGTGGTCCGTCGCCGGAGCGGCGGACGCCGACGAGCTCGTGCGCGAGGGCGAGGCCCGCCTCGCGGCGGCCCCCACCCCGCCGAACACACCCACGCCGCCGAACACACCCACCCCGCCGAACACGACATGGGTGCCGTTATCCGTCGGATAACAGCACCCATGTCGTGCTCGACAGCGCGTGGAGGCGTGGTCGACCGGCCGGGCCGAGGGTCGGGCCAGGGGTCAGGCCACGCCGAGGTAGGCCTCCTTGATGCTCGAGTCGGCCAGCAGCTCCTTGCCGCCGCCGGTGCGCACCACCTCGCCCGTCTCCAGCACGTAGGCGCGGTCGGAGCGCGACAGCGCCTGCTGCGCGTTCTGCTCCACGAGCAGGACCGTCGTGCCCTGGGCGTTGATCTCCGACACGATGCGGAAGATCTGCTGGATGACCATGGGCGCGAGGCCCATCGACGGCTCGTCGAGCAGCAGGAGCCGCGGGCGAGCCATGAGCGCGCGCCCGATCGCCAGCATCTGCTGCTCGCCGCCGGACATCGTGCCGCCCACCTGCTCCTTGCGCTCGGCGAGGCGCGGGAAGAGGTCGAACACCCGGTCGAGGGTCTCGTCGTGCTCGGCCTTCGACGCGAACGTGCGCGCGTACGAGCCCATCTCGAGGTTCTCGATGACGGTCATGCCGGGGAAGATCCCGCGGCCCTCGGGTGCCTGCACGATGCCCTCGAGCACGCGCAGGTGGGCCTTCATCCTGGTGATGTCCTTGCCGTCGAAGAGAACCTTGCCGCGCGAGACCGGGCGGATGCCCGAGATCGCGCGCATCGTCGTCGTCTTCCCGGCGCCGTTCGCCCCGATGAGGGTGACGAGCTCACCCTCCTCGACGGTGATCGAGATGCCCCGCACCGCCTCGATCCGCCCGTAGGCGACCGTCATGTCCTGCAGCTCAAGCAGAGGCATCGTCGCCACCTCCTTCGGTCGTGGGGGCGGCGGGCCGGTCGTCGGCGGCGGTCGGCTCCCCGTCCATCTCCTCGTCGGGAACGCCCAGGTAGGCCGCGATGACCTTGGGGTCGCTCGTGACCTCGTCGGGCGTGCCGTCCGCGATGACGCGCCCGAACTCGAGCACGACGATCCGGTCCGTCACCCCGCGGACGAGACGCATGTCGTGCTCGATGAGCAGGACGGTGTAGCCGTCGTCGCGGATGTGGCGGATGAGGTCCATGAGGGACTCCTTCTCCGCCGGGTTGAAGCCCGCCGCGGGCTCGTCGAGGCACAGGAGCTTGGGCTCGGTGGCCAGGGCGCGCGCGATCTCCAGACGGCGCTGGTCGCCGTAGGAGAGGTTGCGCGCCTTCTCCGTCGCCCGCCCGCCGACGCCCACGAACTCGAGCAGCGCGAGCGCCCGGTCGATCGCGTCCCGCTCCTCGCGCCGGTGGCGCGGGGTGCGGAACAACGCGCCCGGGACCGAGGTGCGGTGCCGCGCGTCCGACCCGACGACGACGTTCTCGAGCGCCGTCATCTCGTTGAACAGGCGGATGTTCTGGAACGTGCGGGCGATGCCGCGCTGCGTGATCCGGTAGCGCTTGAGCTTGCCGACCGGGGAGCCGTCGAACACGACCTGCCCCTGCGTGGGCCGGTAGACGCCGGTCATCGCGTTGAACGCCGTCGTCTTGCCCGCGCCGTTCGGCCCGATGAGGCCCAGGATCTCGCCGCGCCGGATGTCGAACGTCACGTCGTTCAGCGCGACGAGGCCGCCGAACTGCACGGTGACGTTCTGCATCTGCAGCAGCGGCTCGCCGACCTTCGCGTGGACCGTGCGGTCCGGCGCGACCATCGCGTCGACGAGGTCGGGGTTCGCGAGCTCGGGCCGCACCTCGGCGACGTCGACGATCGCGGGCTCCTCCAGGACGGCGCCCGGCATGTAGAGGTCGGCGCGCGAGGAGTCGGCGCGGCCCGACGACGCGAGGTGCTCGTCGCCGTGCTCGCCGCCCGCACCGATACCGCCGGGGTCGTGGGTGCTCATCGGGTCTCCTCCCCGTCCGTCGTGCTCTCTCCCGTGCCGGTCCCGCCCGTCGTCGGACGCGAGCCGCCCGACGCCGTGGCGACGGCCGGGGAGCCCGGCCGCGCACCGTCGTCGGACCCCGACCGCGTGGCGGCCTGCGCCGTGCGGCGCGCCGCCACGTAGAGCTCGCGCCCGTAGGCGAGCAGCTTCTGCCGGACGGGGATCAGGCCCTGTGGACGGAAGATCATGAGCACGACCAGCGCGATCCCGAAGAACAGGTACCGGTAGCTCGCGATCTCGTTGCCGTTGATCGGGATGCCGAAGAGCTCGGTCCGGCCGAGGAAGAAGTTCGGCAGGTACACGATGATGAACGCGCCGAGGATCACCCCGAGCTTGTTGCCCTGCCCGCCGAGCACGACCGCGCAGAGGAAGAGCACGGAGTTGATGACGTTGAAGTTCGTCGGGATGACGAACTGCACCTGGCCCGCGTAGAGCGCGCCCGCGACGCCGCCGATCGACGCGCCGATGACGAACGCCCACAGCTTGAAGCGGAAGGTCGGGACGCCCATGATCTCCGCCGCGTCCTCGTCCTCGCGGATCGCGACCCAGGCGCGCCCGACGCGCGAGCGCTCCAGGTTCCCCACGAGGAGGAGCGAGATGACGATGAACACGAGGCTGAGCCAGTACCACCACACGCCCGAGTTGAGCGTGCCCGCGGCGTTGCCCGCGGAGAAGACGCCGTTGGGCAGCTCCTCCGAGGCCCCGACGCGCGGGTAGGCCACGCCGCGCAGGCCCTGGCCGCCGCCCGTGAGCTCGTCGAGGTTGTCCGCGAGGAGCCGGACGATCTCGCCGAACCCGAGCGTGACGATGGCGAGGTAGTCGCCGCGCAGGCGCAGCGTGGGCGAGCCGAGGATCAGGCCGGACAAGGACGTGATCGCGACCGCGACGGGGAGCGCCGCGAGCCAGGCCCAGTCGCTCGACAGCCACTCGTCCGTCTGGTTCCACGGGCTGTCCGGGCTCGTGAGGATCGCGACCGTGTACGCGCCGATGGCGTAGAAGCCGACGTACCCGAGGTCGAGCAGGCCGGCCTGGCCCACCACGACGTTGAGGCCGATGGCGATGAGCGCGATCATGCCGAACTGCGCCATCACGCCGCCGAAGTTGGTGCCCACCGTGGTGAGCACCGGGATGTTGAGCACCGGCACGAGCGCCATGAAGATCAGGAACGGCACGCCGATCAGCCACTGGGTGGGCCGCGCCTGGGCGTCCCACCACAGGCGGAACCGGTCGCCGACGCCGCCGTGCGGGCGGTCCTTCGTCGCGACCCGGCCCACGGGGGGCATGGACGTGGGACGGCCCTCGGGCGCCGGCTGCGGTGCGGGGGTCGAGGTGCTCATGCGCGGGCCCTCCCCAGCGACTCGCCGAGGATGCCCGTCGGACGGAACATGAGGACGACGATGAGGAGCACGAACGCGACGACGTCGCGCCACTCCGTCCCGAACACGACCTGGCCGTAGTTCTCCATGACGCCGAGCAGCAGGCCGCCGAGCAGCGCGCCGCGCAGGTTGCCGATCCCGCCGAGCACCGCGGCGCAGAACGCCTTGATGCCGAGGATGAAGCCGCCGGAGTAGATGATCCCGTTCGGCACGCGCAGCGTGTACAGGAGCGCCGCCGCACCGGCGAGGATGCCGCCGATGAGGAACGTCAGCATGATGACGCGCTCGCGCGAGACGCCCATGAGGGTCGCGGTCACCGGGTCCTGCGCGACGGCGCGGATGCCGCGGCCGAACTTGGTCCGGTTGATGAACATGTCCGTCGCGAGCGCGAGGACGAGCGCCGACAGGATGATGACGAGCGTGATGTTCGTGACCGGCGCGCCGCCGATGGTGAACTGCACCTCGGGCTGCACGAGCCGGATCGGCTGCTGCGCGTTGACGCCGCCCAGGGTGCCGCCCGTGAGCTTCGGCAGCACGAAGTGCACGAACTCCTGGATGATGAACGACATCCCGATCGCGGTGATGAGGAAGACGAGCGCCGGTGCGCCGCGCCGTCGCAGCGGCCTGTAGGCCACGCGTTCCAGCCCGACGGCGGCGCCGCCCGCGACGAGCATCCCGCCGAGCATCGCGATGCCGAGGTAGAGGACGGTGAGCGCGATGCCCTTGTCGTACGCGTTCCCGCTCGGGTAGAAGCCCAGGAGCATGAGGGTCGCGTACTGCCCGAACATGCCGAGCATGAAGACCTCGGAGTGGGCGAAGTTGATGAGCCGCAGCACGCCGTAGACGAGCGTGTAGCCGACGGCCACGAGCGCGTAGATCGCGCCGTACGTGAGGCCCTCGATGGTGAGGCCCCAGAAGTTCCGGGCGAGGCCCGCGATGTTGAAGTCGATGAGGGACTGGTGGACGAGGGGACCGGCGGTCGCGCTGTGCATCAGCGCGTCAGCAAGAGCGGGCATGACGCTCCCTGATTCTTTCTCTGGTGTACGAGGTCGTGGTCCACGACGGGCGCCCCGCCCGCCGACCCCCGCGCGGTGCGGGGGCGTCGGGGCAGGGCGCCCGTCGTCGTCGGACTACTGGACCTCGTAGATCCAGATGAGCGCCGAGGCGAGCTCGCCCGTGTCGTCCCACTCGTAGGTGCGGGCCAGGCCCTCACCCGAGTAGTTCGCCACGTAGTCGATCAGGCCCGCACGGTCGGTCACGCCCGAGGCGATGCCGGTGAGCATGACCGTCGCGAGGTCGTAGCCCTCGACCGAGTAGACGCCCGGTGCCTGGCCGGCCGACTCCTCGTACATGGCCGCGAAGTCCTCCGGGGCCGGGCCGCACGGGCAGGAGAGGATCGCGCCCTTCGACGCGGCACCCGCCTGGGAGACGAACTGCGGGTCGTTCGTGCCGTCCGCCGAGACGAACGGGATGTCGACGCCGCCGTCGCGCAGGCCCTGCACGAACGGCGCGGCCTCCGCGTAGTAGCCGGCGTAGAAGACCGCATCGGCGTCGGCGCCCGAGATGATCTGGACGGCGGCCGAGAAGTCCTTGTCGCCGGTCTTGACCTCGGCGGCGCAGTCCTCGTTCGCGGCGTCGCCCAGGCCCTCGGTGATCTGCTGGGCGAGGCCGATGCCGTAGTCCGAGTTGTCGGAGACGACGCAGACGCTGCCGAACTCCTTCGTGTTGACGAGGTACTTGGCGACCGACGGACCCTGGACGGCGTCGTTGGCGAGGCCGCGGAAGAAGTTGGTCCAGCCGTTCGTCGTGAGGTCGGGGTTCGTGGCCGACGCCGAGAGCGACAGCAGGCCCGCCTGGTTGAAGACGTCGCCGGTCGCGGCGGTCTCGCCCGAGAACGCCGGGCCGAGCAGACCGAGCACGGACGCGTCGCCGACGATCTGCGGCGCGACCTGGGTGGCCTTCTGCGGGTCGCCCTCGGTGTCGAACGGCTTGAGCGTGACCTGGCAGCCGGGGTTCGCCTCGTTGAACGCGTCCACCGCGACCTGCGCCCCGTACTGGATGTTCAGGCCGAGCGCGGCGTTCGGGCCGGTGAGGGCACCAGCCATCGCGATCGACGTGCCCTCGGCGCACTCGGCGCTGCCGTCGCCGGCCGGGTCGGCCGGGTTGCCGGCCTCGGTCGCCTCGACCTCGGCGCCGTCGATGTCGATCTGGACCGACGGGACGATGCTCAGGTCGGCCGAGCCACCGTCGTCGGTCTCGGTCGACGTCCCGGTCGTCTCGTCGTCTCCGCCGCCCTGGGACTGGGGACCGCAGGCGGTGAGGACGAGAGTGGCCGCGAGGAGCAGGGCAGCACCCCCGCTCGCCCGTCGTGCTGTGCGATGCATGCCAACCTCCGTGGTCCTGATCCCCGCGGAGGGCGGCCACGCCGCTTCTCTCCGCGGTCGATCGCTGAATTCAACACTGAATTGCGTGCTGAATAGTGACACAGGTCACCCGGGGGCGAAACCGGCCCGCGGACGTGTCGCCCGGAGCCCTCCGCGGCATCTCGGAGGGCTCCGGACCCACGAATCCGCGGGAGGTGGCGCCTCCGCGTTCCTGGGTGACGCGAACGTAGGCGGATCGGATTTCGTGGGACGCAGGGAGTTGTTACCGACTCGTAACGTAAGGGTCTCGTTTCGTTCCGTGGACGGTACGGATGTGCCGTTTTCGGCGTCGGCCTACGGTGGGGTGATGGCCCTCGCATCCCGCATCCTGCACACCCGATGGCTCGTCCGGTCCCCGATCACCCTCTTTCGGTCCGGCCTCGGCTTCCTCGCCGGAGGCAGGCTCCTGCTGCTCGCCCACCGCGGGCGCACGACGGGAGCCACGCGCTACGTCGTCCTCGAGGTCACGGACCGACCGGCACCCGGCACGTGGGTCGTCGTCGCGGGTCTGGGACCGCGCTCGCAGTGGTACCGCAACGTCGTGGCGGACCCGCGCGTGCTCGTCTGGGTGGGATGGCGGCGTCACGTACGGAGCACAGCACGCACGCTCGCGCCCGACGACGGCGCCCGCCTCCTGCGCGGGTACGCCACCCGGCACGAGCGCGACTGGGCGATGCTGGAACCGGTGCTCCGGGAATGGGCAGAGCCGCTCGCCGCCGAGCGCGAGGAGGCCGACTGGCGACGGGTCGTGCCCGTGGTGGAGCTGACCGCGCTCGGGGCGTGACCTGCGACGTCGGGCCCTCGTGAGCACGTCGCGACACTCGCCGGGCAAGCCATGGCCAAGAAGGGGCATACCCTGTACGGTTGACCCCGAGATTGCAGTGCCTCGCTTGTCCTCGCGTCGTTGTGACCGCCACCCGGCGGGCGCCCGGCGGACCTTGTTACCCAAGAGTTGACGACGAACACCGTGATGTACTCCCCTGCGCCCGCGGGGGGTGTTTCCACACTCTTGAAGGAGTAACAATGGCTACCGGAACCGTGAAGTGGTTCAACAGCGAGAAGGGCTACGGCTTCATCGCCCCCGAGGACGGCTCGGCCGACGTGTTCGCGCACTACTCCGCGATCCAGTCGCAGGGCTTCCGCACGCTGGAGGAGAACCAGCGCGTCGAGTTCGACGTGACGCAGGGCCCCAAGGGCCCGCAGGCGGAGAACATCCGCGCGATCTGATCCGATCTCCCCGGTGACGACCCTCGCGGGTCGCGCCGACCGATCGTTCACCGAGTGCCCCCGACCCTCCGGTCGGGGGCACTCGTGCGTCCGGGCCCGGTCGTCCGTCGGGTGAGGTGCCGAACCGGTGGCTGCGGGTCACGCGACGCTCGACATGACGCGTCACCCCGGGCTCGGCGGAGAGCGCGCCCTCGCGAACCCGGGGTCGCGGGGTACGGGAGGGCGCGGGTGGCGCCCAACCCCGGGTTCGGCGGCGCGGGCGGAACCGCGGGGCGAGGCTCCGCGTTGGTCCGGGAGTGAGCCGTACCGGCCACGAGCCACGCGCGAGCGCACGACGCCGCGCCACCGAACTCGGAGGACGACCCATGGGATTCCTGGACCGGCTCCTCGGCCGCGAGCCGCGCGACCCGTACGGCGCCCCGCAGGCGGGCCCCTACGGCTCGCCGGCGCAGCACCCGACCCAGCACCCCGGGCCCGCCTGACGCCCGCGCAGCGGCGACAGGTGCTCACGGAGCTCGGGGAGCAGGTGCCGGCGTCGGAGCGCGCGACGTCCGACGCGCCGCAGGACCTCGCCCGGATGGCGACGCGGGCCGAGATGCGCCAGCCCGGGACCCTCGAGCGCACGTTCGCCGGTCGCGGGCAGGGCGCACCCGGCTTCGGCGCCATGGTCGGCTCGAGCCTGCTCGGCACGATCGCGGGCGTCGTCATCGGCTCGGCGGTCGCGAACGCCCTCTTCGGGCCCGCGTTCGCCGACCCGACGCAGCCCGTCGCGGAGGACGCCGCGGCCGAGCAGGGCGCCGCGGACCCCGGCGCGGCCGAGGGCGGCGACGGCGGTGCCGTCGAGGCCTCGGGCGGGGACCCCGCGGGCGGCGGGTACGACGACGGCGGCGGAGACTTCGGCGGCGACTTCGGCGGCGACTTCGGCGGCGGCTTCGACGACTTCGGGGGCTTCGGCGAGTTCTGACCCGGCTCGACCGCCGGCTCCCGACCCCGTGACGGCGGGGCTCCGACCCCGTGACGCCGGGGCCGACATCCCTGGCCGCGGTCCGGATCCGTGCCGGCACCGCCGTCGGCCTGTGCCCGTCGTCGGGCCAGGTCGGCGGCGGGGCAGGTCGGCGGCGGGACAAGTCGGCGGCGGGTCAGCCCAGAGGCGCGGAGCCCGTCAGCCCGAGGAACGCGCCGAGCTCTTCCACGCCGCGCGTCGAGTGCGGCAGCGCGTCGGTGAGCCCGGGCGACCGCACGACGACCGCGCGCCACTGCGCCCGCGAGACCGCGACGTTGACGCGGTGCCGCGACAGCAGGAACCCGAGGCCGCGGGAGGCGTCGCGGCCCGAGGACGCGGCGAGCGTCACCACGACGACCGGCGCCTCCTTCCCCTGGAACCGGTCGACCGTGCCCACCTCGACGTCCGGGTAGCCCGCGGCCTCGAGCGCCGCGCGCACGGCCCACACCTGGGCGTTGTACGCCGCGACGACCAGCACGTCGCCCTGGCCGAGGGGACGTTCCTCCGTGGCCCCGTCGACCGTCGTCGTCCACGACCGTCCGAGGACGCGCTCCACCTGCCGGACGACCTCGGCCGCCTCCTCGGGCGAGCGCACCGAGTTCCCCTCGTGCTCCACGAGCACCTGCTCGACGCCGGGCGGGACGCCGTCGAGCACGCGGGCCGCGGTGCACGGGTGCGCGTGGAGACGGTCCTCGTACGCGAGGGTGGAGACGGCCTGCGCGAGGCGCGGGTGCAGGCGCCACGTCACGGGCAGGAAGTAGCCGCGGCGCGCGGGCAGCACGCCGTGACCGTCCGCGAGCCAGCCCAGCGCCGAGCGGTCGACGGGCTCCGGGTGGCGTCCCTGGCTCACCTGCGGGAGCTGCTGCGGGTCGCCGAGCAGGAGGAGCCGGTGCGCGGCGCGCGACACCGCGACGGTGGTCGCGAGCGAGAGCTGGCCCGCCTCGTCGACGACGAGCAGGTCGAGCGTGCCGGGCGGGAGCCGGTCCGCCGCGAAGTCCCAGGCGGTGCCGCCGACGACGCGCGGCCCCGGCTGCGTCGCGAACGCCGCGAGGTGGGTGCCGTCGAGCTCGTCGTACACGGCGCGCGGCGACGGGCCGTCCGCCGCGACCTTCTTCGCCACGACCTCGCGCGGGACGCCCGCCCCGAGCACGACCGCCCGCAGCATGTTCTCGACGACCGCGTGCGACTGCGCGACGACCCCGACGCGCCAGCCCTGGGCGACGAGCCGGGCGACCACGCGCGACCCCACGTACGTCTTGCCCGTCCCGGGCGGCCCCTGGACGGCGAGGTACGAGTCGTCGAGGCGTTCGACGGCGGTCGTGACCGCCGTGACCACGTCGCCGTCCACGACGGGCGGGAGCCCGGGAGCGGCCGGACCGTCGGCACCTGCCGGGACGCGCGCGCCGTCCGACCGCACGGCGGTCTCCGGCGCAAGCCGCGGGGGTCGCCGCAGGAGCACGTCGGTCGCGGCGTCGAGCGGCAGCGACCCCGTCGTCCGCCACGTGCCGAGCGCGGCCCGGGCAGCGGCCTCCGCGGCCGCCTCGAGCGGCTTGGCGCTCGGGCCGGGAGACGGGGTGAGGGCGACGGGGGTCGCGTCGAACGGCTCGGCACCGGTCGGGAGCTGCTCGCGCACGACCAGCACGTCCCGGTCGCCCGCGGGCGTCGCCCGACGCCCGGCGTCCACGACCGACGCCCCCGTGAGCCAGCCGCGCACGCCGTCGGCGGCGGTCTTGGCGCACGGGGGCAGGGGCGGGTCGTAGAGCACGTACGGCGCCACCCCGACGCGCAGGTCGCTCCCCTCGGGGAGACGACCCACGAGCTCCAGGCGGCGCGACCGCGTCCGGCGCCCCGGTTCGACCTCCCAGCCCGAGACGACCTCGGCCTGCTCGACGAGGAACGCGTTGCGCCTCCCCAGCCACTCGTCCACCGGGAGCGAGAGCCGCGAGTAGTGCTCGTGCCAGAACGGCTTCGCCTCGCGCCGGAAGTACCCCGCCGCCGCGCCGTACAGCGCGAGCGCCCGCTCGTCGTCGCCGCGCCGGGCCCGGTCCTCCCCCACGACCTCCCGGATCTCCTCCTCCAGCACCACCGCGGACGGCCGCTCCCGCAGCTCGACGTCCGCCGGATCTTCACCCCGCCTGTCGGGCGCGGTCTCGCCCCTGGGAGAGGTGACGGACATGGCGGTGTCGGGGGAGGTGCGCGCCGTCGTGGTCGGGTCTGGCGGGAGCGCCGCGAGGGACGAGCGGCGCGGATGGTAGACGGCGCGCACCTCCCCCGACACCGCACCCGAGGCGACCACCTCGGAGGCGAGAACCGCATGACGCAACCACTCCCCCAGCCGCAGCGTCGACACGCAGTCGTACCGGTTGTAGTCCGCGATCCCGCGGAGCAGCTCTTCGGCCTCGTCGTCGCGCCCCGCCTCGCGCAGGGCGGTGTACTCCGCGTACGCGACGACGGACGCGGCGGCGGTGGTCACGTCGCCGGTGCGCAGCTCGTCGCCCATGTAGAGCGGCTCGAGCTTCTTGATCGACCGGGACTTGTCGGAGACGTGCAGCGCCTGGCGCACGACGGCGTACAGGTCGACGAGCACGCCGTCGCGCAGGAGGTCGTCGACCTCCTCCTCGTACACGCCGTGCCGCGCGGCGATGGCGAGCAGGTGCGCGCGCTCGTAGTCGGCGTAGTGGTAGACGTGCAGGTCCGGGTACGTGCGGCGGCGCGCGTTGACGTGGTCGACGAACGCGACGAGGGCGTCGCGCTCCGCCGCGAGGTCGTGCGCCCAGAGCGCGTGGAAGGGAGGGCGGTCCTCGGGCGCGGCGGGGCGCTCGACCCAGCCGAACAGGTAGTCGAGGCCCCAGCTCGTGCCGCCCTCGTCCGTCCACAGCGGGTCGCCCTCGAAGTCGAAGAAGACGTCGCCGGGGCTCGGCGCGGGCAGCGCGAGCACGGGCGTCGGGTCGTCGATGCGCCACGAGAGCTCGTGCGGCCCCGACGCGTCGGCCCACACGACCGTGCCGTCGGACGGGCCCGTGCCGAGCTGGAGCGCGGCCTGACGCCGCACCTTCGCGAACGTGGACCGGCTCATGCCGTCGGGGACCGGCGTCTCGTCGGTCGCGGCCGCGAGCTCGTCGATCGTGCGGATCCCCGCCGCGTGCAGCCGTGCGCGCTGCGACTCGTACACCCCGCCCACGAGCAGCACGTCGCGGTGGGACTCGATCTGCGCCCGGCATTCGGCGCAGCGCCCGCACGCCCGGACGGCAGGGTCGTCCCAGGGGGCGCGACCGTCGCGCGCGACGTGCTCGGCCGTGAGCCGCACGAGCCGGTCGCGGCGGTCCCGGAACACGGGCAGGAGGTCCGCGAGGCAGTGGGACGTGCGCTCGCGCGTGCCGAGCACGAGCGAGACGTCGGGATCGACGGGCACGCCCGCGGCCTGGAGCTGGTCGCCGTACGCGGCAAGCTGCAGGAGCGCGGGGACCTTGGCGCGCCGCGCGAGCTTGGTGTCGACGACGGCGTAGCGGGCCGCCCCCGCGTCGTCGGTGCCGGTCCGGACGAGGAAGTCCGCGCGCCCGTGGAAGGAGCCGTCGAAGAAGGCCGCCTGGTGCACGACGTCGGCCCCGGCCTCGAGCGCGGCGAGCGTGCGCGCCTGCGCGGCCACGAGCTCGTCCCAGGAGATCCCGCGGGGCGGCTCGAGGCGCACGACGCCGCGTCCCGTCGTCGGGTCGAACGCGCCGTGCGCGGCCTCGTAGCGCGCGAGGACCTCGCGCTCGTGCCGCGCGCCGAGCGCGGCGGTGCGCGCGAGCACGGCGTCCTCCGCCGCGTCGGGACGCGGGGCCCGGCCGAGCTGCTCGTCGAGCCGGCACAGGAGCCGGTACTCGCACTCGGCGGCGACGACGAGGTCGCTCGCCGAGTGCACGAGGGCGCGCTCGCGCGCGGGCGCGCCGCCGGTGGCGGTCCGGCCAGGGTCGGCCGCTGCGGTCCGCAGCGCCGGCTCGTCGACGAGGAACACGCACACCTCCGGGTCAGGGGACGACCGCCGCCGAGACGGGAGCAGGGCCGCCTCGCCGGTCTGCGTCCGTTCTACCAGCGACCACCCACGACGCCGGGCCGCGGGCGCGGCCGTGCCTCGGGCGCACGCCCGGGGGACAGCGGTTCCGGCGCCGTCCTCCCGGCCGGCGCGATTCGTGCCGGAGGCCACGACTCCCCTACTGTTCCCGTCGAACCCGGAGCCCCGTCGAGACCCCGCGTCCCCGTCGACCGTGACCCGGGCGCTACCGAAGGAGGACCCATGGCCGTGCGGTTCGTACCGCCCCCGGGGTGGCCCGTCCCCGAGGGCTTCACCCCCACGACCGACTGGCACCCGGACCCGTCCTGGCCGGCCCCGCCCCCGGGGTGGGTGTTCTGGGAGGACGCGGCGGCCTCCGCGTCCCCGGTGTCCCAGGTACCCTCGGCCCCCGTGCCCCTCCCGGACGCGCCGGTGCTCCGGACGACCGAGCCGCTGCCCTCCGAGCACCTCGCTCCCGCGGGGGCGACGCCGACCCGCCGGTCGCTGCGGGAGCGCTCGTCCGGCGCGACCCCGGCGGTGGGTGTGACCGGGGTCGCGCACCCCGCGGGTCCTGCGGCCGACGCGACGCACGTGGCGACGCTCGCCCCGGTCGCGACGGGCGCCGTCGACGACCACCCGGTCGCCAGCTCCACGATGATCCTCCCCGCGCTCGGCGCGCTGCTGGACGACCCTGCCGCGCGCCCGACGGTCACGGCACCGGCGGTCTCGGCCGGGGCCGCACGCTCCGGCGTCGTCCCCGTCGGTCCGACGCCCACTGGCCCGGCCGCGGCACCGCCGCGCGCGACGGCGAGCCCGGTGCGCGCCACCGGGGGCGTCGGTCCGCTCGCGCTTCCCGGCGCCGACGACGACGAGGACGCCGCCCCCGACCGCGGCCGTCGGTGGCTCGTCCCGACCGCCGTCGGCCTCGCGGGCGTCGCCCTCGGCCTGCTCGTGGGCATCGGCCTGACGCTCTCTGCGCAGGGCGAGGCGCAGCGCGAGAAGGCCGAGGCGCAGCGGGTCCAGAGCGAGGTCGCGGCCGAGCGCGAGCAGCTCGAGTCGGAGCGCGCCGACCTGGAGTCGCAGCGCGCCGAGCTCGACGCGGCGACGACGCAGCTCACCGAGCGCGAGGCGGCGATCACGAAGGCCGAGGAGGACGCCGCCAAGCGGTCGCAGGAGCTCGACGACCGGCAGAAGCAGCAGGACGAGCGCGACGAGCAGCAGGACCAGCCCGGCAACGGCAACGGGAACGGGAACGGGAACGGGAACAACGGCAACAACGGCAACACCGACGACGGCGGCTGGGACTGGGGCGACTGGGGCTGGTGAGGCTGCAGCGGTCCCCCGCGAGCCCGGGGCTCACTTCTCCGGGTCGGGGTGCTCGGCGAGGCGTGCGTAGCGACTGAGGATGCGCGGCCAGCCGGTGAAGCGCGACCGCACGCGCTCGCTGCCGGGCGCCCAGCCGCCGTGCTCGAACCGCACGGCGGTCCCGGTCGCGCTCGGCCGCAGGTCGAGCCGGACGAGCGACGCCCGGCCGGGCGGCTGACCCGGGGTGAACGTGTGCGCGAGGTGCGTCGCCCGCTCCCAGAGCGTGACGCGCCCCCACACGTGCTCGTCGACGCCGTGGGACGCGACCACGCGGCCGCCGACGACGGGCTCGACGACGAGCCCGGAGAACGACGCGGCGTCGTCGGTGAACCCGGGCGGCCACCACTCCGCGATCCGGTCGGCGTACGTGTCGAAGGCGACCTCGAGGGGGCACGCGAGGCGGAGCTCGTGGACGATCGGGGCGAGGCTCATGCGGTCCTCCCGGGGACGACCCGGACGCGGCGGCGGACCCGCGTCAGGAGCATTGAACTGCGCCGCCCCACGTCCCGCCACCGGTGGCCCACGGTCGCCGGTCCTCCGCGAACGTCTCCACGAACGTCTCACGGACACGTCACGGCTTCCGGTCGCGGAACGCACGTCGTTCACGGAAGGTGGGAGGCGTGCTGACGCGATCCCTCTCCCACTCCCTCGCCCCCGCCCCGGACAGCGAGACCCCGATCTACGACGCGCTCGTGGTCGAGCACGAGAACATGCTGCCGCTCGTGCACCTGGGCCGGGCGCTCAGCGGGGAGATGGTCACGGTCGCACGCCCCACCGGTCTCTCTCCGCGCCTCCTCGCGGCGCACGACACCCCTGCGCTCCCGCGCCGCCGTCGCGCAGGCTGAGCGGAAGCGCCAGATCGACCCCCGCGTCACCAGGTCGACCCACCGAGGGTCGATCTCGGACGCTCGGGCCGATCTCGCGGCCACCCGTCGACACCCGTCCGGCGGCGTCGCCTACAGCACGTGCGCGAGGAACGACCGCGTGCGCTCGTGCTGCGGGTCGCCGAGCACCTGCTCGGGCGTGCCCTGCTCGACGATGACGCCCTCGTCCATGAAGACGACGGTGTCCGCGACCTCGCGCGCGAACCCGATCTCGTGCGTCACGACCATCATCGTCATGCCGGACCGCGCAAGGTCGCGCATGACGGCGAGCACCTCGCCGACGAGCTCGGGGTCGAGCGCCGACGTCGGCTCGTCGAACAGCATGAGCGAGGGCTCCATCGCGAGCGCCCGCGCGATCGCCACACGCTGCTGCTGCCCGCCGGAGAGCTGCGCCGGGTAGTGGTCGGTGCGGTCGGCGAGGCCGACGCGCCCCAGGAGCTCGGTGGCCCGCGCGCGCGCCGCCGCCTTCCCGAGCCCGTGCACCTGCACCGGCGCCTCCGCGACGTTCTCGAGCGCGGTCATGTGCGGGAACAGGTTGAAGCGCTGGAACACCATGCCGATGCACGAGCGCTGGCGCGCGACGACCTTGGGGTGCAGGCGGTGCAGGCGTGTGCGCCCGTCCTTGGTCACCTCGCGGTAGCCCATGAGCTCGCCGTCGACGCGGACGCGCCCGCCCGTGATCTCCTCGAGCTCGTTGACGCAGCGCAGGAGCGTCGACTTGCCCGACCCGGACGGCCCCAGGACGACGCACACCGACCCGCGCGGGACCTCGAGGTCCACGCCCCGGAGCACGTGCAGGTCGCCGAACATCTTGTGCAGGCCCTCGACCTGCACCATCGGCGTGCTCGTGCCGGCCTGCGCCCGGTCCTCCGTGCGGCCGGCCGCCGAGGATGCCGCGTCGTGCGTCCCGCTCACGGGGTCACCTCCAGGAAGGGGTCGTCCTTGGTCGTGCCGGACGCCGCGATGAGGTCCTGCTTGCTGGGCTTCCGGCGTCCGCCGCCCGCGCCTCCCGGCCCGCGCCCGCGGCGTCGGGTCGTCTGCGTGCCGAACCCGCGGCCGTAGTACCGCTCGATGTAGTGCTGGCCGACCATGAGGACGCTCGTGATGAGCAGGTACCAGATCGCCGCGACCATGAGCAGCGGGATCGGCAGGAAGAGCCGGTTGCCGATGGCGTTGGTCGAGTACTGCAGGTCGAGCGTGAACGGCACGGCGAGGACGAGCGACGTCGTCTTGAGCAGGGAGATCGTCTCGTTGCCCGTCGGGGGCACGATGACGCGCATCGCCTGCGGCAGCACGATGCGCCGGAGGATCTTGCCGTCCTTCATGCCGAGCGCCTTGGCGGCCTCGGTCTGGCCCGGGTCGACGGACCCGAGGCCCGCGCGCACGATCTCGGCGAGGTACGCGGCCTCGTTGAGCGAGAGCCCGATGAGCGCGCACACGAACGCCGTGAACAGGTCCGCCGTGCGGAACTCGAAGAACTCGGGACCGAACGGGATGCCGAGGCTCAGGCGCGGGTAGAGCACCGAGACCAGGCCCCAGAACACGAGCTGGGTGTAGATCGGGGTGCCGCGGAAGAACCAGATGTAGCCCCAGCTCACCGACTTCATGACGGGGTTGTCCGACCGTCGCATGATCGCGAGCAGCACGGCGAGCACGATCGCGATCGCCATCGAGCAGAACGTCAGCACGAGCGTCCAGCCCACGCCGCGCACGACCGTCACGTCGCGGAAGTAGAGCCAGACGACGTCCCAGCGGAACTTCTCGTTCGTCAGCAGGGCGTTCGCGGCCATCGCGGCGAGGACCAGCAGCACGACGGCGGAGATCCACCGGCCGGGCCGCGGGACGGGTCGGGCGTGGATGCGGTCGGGGACCGGGTCGTCGCCCGGTGCGCCGGCGGCGTCGCCGCCGGGTGTCCTACCGGTCATGGTGCACCTCGGGGGGTCGGGGCTCGGGGCACGAGCCGGGCCGCACGGACGACGTCGTCCGCGCAGGCGTCCAGTGTGCCGGTCGCGGGGGGCCGCCCCCCCCCCCCCCCCCCCCGCGGGGGGGGGGGGGGGGGGGGGGGCCCCCCCCGGCCCCCCCCCCCCCACGACGGAGGCTGGGTCGGGGTGGCTGGACGGGGGCGTCAGCCGACGGACGGGTTGATCTCCGCGGTCTCGAGCGCAGCGTCGCCGCTGCCCCACGCACCGAGGATCTCGACGAGCTGGCCGCTGTCCATGAGCGACTGCAGCGCCGCCTGGATCGCGGCGGCGAGCTCGGTGTCGTCCTTCGCGACGACGACGCCCTGCGGCGCGCTGTCGAACACGTCGCCGAGCTGCTCGAGCTGGCCGCCGGTCTGCTCGACCGCGTAGCCGATGACCGGCGAGTCCGCGTAGAGGACCTGCGCCTTGCCGCCCGCGACGTTCGTCGTGGCGTCGGACTGCGACTCGTACTGGAGGATGTCGATCTTCTCCTCGCCCGCGTCGGTGCACGCCTGGCTCTGCACGGCGATGTCCTCGTCCTGGATGGTGCCGGTCTGGACGGCGACGGTCAGGCCGCACAGGCTCGCCGGGTCGACGTCGTCCGGGTTGCCCGCCGCGACCGCGTACGCGGAGCCCGCGTTGAGGAAGGAGATCATGTTGGCCTCCTGCATGCGCTCCTCCGTGATCGTGAAGGAGGAGATGCCGGCGTCGTACTTGGTGCCCAGCGCCGGGATGATCGCCGGGAAGTCGGCCGACTGGACCTCGACGTCGAGGCCGAGCGTCGCGCCGACGGCCTTGATGACGTCGATGTCGAAGCCGATCGGGGTCGTGCCGTCCGCGTCGATGAACTCGGCGGGGGCGTACTCCGTGTTCGAGGCGACGACGAGCGTCCCCGCGGACGCGACGTCCTCGGGCAGCAGCGCCGCGGCCGCGTCGTCGACCTCGATGGTCGAGGGGTCGAACGACGGCGCGGACGACGTCTCGTCGGATCCTGCGGTGCTGCCATCCGTCCCGGTCTGGGAGGCGTCGGTGCACGCGGTGAGCAGGAGAGCGCTCGTCGCGGTGAGCGCGACGAGGCCGAGGGGGAGCTTGCGCAGGGTCGTACGCATGGTGTTCTCCGATCGGGTGGGGGCCGGGCAGGGGCAGCGTAGACACCGATCGTCTCCGTCGTGTTACGTCAGCACCCGGCCTGGAGGCCGAGGAACGTACGGGGAACAGAGGACCCGGCGGTGCGCAGCACCTGCGCACGAGTGTGAGGCCGCACCGCTCCACTCACCAAACCGGCAGGAACATCGACGCCGAACCGTGACGAACCGCCCCGCTCGGCGGCGACGCCGGGGCTCGTCAGCCCGCCAGGAGACGCTCGACGTAGCCGCCGAGGAAGCGGGCGTCGGGGTCGTAGCGCTGGACGAGGTCGCCGAAGTCGTCGAAGCGCGGGTAGAGCGCCGCGACTGAGCCCGGGTCGTGGACGAGCGCGTGCGAGAGCTTGCCCCAGTGCGGGCGGGCGCCCAGGGGGAGGAGCGCGGCCTCGACGTCGGGCAGGACGCGCGCGACGTCGTCGAGCAGGGGCTTCCACGTGAGGTGGACGCCGACCGCCGCGCCGTCGAACGGGCTCAGCCACAGGGGCTCCGCGTCGGCCGCGACCGTACGGACCTCCCCGACCTGGAGCAGCGGGGTCACGCGCGGGCCGAGGTCGCGCATCGCCGCGAACGCCTCCTGCGCCCGCGCGCGCGGCACGAGGTACTCCGACTGGAGCTCCGCGCCGTTGCTCGGCGTGAAGTCGAGCCGGAAGTGCGGCAGCCGCTCGTTCCACGGGCCGGGCTCGCCGAGCTGGCGCGTGCAGTGCACGGGGTCGACGCCGGGCAGGGGGTGCAGCATGGTCGCGGCGGGCGTCGCCCCGAAGAGGTCCTCGCGCGCGGTCCCGGCCGTCCCCGGCGCGAGGCGCGACTTGCGCCAGACCTGCTGCACGCCGTCGGGCCCCCAGTCGGTGAAGAGGCTCACCGAGTACGCCGACGCGGTGAGCTCGTCGTAGTGCGCCGTGACCGCGTCCCACGGCAGCCTCACGTGCACGTCCTGGCGCACGTCGAACGTCGGGACGGTCTCGAGCTCGACCCGCGTCACCACGCCCAGCGCGCCGAGCGCGACGACCGCGCCCGGGAAGTCCGCGTCCCCGCGCCGCAGGAGGCGCCGCTCGCCGTCGCCCGTGACCAGCTCCAGCCCGACGACGGCGCTCGCGAGCGAGCCGACAGCGTCACCCGAGCCGTGGGTCGCCGTCGCGACGGACCCCGCGACGGAGATGTGCGGGAGCGACGCGAGGTTCGCGAGCGCGCGGCCCGCCGCCTGCACGTGCCGCGTCACGTCGCCGTACCGCAGCCCCGCGGCGACCGACGCCACGCCCGTGGCCGGGTCGACCACGACAGGCAGGCGGCCGTCGTCGTACCGGTCGAGGACGACGTGCGTGCCGGTCGTGTCCGCGACGTCCCCGAACGAGTGCCGGGACCCGAGCGCCTTGACGCGCGGCGAGCGCCGCACGACGTCGGCCAGTGCCTCGGGCGTCCGGGGATGCACGACCTCGACGGAGGAGTAGGTGAGGTTCCCGGCCCAGTTGCCGGAGCGTGCGGGTTCGGCGGTCGTCGTCACACCCCCACCCTGCCACCCCCCGTCCCCGCCGAACACGACATGAGGGTCGTTCTGAGGCCCAGAACGACCTCCAGGTCGTGCTCGACGACGGGCAGGGCCGTGCTCGGCGAGCCGGACGGGGGGGTTGTCCCCACCTTCGGTCGGGGGCGGCCTGGGGTCCGCGGAACGGGACGAAGCGGTGAGATCGAGACATGACGACCAGCGCACGTCCTCTCTCCGCTCCCGCACGGTCCCGGCATGTCTCGCCCGCCGCGCCCCCGGACGCCTCCTCCCTGGCCGCGGACGCCCCCGGGCGGCCCCTCCGCGGCGGGCTCGCCGCGTTCTGGACGCTCGCGTTCGGGCTGTCCTGGGCGTCGTGGGGCGCCGCGTGGCTGCTCGGCGGCGATCTCGCCGACCCGCTCGTGTTCGCCCTCTTCGCGCTCGGCGGCTTCGGCCCGAGCCTGGCCGCGCTCGTGCTGCGGGTGGCCGGCCGCCGCAGCCCGCGGGCCGCGCGCTGGGGCGCGGCCGGGCGTTGGCTCCCGGCCGCGGTCGGGATCGGCGCCGCGCCCGCGGTCCTGACCGCGCTCGTCGTGCCGTTCCTCGGCGGCCCGACGGCGGACCTGTCGGCCGGCGCGGCGGCCGTCGCCGGGTCGGGCGGACCGCTCCTGTTCGCCCTCGTCTCGCTGTGCGCCGGGCCGCTGTCGGAGGAGTTCGGGTGGCGCGGCTACGCGCAGCCCCGCCTGCGGCGTCGGCGCTCGCCGCTCGCGACGTCGGTCGTGCTCGGCGCCGTGTGGGCGGTCTGGCACCTGCCGCTGTTCGCCCTCACCGGGACGTGGCAGTCGTCGCTCGGCCTCGTGAGCGTCGAGGCGGTGCTGTTCCTGCTCGCGATGATCCCGCTCTCGAGCGCGTACTGGCTGGTCAGCGAGCGCCTGCGGGGCGGGGTGCCGGCCGCGGTCGCGCTGCACCTCGTGGGGAACGTCGCGCTGACGGTCCTCGCCGTGACGTCGCCCGTCGCGATGGCGGTGTACGTCGGCGTGATCGTGCTGACGTCGGTGCTGATCCACCTCGTCACGCGCCCCGGCACGCCCCGCCCCTGAGCCGGGGCGAGGTCAGGGCGTCACGAGCTCCACCGGGTGCTCGGCGAGCACCTCGCCCGTCTCCGCGTCGAGCACGACGACGGTCGACGGCGGCAGCGCGGACAGGTCCGGCACCGTCCAGTCCTCGACACCCGTGCAGGTACGGCGGTCGAACGACTCCAGGACGGTGCCGGTCGTCGTCTCGACGGTGACCGTGGCGGGGTGGTCGAGCACCTGGCGGGGCCACTTCTCGACGTCGAGCCACCCACCGGCGTCGCTCGCCGGGGTGCCGTTCCACCAGCCCTCGAGACCGCCGAGCTCGGTCGGCTCGCCGTCGTCGCCGCGGACCTGGACCGGCGTGCCCGCGGTACCGGTGAAGGTGCCGCACTGCTGCACCCCGTTGGTCTCGACCGGTGCCGGCGCGGGGGTCTCCGCGGCGAGCGCCGGGTCGTCCCCGGGGGCCTCCGCGACCGGTGCACCGCCGACGGCGTCGCTCGGCTCGGTGCCCGCCGCGCGGCCGGTCAGCGCCGCGGCGACCCCGACCCCGAGCACCGCGACGACGAGCGCCCCGCCGACCAGCGGCGCCCGCCAGCGGGTCGACCGCCCCGGTCCGCCGTCGTCCCCGGTGCCGTCCGGGCGTGCCCTGTCGTCCTGCGCGGTGTCGCGCATCGTCTCCCCCTGTCCCCTGCGTGGCCCGCCGCTCTGCGGGTGCCCGCACCCTACCGGCGTGCGGGCGCGGTGTCAGCGGGTCGGGACCAGTGCGCGGAGACGGCGGCGACCTGCTCGTCGAACGCCGCCGTCTCCGCAGGCGTGGGCGCGCGGCGCCACTGGGGCTCGACGACGACGCCCCGCGCCCCGACGACCCAGCGCCACCGTCCGACGACCACGCCGTCGACGGCGAGCGCGTGGATGAACGACCCGAGCCGGTCGCCCAGGTCGACCCCCTCCGCCACGACGACCGCACGGGTCTCGCCGTAGGACATGAGGAGCTCGTCGTAGCTCTGCAGCAGGTCGACGACCGGGCGGTCCGGGTCGCCGTCGGGCGCGAGGGCGCCGACGAACGGGCCGGGATCGACCACGCGGGGACCGGCGTCGGCGAGCCGCCACAGGGTCGCCCCCTCCAGCGCGCCCGCGCCGGGCACCGCCACGACCTCCTCCCCGAGCAGGTCGAGCGCGTGCCGCACGTCGGTGAGCGTGAAGCCCGACCACTGCGCGACGTCCTTCACCGTCGCGTACGCGCGGCTCGCGAGGTAGCGGCGCAGCAGCTCGACGAGCGCGGCGTCGCGGTCGAACCGCTCGCCGAGCGGCCCGTAGCCTGCGGGGACGCGGTCGTCGAACGCGGCGTACGTCTGCTGCTTCCCGTCGAGGGGCCCGCTGATCAGCAGCCGGTCGAGCTCGGCGTGCGCGAGCACGTAGCCCAGGGCGAGGCCCTCGAGCGGGCGGCCACGCGCGGCGAGCAGGCCCGCGAGCTCGCGACGCGTCCGGGGCCGCTCCTGGACCGCCGCGACGACGAGGTCGATCTCGGCGGCGTGCCCGGTCGTCCCGACCTGCCGGTACATCGTCCCGTTCGCCTGGTGCACCCGGGGCGCGCTGAGCTCGAGGAGCCAGCGGACGTCGTCGGACCGGACGAGGTGCCAGGTGGGGCGCAGCACGTGCGTGCGCACCACCTCCGCGCGGTCGCAGGCCGCGGCGGCCCCGGCCGCACCGGGCCGTGCGTCGGGCCGCAGCCGGCGCGTGAGGCCCCACAGCGCGGGGTGGAACTCCTGGCCCTGCACGGCGACGAGGTGCCCGACGGCGGTCGGCACGTCGGGCAGGTCGGGCGACCGCAGGCGGTGCGCGGCGAGGCGCGCCGCGCGCACGTGGCGCTCGTCGATCGCCGCCTCGCTCACCGTGCCGCCCCCGTCCCGCCCGGCCGGGTCACGACGCCACCAGGTCCTCGGCGACGACGTCGGTCCCCGTCACGCCGACGCGCACCCCGCCCTCCACGACGGAGACGGAGTCGAGCGCGACCCCGTCGGGCAGGTCGAGCGGGACCCGCAGGTCGGACAGCGCGCGGGAGATCCCGGACGGGAGGTCGTCGACCGACACCGTCCCCAGGCCCGTGCGGACCGCGACGACGTCGACCGCGAGCTCGGCCGGGCCGGAGACGCGCGGCGTCACGTCGACCGTGATCGTCGCGCCCAGCAGGTCGAAGGCCAGCGACAGGACGTCGTCGGTCGCGGTGATCCCCACGTCCAGGCCGGTCTGCTCCGCGACGATCTGCTGCAGCGACTCGGCGGCGATGACCCCCGACGCGGTCCCGGACGCGATCCGGTGCGGCTCCGACGTGCTCACGCCCTCGGCCTCGACCTGCACGTCGGAGATCGCGTAGCCGCCGAACGACGCGGTGTCCGCGGAGCCCGTGACGTGCGACAGCTCGCCGCGCGCGAGCTGCGTGAGGAACGGGAACCCCGAGATGTCGAGCTGCGCCCCGGTGACGTCGTCGGCCTGCTGCTCGAACGCCGTCACCGCGCCGCGCTCCGCGGCACCGACGGCGACCCGGTCCGCCACGACGGCGACCGCCACGATCACCACGAGCGTCACGAGCAGGCCGACCAGTCGCTTCATGCGCCCACCCTAGGTGCCGAGCACGACCTTGCTGTCGTTCTGACGCTCGTGGCGACGGCAAGGTCGTGCTCGACGCGGGGTGTCGGCGTGCTCGTCCCGGACGTAGATTGCCCGGCATGACCTCATCCCGGCACCCGTACCGCATCGGCGTCCAGCTCCAGCCGCAGCACGCCGACTACGCCCAGGTCCGCGACGCCGTGCTGCGCGCGGAGGACCTCGGCGTCGACATCATCTTCAACTGGGACCACTTCTTCCCCCTGACCGGCGACCCCGACGGCAAGCACTTCGAGTGCTGGACCATGCTCGGCGCGTGGGCCGAGCAGACCGAGCGCGTCGAGATCGGCGCCCTCGTGACGTGCAACAGCTACCGCAACCCGGACCTCCTGGCCGACATGGCGCGGACGGTCGACCACATCAGCGGCGGGCGCCTGGTCCTCGGGATCGGGGCGGGCTGGTTCGAGAAGGACTACGACCGGTTCGGGTACGAGTTCGGCACCGCGGGCGGACGCATCGCCGACCTCGCCGACGCGCTGCCGCGGATCAAGGCGCGCTGGGCGGCGTCGAACCCCGCGCCGACGCGCGACATCCCCGTCCTCGTCGGTGGCGGCGGCGAGCGCAAGACCCTGCGCGTCGTCGCGGAGCACGCGGACGTGTGGCACTCGTTCGGCGACGCGGAGACGCTCGCGCGCAAGAGCGCGATCCTCGACGAGCACGGCGAGGCCGTCGGCCGCGACACCGCCGCGCTCGTCGAGCGCTCGGTCGGCGTCTCGCGGCCGCCGTCGGAGTCCGCGGACGCACTCGTCGCCGCGGGCGCGACGCTGTTCACGGTCGGCACGAGCGGGCCGGACTACGACCTGGCGCTCGTGCGGGAGTGGGTCGCCTGGCGCGACGCCCAGGGCTGACCACCGCGCCGAGCACGACGAGCAGGAGCCCTGCGCGCCACCACCACGGCGACCGGTGCACCGTCCGCCCTCCCGTCCCGTCGTTCGATCCCTCGGCTCCCGCGGGGCGCGGGTCGGCCGCCGTCAGTACGACAGTGTCCGCCACGGCGACGACTCGGTGTCCAGGAGTCGTCGCACCGCGCGCTTGAAGTCGGGCAGGTCCTGGTCGATCGGGGTGCGGTTGCCCGCCGACCAGAACGCGCGCCCGGCGAGGAACCCGTCGCCGAACTGCTCCCACGACGCGTACGCGGGGCGCGACATCACGACGGCCTCCTCGATCGCGGCCCACGCCCGCTCGGGCGTGACGAACCCGGCGTCGACCGCGAGGCGGCTGACGTGCACGACCCGGGCCGCGTCCCACGCCGCGATCGACGGCGGCAGCGGGTCCGCGAGCTCGCCGTGCCCGCCCACCTGCGCCGACGCGCTCCAGCCCTGGTAGAAGGAGACCGCGCGCTCGGGGTCGAGGCCGCGCGCCGTCGCCTCCTGCCGCGCCTGGGCGGCGTGCTGCTCGGCCGCGCCCTTCGCGTCACGGCGACTCAGCCGGCCCGAGTACAGCTCCTCGACCTTGGGCATCGCGATCGCGTAGTAGCCGCGGTGCCCCTGGGTGAGCAGGAACTCGTACGTGCGCTCGACGTCCTCCGCGCCCCGCACGTTCCACCCCGCCGCGAGCGGCTTCGCGGCCGTGCGGGCGTCCGCCTCCACCGTCAGCGCGTTGATGGGCAGCACGCCCTCGACGGCGTAGACCGCGCCGAGCGCGAGACCGCGCTGCTGTGCGGGCGTGAGCCCGGGAGCGTCCTCCTTCGCGTACAGGTCCGCGGTCCCCGAGAACATGTCCTTGAGCTTGTCGAACAGGCCCACCGTCGCTCCTTCGTCTCCCCGCGCCACCGACGCGGTCCGTCGCCGCGGTCGTCGCGGCCCCCGGGCAGCGTGACCGCGCGGGCGGCGCCGGGCACGCGTCCCGAACGATCCCGAACGGCGCGGGCGCGTTCTTCACCCGGTCGTCCGCGCCCGGGGCCTCGCGCGCGGCGCGGTCACGTCGGGCGCCGGTCGGTGGCCGTCGCTGGCCTGGCGCGGTGCCCCTCGACCCGCCGCCGTCCCCCGTGGGCGCCGGGTCGGTGGACGAGCTCGCGACCCGTCTGCGGGCGCTGCGCGCCTGGGCCGGCGACCCCTCGTACACGGAGATCGCACGGCGCGTCGGCGCGCTCCGCACCGCGCGGGGAGTGCCCGCCGCGGAGTCGCGCCCCGGCCGCGTGACCGTCTACGACGTCCTCCGGGACGGTCGCTCGCGGCTCGACGTCGACCTCCTCGCCGACGTCGCGCAGGCCCTCGGCGACGCGCGTCCCGCCGGGTGGCGCGCGGCGTACCGGACGGCTGCGCAGGCCGCCTCCGCGCAGGGCACCGCCGTGGACGCGGCGGCGCGCACCGGGCCGCGCGCCGCAGACCGACCGCTCACCGCGGCGCCGACCGTGCGGCGGGGGCCGGTCGCGCGACGGGGGTCGGTCGCGCCCGACCGTGCGCTCGTCGGCCGGGACGGCGAGGTCGCCCGGCTGGTCGCGGTGCTCGCGGAGCCACCGGACGAGGACGCGCCCGGCAGCGCCGCACCGCGCGTCGTGACCGTCACGGGTCTCGCCGGGACGGGGACGACGAGCGTCGCGCTCGCCGTCGCGCGCGAGGTCCCGGCGGACGTGGTCGTGCAGGTCGACGTGCACGGGGAACCGGGCGGCGCGGCGTCCTCGGCCGCCGTCGTGCTCGACGCGCTGCTCCAGGCGCTCGGCGCGCCGCCGCCCGCGGCGGACGCGCGCAGCCTCCCCGCCCTCGCCGCACGCCTCGCGACCACGCTCGGCGGGCGTCGCACGACCGTCGTCCTCGACGACGCGACCGACGCCGCGCAGGTCGCGGACGTCGTCGCGCACCTGCCGACCACGGCGCGCGTCGTGGTCACGGCGCACCGCGTGCTCGACCTTCCCGGCGCGATCGGCACGATCCTGGACCCACTACTCGAGGACGCCGCGCTCGCGCTCCTCGGGTCGGTCGTCGGCGCGGACCGCGTGGCCGCGGAGCCGGAGGCCTCGACCCGACTGGTTCGCGCGTGCGGGGGCCTCCCCGCGGCGCTGGTGCGCGTCGCCGACGACGTCCGTGCGCGGCCCGGCTGGTCGCTCGCCGACCACGCCCGCCGGGTCGAGGAGCTGCCCGGACCGACCCTGCACCCGGCGCTCGCCGCGGCGCACCGCGGCCTCCCCGCCGACCACGCCCGCGCCCTGCGCCTCCTCGCCCTCGTCCCGGTGCCGCTCGCCGCTGCCTGGGTCGCCGTGCTCCTCGGCGTCTCGACGAGCGAGAGCCACGACACGCTCGCCGCGCTGGAGCGCGCGCACCTCGTGACGCACGGGCCGCACGGCGAGGTCGTCGTGCCCGACGCCGTCCGCACCCTCGCCGCCGACCTCGCCCGGTCCGACGACCCGTTCTCCGCGCGGGCCACCGCCGTCGCGCGGCTCGCCGCCCGGCTGCTCGACGCCGCCCGGCCCGCCGTGCGCGCGACGTCGCCCCACCACGACGCACCCGTGCGCACGGCCGGGCCGGGCTCGACCGGGCCAGGGGCGAACGGGTCGGACTCGGCCGGGTCGGACTCGGCCGGGCCGGGGGACGCGGCGGCCGCGCGCACGACCGACGTCGCGCTCGCGTGGCTCGACGCCCACCGTGACCTGCTCGTCGCGACGTCGGCGCTCGCCGCGGAGCACGAGCTCGCCGACGTCGTGACCGAGCTCTCGGCCCTCCTCGCGCCCTACCTCGACTCCGCGGGCCGCTGGGACGACGCGGTCGCGGTGCACATGGCGGCAGTCGAGCACGGGCGGCCCTCCGGACGGTCGCAGGCCGGGCGGGACCTCGGGCGAGCGCTCGAACGGCTGGGCCGGTACGACGAGGCGCTCGCCCAGCTCGTCCGCTCGCTCGAGCGCGGCGACGACCCGCGCCCCGGCCAGACGCTCAACCGCGTCGGCAACGTGTACAAGCGGCTCGGTCGCCTCGACGAGGCCGAGACCGCGTACCGCGACGCGGCGGCCGGTGCGCGGACCGCGGGCGACCCGGTCAGCGAGGGTCGCGCCGTCGGGAACCTCGCGGACGTGCACCGGATCCTCAGGCGGCACGACGACGCGCGTGCCGGCTACGAGCGGGCGCTCGCGCTGTCGCGGCGCGTGGGCGACGTCCTCAACGTCGCCATCGTGTCGAGCAACGCCGCGATCCTCTCCGAGGCCGAGGGCAGCCTCGACCGCGCGCTCGCGCAGCACCGCGACGCGCTCGCCAGCGCGACGTCGCTCGGCGACGCAGGGCTCGCGACGCGCGCCCGGGTGCACGTGGGACGACTCCTCGTGGGCTCCGGCGAGACCGGGGCCGGCGTCGCGGAGCTGCGGGCCGCGGTGGGGGCCGCCGTCGCGCTCGGGGACCCCGACGCCGAGGCCGAGGCCCGCAGCGCCCTCACGACCGCGCTGCTCGCCGCGGGCTCCGTCGCCGAGGCGGTCGCGGCGGGCGAGGCAGCGGTCGACCTGGCGCGACGCGTGCGCGCACGACTCGTCGAGGCGGAGGCGCTCAACGCGCTCGGGGAGGCCGTGCTCGCCGCGGGGGACGCCCATCGCGCGGCGGACCTGCACGACGCGGCCCGCGCGCTCGCCGTCGAGCTCGACGACGCCGCCGAGGAGGCCCGTGCGCGGCGCGGGCTGGCAGCCGCCGGGCACGGGGGCGGGGACAGCGGGGTTCCCGGCCCCGCCTGAGGCCGCCCGCCGTCTCAGCATCCGATCGCGTACGGCGTCCGGGAACATGTGGCGCCCCGCCCGCGGTTGCCGCTGTCATGGCCTCCACCCCACCCGCGACCCCGGCGCCGACCGCGCCTGTCGCCGCCCAGCCGGGCACCGGACCCTCCACGAGCCCCGCCGCTCCCGCCCGACCCGGGCGCATCAGCGCGGGCCTCGTCCTGCTCCTCTCCGCGCTCACCGCGATCGGTCCGCTGACGATCGACCTGTACCTCTCCGCCTTCCCGCGCATCGTCGACGAGCTCGGCACGACCGAGTCCCGCGTCCAGCTCACGCTCACCGCGACCCTCGCGGGGCTCGCGCTCGGCCAGCTCCTCATCGGGTCGGTCTCCGACGCGATCGGGCGCCGCGCACCCCTGCTGGTCTCCCTCGCGGTGTACGTCGCCGCGTCCGCGGGGATCGTGTTCGCCGGGTCCGTCGCCGCGCTCACCGGCCTGCGGTTCGTCCAGGGCCTCGCCGCGGCCGCCGGGATGGTGCTCTCCATGGCGATCGTGCGCGACTCGTTCGAGGGCTACCAGATCGGCAAGGTCATCGCGCGGCTCATGCTCGTCGTGGGCGTCGCGCCGATCCTCGCCCCGACCATCGGCGCCCAGTTCCTGCGGCTCGGCTCGTGGCGCGGCATGTTCGTCGCGCTTGCCGTCGTCGGGGCGGTGCTGTTCGTGCTCGTGCTGCTCCGCCTGCGCGAGACCCTGCCCGCGGAGCGCCGGCGCTCGGGCGGGACCGTCGCCGCCCTGCGCTCGTACGGATCGCTCCTCACGGACTGGTCGTTCATCGGGCTCGCGCTCATTGCGGGCTTCTACATGGCGGCGATGTTCACCTACATCTCCGCGTCGACGTTCGTGTTCCAGGACTTCTTCGGCATGTCCGCGCAGCAGTACGCGATCGTGTTCGGCGTCGGCGCGGTGTCGGTGACCGCGGGCAGCCAGATCAACGGCGCGCTCGTGGGCCGCGTGGCGCCCGAGCGCATCCTCCAGGGCGCGGTCGCCGCGGGCTTCGTCCTCTCGGGCGGCCTGCTCGTCGCGGCGCTCGCCGGCGGCGGGCTCGCGTGGCTCGTCCCGCTCATCGTCCTCACGCTCGGCACCGCGGGCTTCGTCATGCCGTCCGTCCCCGCCATCGCGCTCGAGCGCAACGCGCACCGCGCCGGGAGCGCGGCGGCGCTCATCGGGGCGTTCCAGTTCGGCGTCGGCGCGGTCGTCGCGCCGGTGACCGGGCTGCTCGGCGGGTCGCCGCCCGTGACGATGGCCGCCGTGATGTTCGGTGTCGTCGTCGTCGCGGGGGTCGTCCTGCTCGGCCTGCGGCACACGTTCGGCGCGCCCGTCCCGGACGACGCGGCGGACGCCCTCGGCACCCGGGACGCGGCGGAGGTCGGCAGCACGACCACCACCGACGGGCCGACCGGCGGACCCCCTGCCGCGGGCGCCGTCGACCAGACCGGGCACCGGGCGGCCGTCGACGTCCCCGACGACGCCGCGGCGCTCGCCGACGCCGCGGCGCTCGCCGAGGCCACGGTGCTCGCCGACCGGGGCGCCTGACCCGGCGCTCCCCCGGCGCCGAGAACGACACCACGCGCCGTCGAGCACGACGTTGCTGTCGTTGTCCGGCGGATAACGACAACAACGTCGTGCTCGGCGCGGAGAATGGGTGGGTGACGCCCGACGAACCCGACTATCCGCTCGGCGCGCGCGGCGCGCCGACGCTCGCGGCGCTCGACGCGCACCTCGTCGAGTGCCGGGCCTGCCCGCGGCTCGTCGCGTGGCGCGAGCACGTCGCCGACGTCAAGCGCGCGTCGTTCCGCGAGGACGACTACTGGGCCCGACCCGTGCCCGGGTTCGGCGACGAGCGCGCGGGGATCCTCGTCGTCGGGCTCGCGCCCGCGGCGCACGGGGCCAACCGCACGGGCCGCATGTTCACGGGCGACCGCAGCGGCGACTTCCTCTTCGCGTCCATGCACCGCACGGGCCTGGCCAACCAGGCGACGTCCGTGACCGCCGACGACGGGCTGCGCCTCACCGGGATCCGCGTCACCGCCCCGGTGCGGTGCGCCCCGCCCGACAACAAGCCGACGCCCGAGGAACGCCGCCGGTGCGGGCCGTACCTCGCGCGCGAGGTCGAGCTGCTCGGCGCGACCGTGCGCGTCGCGGTCGTGCTCGGTGGCTTCGGGTGGCAGGCGCTCCTGTCCACGCTCGCGGAGCAGGGCTGGGACGTCCCCCGGCCCCGGCCACGGTTCGCGCACGGTGCGGAGGTGACGCTGCGCCGGCGCGAACCCGCGCCGGCCGGCGCCGCGGCGGGACGTCCCGCGAGCGCGGTGCCCGACGTCGGGCAGGCGGCCCCTGCGCCGACCCTCACCCTCCTGGGGTGCTTCCACGTGAGCCAGCAGAACACGTTCACCGGGCGGCTCACGCCGCAGATGCTCGACGACGTGCTCCTCCGCGCGCGCACCCTCGCCGGCCTGGGCGCACCGGGCTGAGCCCCCGGCGCCGAGAGATGCGCTCCGGGGCGAGGGATCCACCCGGACGTGCAGCGCTCGGCCGCAGACGCAGCGCTCGGCGGCGGGTACGACGCGCGGCCGCAGACGCAGCTCTCGGCCGCGGGTACGACGCTGGGCCTCGGGCGCGGCGCTCGGCCGACGTGCGCCCGACGGGGTCGTCTACCGGGTCGCGGTCGTCGGGGACTGACGTCGCGGCGCGTCCGCCCAGCGGCGACGCTCGGCCACGCGGGGCAGGACGCGACCCACGAGCCGGAGCTGCTCGCGGCGCGCGATGACCTCCATGCGCCGCAGCTCGCGCTCGAGCGGGGACGATGCTGCTGACATTGCTGCTCTCCTTCGACGGCACCGGGCGGCGGTCCACCACGCCGCGGTCGCGACGGTCCCGGTGATGACGCGCGACGACCGCGGTCGGTCGTCGCCCTGCCCCCGTAGGAGGGACGGACGCGGTCCGGGTTCGTGACACCCGCCGCCGCGCCCGTCCGGTCCGCTCACGCCGTCGGGAGGGCGGACTCCTCGTACTGCTCGACGAACTCGCCCGTCGGCGGGATCGGGGTGATGACGTCGAGGAGGACGCCGTTCGGGTCGGCCGTGATGAAGTGCCGCTGGCCGAACGCCTCGTCGCGCAGCGAGCGCAGGATCGGCAGGCGCGCCGCGACGAACCGGTCGTGGACGGCGTCGACGTCCTCGACCTCCAGGTTGAGCAGGAGCCCGTTCGCCCTCCCCCGCCCGCTCTCGGGGATCGTCTCGTGGTCGCCGTCCAGCACGGCGAGGTTCACCGCGTCGTCGTGCACGGACTGCAGGTGCACGTACCAGTCGCTCGTGAAGAGCGGCCGGAGGTCGAGGTGCTCGACGTAGAACGCCGCGGTCGCCGCGACGTCTCCGGTCATGATCACCGGGTACCAGCTCGTGATGCGCACGCGTCTTCTCCTCCTGGTGATGGGCGGGCGGCCGCCCGAGAGAACAAACAAACAGGCTGTATGTATCTAAGAATGACCTACAGTCTGTCGGTATGCAAGAGACCCGTCGCACCAACGCCGAGCGCACCCTCGCGACCCGGACCGCCCTCGTCGCAGCGGCGCGCGAGCTGTTCGTCGACCCCGGGTACGCGGAGGCGTCGACGCCGCAGATCGCCGCGGCCGCGCACGTCACGCGCGGCGCGCTGTACCACCACTACGCGGACAAGCGAGACCTGTTCCGGGCGGTCGTCGAGGCCGAGGCGGAGGCCGTCGCACGCGAGATCGAGGCGCGGACCGGCCCGCTCGGCAGCGCGCACGAGACCGCGGCCGCGGGCGACACCCGGACGGCACCTCGCACGAGCGACGCACCCCCCGGCCCCCGCTCGCGACGCGCGCCCGGAGCGCCCGGGGTCCCCGAGTCACCCGACGCACCCGACGCACCCAACGCCCGCGGGATGCTCGTCGAGGGCGCGCGGGCCTACCTCGACGCGATGGCGGTCCCCGGCCGGACGCGCCTGCTGCTCGTCGACGCCCCGGCCGTGCTCGGCGCCGCCGAGGCCGACGCGCTCGACGCGCGCCACGCCCGTCGCACGCTGCGCGTCGGGCTCGCCGCCGCGATCGACACCCCGCCCGACGACGCCGCTCCCCACGTCACCGCACCCGACGACCCCGCTCCCCACATCACCGCGCCCGACGACACGCCCGACGGCGCCGCGACCGACGACGAAGCCCGCACCGGCCGGGGGCGCGACGGCGGCTCTCAGCGCGCGGGGAGGAACCTGCCGACGTCGCCGCGCGTCGGGGACGACGTCGCGCACGACGACCGCCTCGACGCGCTGACGCTCCTGCTCTCCGCGGCCTTCGACCGTGCGGCGCTCGCGCTCGACGGCGGCGCGCCGCCACACCCCGTGCGCGCGGCGGTCACGGAGCTCGTGGACCGGGTCTGCGCGCCGCGAACCACTCGATGACGCCCGCCCGCGTGCGCTCGTGCCGCTCGACGGTGAGCCCCGCGTCGAGCACCCAGCGCAACGGGCGGCGGCGGAAGTGCTCCCCGGCGAGCGGGACGCTCACGACGTCGGCCGTCGCCTGGAGCGCGCGGAGCGACCACGACGTCGACTCGACGTGGTCGGCGAGGACGAGCAGGCCGCCGGGCCGCAGCACGCGGAGCATCTCCGCGAGCGCGGCACGGTGGTCGGGGATCGCGCAGAGCGAGAACGTGCAGACCACGGTGTCGTAGGCGTCGTCGGGCAGGTCGAGCCGCTGCGCGTCACCCAGCCGGAGGTCAGCGTCGATCCCCTGCTCCGCCGCCCGGCGCCGCGCGAGCGCGAGCATCCCCGGGCTCCACTCGACACCCACCAGACGGCCGTCGAGCACGTGCGCGGGGTAGTGCACGAGGTTGAGGCCCGTGCCGATAGCGATCTCCAGCGTCTCGCCCGTCGCGAGCCCGCACGCCCGGGGACGGACGTCCGGGAAGAAGCGGCGCTCGGCGACGGCCATGCCGCGGTCGTAGGCGCCCGCCTCGCGGTCCCAGCGCCGCCGCAGCCGGGCGGCGCGCGGGGTCACCGCGCCGTCGCGCCCGGTCGGTCCTGCCATCCGCACCACCCCTCGCCGCCCGTGGGCGGTCCGTTGCACCCGGCAGCGTCGACCGGTCGTCGGCGCGGCCGGCCGACGTCGTGCCCTCGGCGTCCCCGGCCGACGTCGTGCCCTCGGCGTCCCCGGCCGGCGTCCCGGGCCGGCACCGCCGTCCTCACGCTCGCACGGTGAGCGTGCTCCCGCCTCCGGGCACGCGCCGCACCTCGATGCGTTCCGCGATGGACTGCTTGAGCGCCTCCACGTGGGACACGACGCCGACGACGCGCCCGCCCGCCCGGAGCCGCCCGAGGGCGGCGAGGACGGCCTCGAGCGTCTCGGGGTCCAGGCTGCCGAACCCCTCGTCGACGAAGAGCGTCCCGAGCTCGACGCCGCCCGCCTCCGCCGTGACGACGTCCGCGAGACCCAGGGCCAGGCACAGGGACACGTAGAACGTCTCGCCGCCCGACAACGTGCGCGGGTCGCGCTCGCGCTCGGTGACGTGGTCGAGGACCTTCATCGCGAGCCCGCGCTTGTGCGCGCGCACGTCCTCGCGCGTCTCGCTGCGCACGAGCTCGTACCGGCCCGACGACATCTCGGCGAGGCGCTCGTTCGCGGCGGCGACGACGTCCTCGAACCGCTGGACGAGGACGAACGTCGCGAGGGTGAGCGCGTGGGCGTTGTCCCCGGAGCCGGACGCCAGCGCGGCCATGCGCGCGACCGGCTCGGCGGCGGCCCGTGCCCGGGCCCAGTCGTCCGCCGCCGTCCCGATCCCCTCCGCGGCGACGCGCGCAGCCTGTGCCTGACGGGCGACGAGCTCGTGCCGACGACCCGCGGCCCGGGCCGTCGCCTCGGCCTCCGCGACGGCCGCCCGCGCCGCGGCGACGTCGGGCTCTGCGTCCGCGGAGAGGTCCGCGGCGAGGTCCGTGAGGGCGGGGTCGGCGAGCGCCGCGGCCGTGGCGGCGCACGCCGCCTCGTGCTCGGCGACGCGGCGCGCGAGCGCCCGCCGGTCCGGCTCGTCGAGCACGGCGGCGAGGGCGTCCGCGGCGTCCGCGAACCCCGACCGGTCGACGATCGCGCTCAGCTCGGCCGTGCGCTCCTCGACGGCCCGTGCCGCGGCGGCGACCGCGGCGCTCGCGTCGGCGAGGGCGTCGATCGTGCGGAGCCTCTCCTCGAGCGCCGCGGCGAGCACGGCGACCGGGTTGCGGGTCCCGCCCTCGTCGGCGAGGGCGTCGGGCAGGTCGGCCAGCTCCACCAGCGGTCCGGCCGCAGCGACCTCCGCGCGGATCTCCGCCCGGTCGGTGTCGAGCGCCGCCTCGAGCTCCTCGAGGCGGGCCGTCGTGCCGGCGATCCCCTCCGCGAGCGCGGCGGCACGCTCCTGGAGCGCGGCCGTGCCGGCGTCGAGGGCGTCGAGCTCCCGCTCCGCGTCCGCGCGCTCGCAGGCCGCCGCTCGCGCGCCCGCGACGAGCGCGTCGACCTCCGCGACCCGCTCCGCCGCCTCGTGCGGCGTCAGCCCCTCGGCGTCCCGACGGCGCGCCGTCAGCCGCTCCGCGAGCACCCCCGCGCGGGCGGAGGCGTCGTGCAGCGCCTGCTCCGCCTCGGCCCGGCCGCGCTCCGCGTCCTCGACGTCCTGCGCCGTGGGGTGGTCGTCCGCGAGCGGTGCCGGGGCCGGGTGGTCCGTCCCGCCGCACACCGGGCACGGTGACTCCTCGACGAGGCCCGCGGCGAGCTCGCCCGCGAGGCCGGCGATGCGGGCCGCTCGGACCCGCGCCTCCTGCTCGACGGCGGCGCGCGCGACCGTCGCGGCTCGCGTCCGCGCGGCCCGGGCCGCCTCCTCCTCCCCCGCGAGCGCCGCCGCCTGTCGGGCCGCCTCCTCGACCGCACGTGCACGCAGCGCCTGCTCCTGCAGGGCACCGAGCGTCCCGGCCCTCTCCGCGAGCGACGTCAGCCGCAGGCGCAGCTCCTCGCGGTGCGCCGGCCGCGCGGCGAGCTCGTCGAGCGTGCGCGCTCGCTCCTCGGCGGCCTGCACGACGTCCTTGCGTCCGTCCGCGACCTCCTGGTCCCGGGCCGGGAGCGAGGCACCCACGGGGAGCAGCCGGGTCACACGCACCCCAGCCGTCGCGACGTCGGCGCGCAGCGCCTCGAGCGTCGTCGGGTCGGCGTCGGCGAGGGTCGCGGGCGCGCCCGTCCGGGCGAGCGCGAGCCGGTCGTGCGCGGCGGTGAGGAGCTGCTCCGCGCGGACGAGGCCCTGCGCCGCGGGGGCGACGACGGCGGCCTGGGTCGCGGCGTCGACGCGACGTCGGTCGTCGGCGACCCGTGGTTCCTCCTCCGCGAGCCGCGCCTCCTCGACGCGCAACCGCGCGACGCGCTCCACCGCGTCGGCGAGCGCCCGCTCGGCGTCGAGCCGGTCGCGAGCCGCGACGAGCGTCGCGTTGGTCGCGAGCTCGCGCTCGGCCAGCGCCTCCGCCTCAGCCTCCAGCCCCGCGACCCGCGCGAGGGCGAGCGCGTGCACGCCCGCGGCCGGGGCCGGGGCCGGGGCCGGGGCCGGGGCCGGGGCCGGGGCCACCGTCTCCCCGTTCGCCGCCGCGGGCAGGAGGGACTCCCCGTCCGCGACCCGTCCGTCGTCGAGCGCGGACGGGGACGACAAAGCGGTGTCCGCGGTGTCCGCGGTGTCCGCGGTGTCCGCGGTGTCCGCGGCGTGCGCGGCTCCCGCGGCTTCCGCGGCGTCGACGCTCGCGGACCCGTCCGCCTCGGTCCGCGCCAGGTCCGCCACGGCCCGGGCGAGGTCGGCCTCGTCGGCCCGCCGCAGCCGCGCGTCGTCCTGCGCGGCCTCGCGCAGGCGCCGGGCGTCGTCGGGCACGAGCCCCGCCGCCCCGGTGAACCGCTCGACCGCGCCGCGCACGCCCTGTCGCGCGCCGTCCGACCGTGCCCGCGCCGTGCGCGCGAGCTCGGCGAGCCGCACCGCCGCGCGGTGGTAGAGCTCGGTGCCGAAGACCTTCTGCAGCAGCACGGCCCGGTCCTCGGGCTTCGCGCGCAGGAACGTCGCGAACTCGCCCTGCGGCAGCACGACGGTCTGCACGAGCTGGCGCCGGTCGAGCCCGACGATCCGGCGGATCTCCTCCCCGGCCTCGTCGAGCCGCGCCGAGAGCAGCTCGCCCGGCGGGCCGTCGACCCCTGCGAAGGCTTCCGGGGACGGGACGCCCGCCAGCCGCCAGAGCCGCACCGAGGCCTGCTGGGTCGTCGTGCCGGTGCCGCGCTTCTTGGGCCGGCGGTACTCGGGCGTCCGGCGCACGCGGTACACGCCCGACGGGACCTCCAGCACGAGGTCGACGAACGACTCGACGTCGGGCGCCGCGAACGCCGAACGGAGGCGGTCGTCGCTCGCGGCCTCGGAGGCGACCTTGCCGTACAGCGCGAAGACGATCGCGTCGATGACCGTCGACTTGCCCGCGCCCGTGGGCCCGTCGAGGAGGTAGATCCCGGACGCGCCGAGGGACGCGAGGTCGACGTGGTGGAGGCCCGCGAACGGCCCGATCGCCTGGAAGGTCAACGAGTGCAGGTGCATCAGGCGCTCCGCTCCTCCGCCAGCGCGAGCTCGAACGCCTCGCGCAGCACGGCGACCTCCGCGTCGCTCGGCGCGTGGCCCGCGACGTGCTCGACGAAGTCCCGCGCGACGTCGAGCGGGTCCCGCCCCGGCCCGACGGCGGTCACGACCTCCCGCTCGGCGGGGCGCGGCGGGCGGTGGGTCACCTGGAGCGCGTGCGGGAAGCGTCCCCGGACGCGCGCGTAGAGCTCCGCGGGGCGCACCGCGTCCGTCACGACGACGCGCAGCCAGTCGTCCACGTGCGGCTCGCCCGCCTCCCCGAGCAGGTCGTCGAGCGTCCCCGTGACCTCGGCGAGCCGCCGCGGCACGGGCGCGGGGACGAGGTCGACCGCCGCGTCCGGGTCGCCGCCGGTGGCACCCGCCAGCCGGTCCAGGTCGACGAGCGCCGTGGACTTGCGCTGGTGCAGCTCCGAGAAGGAGAACGCGAGCGGAGATCCCGAGTAGCGCGCGACCGTCGCCGACCGGCTGCCGTGACCTGCGGTTTCACGTGAAACGTCGGGCACGGTCACGCGCTGCGGCCCATGGAGGTGCCCGAGCGCGACGTAGTCGACCCCCCAGCCCCCGAACGCGGCCGCGGGCACGGCGTCGACGCCGCCCACGCGGATGTCCCGCTCGGACTCCGACGCGAGCCCGCCGACCACGAACGCGTGGCCGACGACGACGGCCCGGGCGGCCGGGTGCTGCACGCGGCGGCGGGCGAGGTCGGCCCCCACGCGCCGCATCGCCGCGGCCATGACGGCCTCGTGCGACCGGGCGAGTGGCCTCCGCGCGGCGCCACCGACGCTCCGGTCGGGGCGCCCGTGCCCGGCGTCGTCGTCCTCGGCCAGGGCGTGGCGCGCCGTGTCCGGGTCGAGGTACGGCAGCGCGTAGACCAGCAGCGGGGCGTCGCCCTCGGCCGCCCGCCCCCGCGGCCCGGGGTGCGGCGCGAGGACGACGGGCGTCCCGACGTCGGACAGCCGCGCGCGCAGGTGCACGCCCGGGCGCATCACGCGGTCCCCGAACCCGAGCCGGACCGCGGAGTCGTGGTTCCCCGGCGTGACGACGACGTGCGCGTGCTCCGCGAGCCGCGTCAGGGTGTCGGACAGGAGCGAGACCGCGTCGACCGGCGGGATGGCGCGGTCGTACACGTCACCCGCCACGACGACGGCGTCGACGTCCTCCGTGCGGGTCAGCTCGACGAGGTGGTCGAGGTGCGCGGCCTGGTGCTCCAGCAGGTCGACCCCGTGCAGCGTGCGCCCGAGGTGCCAGTCGGACGTGTGCAGGATGCGCATGACCGCACCGTACCGACCACGTCCCACAGGCCGAAGGACCGACGGCGGTGCGGTCCGACCTGCGGCGGGGCACCGGGACGCGGACGCGCTCACCGGTAGGGTCGAGCGACACGGCGCCCGCACGGGCGCCCCACCGACGGAGGACCCATGGACCGACGCACGCTCGACCTCGCGGTCCCGATGGTGTACGGGGCGCTCCTGGCCTGTTCCGCGCTGTGGTTCAAGGACGCGCTCGTGCCGATCGCCGTCGTCGGCGGCATGCTCACCGGGCTCTACTGGGCGGCGCTGCGCCAGAAGCTCCCGGTGCAGAACCCGCCGCACGGCTCCGGCCGTCCCGGCACCCAGGACGCGCCGCCGCCCCGCGACGACGACCCGCCGTACGGCTCGGCCTGAGTCAGACCGCTCCGACGACCTCGATGGGGCCGGTCGTCGCGCCGCTGCGCTCCACGGGGATGCGGCCACCCATGCCGATCATGTCGAGCAGCTCGACGATGCTGGTCGACGGGTCGCGGAGCACCACGTCCCGACCGTCCTCCTCACCGAGCATGTAGAGCTGGATGATGAACGCGATGCCCGACGAGTCGATGAAGGTCACGTCGGCGACGTCGACCACGACGCGACCTCGCGTGTCCAGCACGTAGGACATCGCCTCGCTCGCGCGGTCGCGCAGCGCCGCGTCGATCTCTCCCCACATCGTCACGACCACGCCGCCGTCCGCCGGGGCGTAGACGATCCCGCTCGTCCGGTCGATCGCGCTGCCTGTGTCCACGGTTCCCGCTCACCGTCTCTCTCGAGTCGTCCTGCGTGCTGTCGGCCGCCCCTCCGGACAACGTCCGGTGGTGGCGGCCTGTTCCCCGCGCGCCCCCGCGAGGCTCCGTCCGGTCGTGCGCGCCGCCGTCGGGCGACGGGCCGCGCCGGACGACCGTGACCGGAGCAGGACGAGTCTGCACCCGACGCGCTGCGCGCACCAGCCCCCGCGGGGGTGGTCCTCGACCTTTCTCCGAACCCACACAACCGCCGCGCCGCGGCCGGTCGGACGCCCTACAGGGGCTCGGTGACGTCCGCGACCTGCGCGCCCAGCGCGCCGACGAGCGCCTGCCCGTCCACCGTCGCGGCGACGCCGTGCGCGCCCCCGCCGATCGAGACGAGACGCGCCGCGGCGTCGGACCCCGTGCCCTGCCCGTCGGCGTCGCCCGCGACGTCGACGTCGTCGCCCTCCCCCGGCCCGGCCACGACCCGGACGTCCGCGACCACGGGCCACGGGTGCATCGAGCCGAACGGGGTGATCGTGCCGCGCTCGTAGCCCGTGACGTCGCGCGCGACCTCCTTGTCCGGCATCGACAGGCGCGAGACCCCGAGGAGCGAGCGCAGCTTGGGCCACGAGATCTGGCGGTCGCCGGGGACGAGCACGAACAGGTAGTCGTCCTCCGCGCGCCGCACGACGATCGTCTTGAGGACGCGCGACGGGTCCACGCCACGGGCCGCGGCGGCCTCCTCGAGCGACCCCACCCGGCCGTGCCGCGTGACGGTGTAGTCGATGCCCGACGCCTCCAGCGCCGCCAGGGCGCGCTCGCTGCTCATGGCACCGACACTAACCGCCGCGTCCGACGCCCACCCCGCCGTGCGACCCGGGCTCCCGCACGTCAGACGTCGTCGAACTCCGTGACGACCGTGCGCCAGTACTCCGCGCCGTCGCGCGTGCGGTGCACGAGGCCGGCGTCGACCATCGCGCGCCGCAGCGACACGGGGTCCGCCGCGCGGGCCGCGAGCCGCTTGGTCAGCGTGAGCTCGGTGACGGGCTCCTCCAGCGGCAGCACCTGCGCCGCCAGGTACCGCACGACGAGCTCGCGGTCCCGCTGCCGCTTGGGCGAGCGCAGCAGGCGGCCGTCGACGAGGAACCGCTCGTGGCCCGTCGGGCGAGGCGTGGGGACCGACGCGAGCAGCGCCGCGAACCGCTCCGGCGCGGCACGCAGGAACCCGGTCTCGTCGCGCACGACCACCCCGGCCGCGAGGAGCGGTGCGAGCCGCCGCCGCTCGTCGGTCGAGAGCACGGCCTCCGCCGGTCGCTCCGTCACGACGCGCGCGAGCACCCCCAGCCGTCCCGCGTCCGCGAGCGACGCGACGACCTGCTTCCACGCGTTGTCCGGCGGCACCGCACCGGCCTCCTCGACATCCACCCCCCGACCCTAGACACCCCCGGCGTCCAGACCTTGAGAGTTGTCGGCGCCCCACGGGTCCGGGACGCCGGGGCGCCGACAGGTGCGGGGCTCACGCGAGGTGCACGACGTCGCCCGTCCAGCGCTGCCGCAGCCACCGGTCGTGCGACGCGACGACGACGGCGCCCGGCCACTCCTCGACGGCCGCCATGAGCTCCCCGGCGAGGGTGAGCGACACGTGGTTCGTCGGCTCGTCGAGGAGCAGCACGTCCGGCGCCTGCGTGACGAGCATGGCGAGCACGACGCGCCGTCGCTGGCCCACCGACAGCTCCGCGAGCGGACGCCCGAGGTCGCGCGGCGCGAGCAGCCCGTGCGCGTCCACGGCGGCCTCGCGCGCACCCGCCCGGTCGGCCGGGTCCCAGCCCTGCGCGAGGGCGAGGAGCTCGCGCGGGGTGCGGTCGTCGTCGTGCAGGTGGACGTCCTGCTCCAGCAGGCCGACGCGCACCCCCCGCGCCCGTCCGACCGTGCCCGCGTCGGGCACGAGGTCGCCCGCGAGGACGTGCAGCAGCGTCGACTTCCCCGCACCGTTGGCGCCCGTGACGAGCAGCCGCGTGCCGCGCGCGACCTCGATCGAGGGCACGCCCGACGCCGTCATGTCGAGCCGGTCGGCGCGCTCGCCGGGTGCGCCCGTGCCCGCCGGTCGGTGCACGACGACGCCCCGCGCCCACGCGACGACGTCGCCGCCGCCGAGGGTCGCCGCGCCACCGCCGTCCGGCGGGGCGAAGCGCAACGGCGGCGGGGGCTTGCGCACCTGGTCGCGCTCCAGGGCGTCGAGGCGCTGCTGCGCGTTGCGCACGCGCCGCGACACCTGGCTCTGGACGCGCTCCCCCTTGAAGTCGTAGAGGATCTTCGCCTGGTTGCCGCGCTCGCGGTTCTTCGAGACGTCGCGCGCGGTGACCGCCACGGACCGGCGCAGCTCGGCGAGCTCCGCCTGCTCGGCCTCGAACCGCTGCTCCCAGCGCGCGCGCTCGACGCGCTTGGCGTCCAGGTAGTCGCTGTACGTGCCGCCGTACAGCGTGGCGGCGCCCCCGCCGGGGCGCGGGCCGCCGTTCGCGGGGCCCCGCAGCGGCTCGGCCACCGGGTCCAGGTCGAGGATCTCCGTGCACACCTCGTCGAGGAAGACCCGGTCGTGGCTCGCGAGCACGACGGCGCCCGGGAGCGCGCGCAGCGCCGCCGCGAGGAACTCGGCCGCGTCGTCGTCGAGGTGGTTCGTCGGCTCGTCGAGCAGCAGGGCGCCCGGCTGCCGCACGAGGAGCGCGGCGAGCCCGAGGCGCGTGCGCTGCCCGCCCGAGAGCGAGCCCACGGCGCGGCCGGCGACGCCGTCGACGTCGAGCCCCAGGCCCGCGAGCGTGCGTGCGGCCCGGGCGTCGGCGTCCCACACGTCCGCGAGCTCGGCCCGGGCGAGGGCGCGCGCGTACGCCTCGTCGGCGCCTCCGACGGGCCCCTCGACAGGCGACCCGGCAGTCACCGAGCCGGCCGGACCCGCGAGAGCGAGCGCCGCCTCCTCGAGCTCGCGCTCGATCGCCCGGACGCGCGCGAGCGCGTCGTCGACGACCGCACGCACGGTCGTCGAGGGCGGGTACGGGAACTCCTGGTGCAGGAACCCGAGGTCGTCGGGCCGGGTCACCGCCCCGTCGTCGGGCGCGAGCGTGCCCGCGAGCACGCGCAGCAGGGTGGACTTGCCGACGCCGTTCTCGCCGACGAAACCCGTGCGGTGGCCGGGGTCGACGGCGAGGTCGACGCCGCGCAGGACGGGACGCCCTGCGAACGACACGCGGACGTCGGACGCACGCAGGACAGGGGTGGAACGGGCCATGGGTGATCACCTACCAGGGTGCCCGGGCGGCACGCGCACGCGCCGGGACGGCGCGGGGGCCACGACGACGGGCTCGACGGGACGGAGCGGTCGGGGCAGGTGAGGATCACATCGTCGACGAGGCTACGCGGTCGCCGCGCACGGCGCACGGGAATTACCCCGCAAGGTGCGCGGCACGGGCGGGCGACCGGACCACAGGTCTGGTGGGCTCGGCGGTCGCGCGTCAGGGTGCGGTCGTCTCCGTCGCGTCCGCGGCAGGCTCCTCGGTGGGCGCCGACGTCGGCGCGACGGTCGGGTCCTGCGTCGGCGCGGGGTCCGTGGGCTCGGGGTCCGGCGTCGGTTCGGGATCCGGCGTCGGCTCGGGCTCCGGCTCGACGACCGCGGGGCCGGTCGAGACGACGATCGTCACCGTGCTCCCCTTCGCGAGCTCGGTGCCCGAACCCGGGTTGACCGCGATCACGGTGCCCGCCGCGGCGGCGTCCTCCTGCGTCGTCACGCTGACCTTGAACCCTGCGTTCGCGAGCGCGGCCGCGGCCTGGGCCTGCGTCGTGCCGACGAGACCGGCCGGCACGGCGACCTTCGCGGGCTCCTCCGGCTCGGTCGGCGTCGTCGGCTCGGTGGGCTCGGTCGGCGTCGTGGGCTCGGTCGGCGGGGTCGGGGTGGGCTTCGGCGCGGGCGGCAGGGTCGGGGTCGACGGCTTCTGCGGCGTCGTCGGCGACGTGCCCTCGGAGGGCGTGTAGCGCGTCGGCATCTTGCCCGCGGCGAAGAACTCGAAGTGCCACGGCTCGGGCTTGGACCCGTTCGGCCGCGCCCAGGCGGGGTTGTCCCAGCCGTAGTCCGGGCCGTGCGTGCGCAGCCACACGTACTCGCGCGACGTCCCGGACGGGACGTTGCCGCCGATGTCGATCGCCAGGCCCCAGCCGTGCTGGGACGTCCCGGGGACCGCGGCGAGGTAGGGCTTGATGGCCTTGAGCCGCACCTGGTCGTCGTAGGGGCGGTACGCGTCGGTGATCTTGAGCGCGTACCCGAACTCCTTCTGGAACTCCGCCGCGAGCGCCTCGAGCTGCTCCGCCGCGTCGCAGCGCAGCGTCTTGCCCGGCGCGAAGTCGAGCGCGCACAGCGCCTCGGGCGGGATCCGTCCGTTCTGGTACTGCGCCGTCGAGCCCGCGTACCGCTCGACCACCTCGGCGAGGCGCTCCGCGAGGGTCGTGCCCGCGAGCGCCGTGACGCCGGCCGCGGGGACGACGCCGACCGGGGAGAAGTCGGTGCCGAGCAGGTCCGCGAGGTGGGTCGCCGAGACGACGACGTCCTCGAGCGTCACGTCGCCGTGAGCGTGGTCGTCGTCCTCTCCGTGCTCGCCGTCACCGCTGTCAGGCGACGGGTCGGCGAAGTCGTCCGAGCTGCCGTCGAGCTCACCCGGCGCGACGCCGTCGGGAGCCGGCACGGCGTCCTCGGGGAGCGTCCGGTCGCCGGGCGACGTCGTGCCGCCGGTGGAGCCTGGGCCCGTCGGCCCCGTCGGCGCGTCGCCCGACGGAGACGGGCTCGGCGACCCGCTCGGGCTCGGGGACGCGCTCGGGTCGGGGCTGCTCGTCGGGCTCGGGGACGGGGCGGTGCGGGTGGCGGACGTGCGCACCACGTCCGCGTCGCCCGCGGCGTCCACGGACGCCGGCTGCTGCGCGGGGCGCCCGGAGGGCGTCGTCCCCTGGTCGTCCGTGCCGGGGAGCGCGGGGTCGTCCGTTCCCGTGCCCGGGTCGAGCGGCTCCGGCAGCGCGGGGACCTCGGCGTCGTCGAGGGACTCGTCGAGGTCGAGCCCGCCGTCGGGGACGACCTGGACGGGCACGCGGCGCGCGGCGTCCTGCTGGGCGAGGTACGTGGCGAGGAGCATGCCGAGCTCCGCGCGCGCCTGCTCGACCGGGGCGGTGACCTCCCCGTCCGCGAGCGCGTTCGCCGTGGCGAGGACCTCGATCGCGCCGTCGAGCTGCTGGTCCTCGTCGAGCCCGGCACCGAGCGTGCTCGACAGCGCCGAGACCTGCGTCGCGGTCGTGGCCTCTGCGGAGAAGAACGACGCGCCCGGCCGGGGCTCGACGCTCCCGGCGAGCGCCGCGGCGAGCGTGATCGCGAGCGCCGAGGAGATGAGGACGTGGGAGACGCTGCGGGCCCGCCGCGCGAAGGTCGGCGTCGGGGCGGGTGCGGGCGCCGCAGGCTCAGTCGCGTCGGGCACGTCGTCCGTCGCGCCCTCGTGCTCCGCCGTGGTGCTCACCGCTCACTCCCGTGCTTCGTGCCCTGCCACGGACCTGCGGTCCCGCACGCCGGTTCAGCGCGTCGTCGCGCCCGACGTCACGGGTGCGCGCGCCCGCCGGTCGGTGTGCTGCACGCCACAGTGCCCTCGTCCGCCTACCGTACACCGCCTCCACGAGGCTCTCACCCCCGTCTCATGTTCGAGGGGGAGAATGCCGGCATGAGTTCACCCACGCGTCACCGCAGGTCAACGTCACGCTCGCTCGCGCTCGGCGCGGCCGTCGTGGCGACCCTCGCGCTCGCCGGGTGCGCGGAGGACGGCTCGGTGAGCGTGCCGGAGTTCACCCTCTCCGGCGACCAGGTGCAGCAGTTCCTCGACGACGCCCGGTCGCAGGCGGAGACGATCGGCGACGACGTCCGGTCGCTCACCGACGACCTGGGGTCGCTGTCCGGCGACGCCCGCACGCGTGCCGAGGACGCCGTCGCGGCCGCGCAGGAGGCGGCGGACGAGGCGCGCGCCGCGGCGGACGAGGCGGCCGCGGCCACCGAGGACACCCGCGCCGAGGCCGAGCAGCGGCTCGCCGACGCGGAGACCGCGCTCGAGGACGCCTCCACCGAGCTCGACGCGGTCGCGGACTCCCTCTCCGGCGCCGACGCCGCCGTCCGCGACGCGCTCGAGAGCCTGCGCACGCGCGTCGACGAGCTCCGCGCCGACCTCGAGGAGTCCACCGGCTCCTGAGCGGCCCCGCCGCAGGGCCGGGCGAGCGCGCACCGGTGACCTAGGTCCCCGTGGGCGACGACCTTTGCCTGACGTCCACCCTTCCTTCACAGGGGTTTGCTTGGTCTCAGGAGCCCGACCGCACCGGCCGGGTCGATGAGAGGGGACAGTGATGAAGGGGACGATCGAGCGGAACGCCAACACACCGCTCCCCACGGTCGAGGGCAACGAGCCGGAGACCACCAGCCTCGCGGAGCGCGCTCCGCGGCACACCCAGGTCGTCCTCGGCGTCCTGCGGATCGTGGTCGGCTTCTACTTCCTCTGGGCCTTCCTCGACAAGACGTTCGGGCTCGGGTTCGCGACCCCGGCCGAGCGGTCGTGGATCAACGGGAACAGCCCGACCACCGGCTTCCTGTCGAACCTCGAGGGCACGTTCTCGGGCTTCTTCGGCGGCCTCGCCGGCAACGCGTTCATCGACGTGCTGTTCATGGTCGGCCTGCTCGGCATCGGGCTCGCGCTCATCCTGGGCATCGGCATGCGGGTCGCCGCGGTGAGCGGCACGCTCCTGCTCCTGCTCATGTACCTGGCCGAGCTCCCGCTCGTGACCAACCCGATCATCGACGACCACATCACGATGGCCCTGACGATCATCGCGCTCACGCTCCTCGGGGCGGGCAGCGTGCTCGGCCTCGGCCGGACGTGGAAGAAGATCCCGTTCGTCCAGCGCAACCCCTGGCTGGTCTGACGGTCACGACAGCCCGCCGTGTGCGGCGGGCCTACGGGGCGACCGATACCGCGCGACGATTCTGAGGCCGTCGCTGCAGGGAGTCGCTCCCGGGGGAAGAGGGACGTGCGGGCGGTGGGGAGACCACCCGCACGTCCCGCCCCTCGCGCCCGGCAGGGCGACCGACGCTCGACGGAGCGGGTCGCCCGCCGGGCGCCTTTCTGTCCCCACCCGCGTGGCCCCCGATGTCAGCCGAAGCGGGCGAGCAGCTCCGCCGCCTGGGGGTCGCCCTGGGCGGCGGCCTCGCTCCACAGCGTCATCGCCTCGGCGACCCGGCCGGCCCGCAGCCGCAGGACGCCGAGGCTCGTGCGCGCGGTCGGCTCGCCCGCGAGCGCCGCCTGCTCCAGGAGGTCCTCGGCGTCGAGGGCGCGGCCCGCGCGGACGTAGAGGTCCGCGAGCGCTGCGGCGACGCGCGCCTCGCCCGCCTCGGCCCAGCCCTCCAGGAGCGCGACGGCGTCGTCGCCCGTGAGCGCGCCGTTGCGCGTGAGCTCGACGGCGGCCTCCCAGCTCTCGCCCGACGTCGCGACCAGGAGGTCGGCGGCGGCGCCCTGCTCCCCCAGCTCGGCGAGCACCTGCGCGAGCCGCACGGAGGCGCCCTCGACCTCCTGCGCCTGCTCGTACCACCGGCGGGCCGCGTGCAGGTCCCCGCGCTCGCTCGCGACCTGCGCGGCCATGAACGCGCCCAGCCCGTCGCCCGCGAGCCCCGCGAGCTCGAAGCAGCGGAACGCCTCGGCGGCGTCACCCGCCTCGTGGTGCGCGACCGCCAGGCGGTAGACCGCCCCGGGGACGCCGTGCTCGACGGCTGACTCGTAGAACGGCACGGCCGCGGCGGGACTGCCGAGGGCGCGCAGGTCGTCGGCGATGGCGACGAGCTCGGCGGGGTCGTCGGGGTGCAGGTGCCCGACGGCGGCGCGCAGGTCGGCGAGCGCGGTCGCCGTGGCGGGGCCCGTGCTCCGGTCGGTGGTCGGCATGCGGCACCGCGTCCCTTCGGCCCCCTGCGTCGACGGCCTCGGTCGGCTCGCGCCGGGCCGGTTGCGGTGAGCGACCGGCAGGACGGCGACGGACGTCCCGAGATGTGGACGCACGATAGCGCGCGGGTGTCGCCCACGTCACACCCCCACGTCAGGTGGGGTGCTGCCCGGGGCCTCCCGTCTGGGAGACTGGCTCGGGTGAGCGGAACGACCGACCTGCCGACCGCCGTCGGGCAACGCGTGCTGGACGCCGTCGTGGCGGTGACGAGCGACCTCGACCTCCCGCAGGTGCTGCGGCGCATCGTCGAGGCGGCCATGGAGCTGACCGGAGCCCGGTACGGGGCGCTGGGCGTGCTCGACGCCTCGGGCCGCGAGCGCCTCGCGCAGTTCATCCCGCTGGGCCTCTCGGACGACGAGGTCGCCGCGATCGACCACTGGCCGCACGGCGAGGGGCTGCTCGGCGAGCTCATCGACCACCCGGAGCCCATCCGCGTGCCGGAGATCGCCGACGACGTCCGCTCGGCGGGCTTCCCCGAGGGGCACCCGCCGATGCACACGTTCCTCGGCGTGCCGGTCCGGGTGCGCGAGACGGTGTTCGGCAACCTGTACCTCACGGACAAGCGGGTGCCCGGGGCGGGCGGCGAGGACTCCACGACGGAGTTCACGGCCGAGGACGAGGCGGCCGTCATCGCGCTCGCCGCGGCCGCGGGTGTCGCGATCGAGAACGCGCGGCTCTACGGGCGCGCCAAGCAGGTGGGCGTGCTCGAGGACCGCGACCGCATCGCGCGCGACCTGCACGACGTGGTGATCCAGCGCCTGTTCGCGTCGGCGATGACGCTCATGAGCGTGCAGCCGCTCGTCGCCGACCCGAACGCGCGGACCCGCATCGAGGAGACCGTCTCCGACCTCGACGAGACGATCCGGCAGATCCGCTCGACCATCTTCGCCCTGCACACGGCGACCGACCCGGACGCGCCGTCGATCGAGGACCGGTTCCGCGCCCAGGCGGAGGCCGCGACGACGGTCCTGGGCTTCGCCCCGGAGGTGAGCGTCGAGGTCGCGGCCGAGGGGTCGGGCGCGGGCGTGTCCGACGGCGGCCCGAGCCTGCCCGCCGAGGTCGCCGACCAGCTCGTCGTCGTGCTCGGCGAGTCCCTGACGAACGTGGCCCGGCACGCGCAGGCGAGCCACGTCGTCGTGCACCTGTCCGTGACCGCGCACGAGGCGCGCCTCACGGTGACGGACGACGGCGTGGGCATCCAGCCCGGCGGTCGCCGCTCGGGGTTGCGGAACATGCAGGCGCGCGCGGCGGCGCTGGGCGGGTCGAGCACCGCGACCGCGCTGCCCGACGGCGGCACGCGCCTCGAGTGGTGGGTGCCGCTCGTCTGACGCGGCCCGGTGCCTCTCGGTCCGTGTCGGCCGAGGGTCGGCCGAGGGGTCAGCGCAGTATCCGCCGCCCGGTGACGATGCGCGGGACGACCTTGATGACGCGGTCGCGCACGCCCGGCACGAACGTCACGAGCGGGAGGGCGAGCAGCCGTGCGCGCTCCACGGGTTCCGTGACCTCGAACGTGCGGCCCACGAGCACGACGGACCACCCGGAGCGGGCCTCGGCGTCGAACTGGTCCACCTCGAACGCGACGACCGCCCGGCTCGCCGCGACCGCGAGCTTGGAGCCCTCGGCGGTGCGGAACACGACGTCCGGCCCGTCGAGGACGAAGTTCACCGGCTGGATCGCCGGCAGCGCGTGGTCGGTGTAGACGATCCTGCCCACGGGGACGGTCGCGAGGAGCGCGTAGCTCTCCTCCGGCGTGAGCTCCGAGAGCCCTGCCGAGGCGCGGGGGCGCTCGGCCGTCATGGCCCCCGCTCCCGCCACCGGTGCCCCTGTCCCGGTCCGCTCGACTGTGTCCATCTCCACATCGTCGCGCCGCGGTGTCAGATCGGCGAGTGCCGAAGGTCCCGACGCCACGCGGTCGCCCGGACCTTCGCCGTCGGCCCCCGGTCCGTCGGGCGACGAGCCCTCGGGCCCCGCGGGCCGCGCCCCGGCGCCGCCCTCAGGGACGGAAGGGCTGGCCACCGTGCTGCCGGTCCCCTGCCGGCGCGCCCGCGCCCGGGGTGCCCTGGCGCGACGCCTCCTCCTGGCGCATCTCGGTCGCGAGCACCGCGACCTGGGTGCGCCGCTGCAGGCCGAGCGTCGCGAGGACGTGCGAGACGTAGTTCTTGACCGTCTTCTCCGCGAGGTAGAGGCGCTTGCCGATCTCGCGGTTCGTCAGGCCCTCGCCGATGAGCGCGACGATCTGGCGCTCCTGCTGGGACAGGCCCTCGAGCCGGTCGGGGGTCTCGTCCGCGGCGTGGCGCAGGCGCTCGAGCACGCGCGCGGTGCTCGCCGGGTCGAGCAGCGACCCGCCCGCCGCGACGGTGCGGACCGCGCCGACGAGGTCGGAGCCGTGGATCTGCTTGAGCACGTACCCCGACGCCCCGGCGAGCACGGCCTGGAACAGCGCCTCGTCGTCGGCGAAGGACGTGAGCATGAGGCAGCCGACCTCGGGGAGCTCGGACCGGATCTCGCGGCACACCTCGACGCCGGAGCCGTCGGGCAGGCGCACGTCGAGGATCGCGACGTCGGGCCGCGTCGCCTTGATGCGCGCGAGCGCGGAGGCGGCGGTGCCGGCCTCGCCGACGACGGTGATGTCACCGGCCGCCTCGAGCAGCGCGGCGACGCCGCGCCGGACCACCTCGTGGTCGTCGAGCAGGAACACACGGATCGGGTGGGGAGAGCCCATGCCCTCAACGTAGCCCGTCGGGGGCGGATTCTCGCGCGGGTGCGGTGCTCGCGCCGCAGGTGCGGGACCTTCGTCCCGCGACCGGGAGCCGAGGGTCCTCGCGGGCGAGGGCGGTCGGGGGGTGCGCGGGGCCGGGGTCGGGGGGTATCCAGGAGGTGTGCAGGCGGTGGGAGGGAACCCGCCGCGAAGGGGACGAGGGACCGAGGTGGGAACCGTGAGCGGATCGACGCAGCAGGTCGTGCTGGTCGGTGTGGACGGCAGCGCGACGAGCGGCAAGGCCCTGGACTGGGCCGTGCGCGAGGCGGCCCGCCGCGACGCGCAGCTGCGCGTGCTGCACGTCGCGTACGTGCCCGTGGTCGCGACGCCGTTCGTCGGCGGCGCCTACTACCCGAGCGTCGAGGAGCTCGGCGAGATCGCCGGGCCCATCCTGTCGGCCGCCGCCGAGCGTGCCGCGCACGTCGACCCCACGGTCCCCGTGCGCACCACGCTGCGCTCCGGCCCGCCCGCGGAGGCGCTCCTCGACGAGGCCAAGGACGCCGACCTCGTCGTCGTCGGGTCGCGCGGGCTGGGCTCGGTCGGCTCCATGTTCTTCGGCTCCGTCGGGACCCGGCTGGCCGCGCGCTCGCCGGTGCCCGTCGTGGTCGTGCCGCCGGTCGTGGACCGGGCCGAGCGCACGACCGACGTCGTGGTCGGCGTCGACGGGTCCGTGCACGGCGACGCGGCGCTGCGGTTCGCGCTCGACGAGGCCGCCCGGACCCGGTCGCGCGTCGTCGCGGTGTGCGCGTGGCGGCTGCCCGTCGGACCGCTGTGGGAGGAGAACCCGTCGTTCTACACCGCGGCCGAGCGCGACGCGCGGGCCGAGGCGTCGCGCACCGTCGAGGCCGCGCTCGCGCGCGTGCGGACCGCCGAGCACGACGACGTCCTCGTCGAGACGTTCGTCGTGGACCGCGAGCCGTCCGTCGCGATCCGGGAGGCCGCGGCGGGCGCCGCGCTGACCGTCGTCGGCTCGCGCGGTCGCGGCGACCTGCGCGGGATGGTCCTGGGCTCCGTGAGCCAGCAGGTGCTGCACCACGCGACGCACCCGGTCGCGGTCGTGCACGCCACCCGCGCCTGACCCGACCCGCCGAGCACGACATGAGGGTCGTCATCCCGCGGACAGCGACCCTCATGTCGTGGTCGCGCTAGCGTCGAAGGCGTGACCAGCGCATCGCAGTCCCTGTCCCACGACCCGTCCTGGCCGCGGGCCGGCGACTGGCCCGCGCTCCCCGCGGGTGATGTCGACGTCGCCCTGCTCGGGGTCCCCGCCTGGCGCACGTCGCTCTCCCCCACCGGCGCGCACGCGACGCCCGCCGCCGTGCGCGACGCGCTGCGCCGGTTCAGCCCCGCCCTCGCCCCCGACCGCACCCTGCCCGACGGCGGACCCTCCGCCCGCGTCCGGCCCGCCGTCGCGACCGGGCCGGACGCGACGGGCCCTTCCGGGACCGGGCGGGCAGCGTCGTCGGGCCGTGCCGGGCCCGTGGACCTCGCGGGCCTCGCGTTCGCGGACCTCGGCGACGTCGACGAGCCGGACGGCGCGGAGGGCGAGGCGCGGACGCGCGCGGCGGTCCGCGCGGCATTGGAGCGCGCCCGCCTGCTCGTCGCGCTCGGGGGCGACAACTCCGTGACCGTCGCGACGGCGCTCGGGGCGTGGGGCGACGACCTCGCCACCGCGGGCCTCGTCACCCTCGACGCCCACCACGACCTGCGCGACGGCGTGTCGAACGGGTCGCCCGTGCGGCGGCTGGTCGAGGCCGGCCTCGACCCGCGCCGGGTCGTGCAGGTCGGGATCGCGGACTTCGCGAACTCCGCCGAGTACGCGCGCCGCGCGGTCGAGCTCGGGATCACGGTCGTGCACGTCGACGAGCTGCGGCGGCGCGGGCCGGAGGACGTGATGCGGGCGGCGCTCGAGATCGCCGGTTCCGCGGGCGGGCCGGTGCACCTCGACGTCGACGTCGACGTGTGCGACCGCTCCGTCGCGCCCGGCTGCCCCGCCAGCGTCCCCGGCGGCATCGCGGCGTGGGAGCTCCGCGCCCTGGTCCGCGCGGCGGCCCGTGACGACCGCGTGCGGTCCGCCGACGTCGTCGAGGTCGACGCCACCGCCGACGCCCCCGACGGCCGCACCGTCCGCCTCGCCGCCCTCTGCGTCCTGGAGCTCGCCGCCGGCGTCGCCCTCCGCGAGGTAGAGCGTCCGGTCGCGACGTAGGACGCGGCGAGCTCTATCTCGTGACGGGAGGCTCTACCTCGGCGGGAGGCGGACGCCGTTCTGCCAGACCGCGGCGACGAGCGGGACGCCCGGGCGGTAGGCGAGGTGCACGCGGCTCGGGGCGTCGAGCAGCACGACGTCGGCCCGCGCCCCCGGGGCGAGGTGCCCGACGTCGGCCCGCCGCAGCGCGAGGGCGCCGCCCGCGGTCGCGGACCAGACGGCCTCGGCGACGGTCATGCGCATCTCGCGGACCGCGAGCGCGACGCACAGCGGCATGGACGACGTGTAGCTCGACCCGGGGTTGCAGTCGCTCGCGAGCGCGACGACGGCGCCCGCGTCGAGGAGGCGCCGCGCGTCGGGGTAGGGCTGGCGCGTCGAGAACTCCACGCCGGGGAGAAGGGTCGCCACGGTCCCGGCGACCGCTCCCGACTCCGCCCCGCTCCCGGGCGCCGTGTCCGCGGCGGCCCCCGACCACGAGCCCCCGAGCGCCGCGACGTCGGCGTCGGTGAGGTACGTGCAGTGGTCCACCGCGGCGGCGCCGAGCGCGACGGCGAGGCGCACACCCTCCCCCGGCGCGAGCTGGTTCGCGTGCACGCGTACGCCGAGGCCCGCCGCCGCGCCCGCCTCGAGGACGCGACGCGACTGCTCGGGCGTGAACGCGCCCGTCTCGCAGAACACGTCGACCCACCGCGCGTGCGGGGCGCACGCGGCGAGCATGTCGCCGCACACGAGGTCGACGTACGCGTCTGCCCGACCCGCGTACTCGGGCGGCACGACGTGCGCCCCGAGGAACGTGACCTCCGGCGTGACCTCGCGCGCGAGCCGCACGGACCGCTCCTCGTCGGCGACCGTGAGGCCGTAGCCGCTCTTCACCTCGACCGTGGTCGTGCCCTGCCGGGCCGCCTCGTCGAGGTGCCGCGCGAGGCCTGCGCGCAGGTCGTCGTCGGACGCCGCGCGCGTCGCCGCGACGGTCGACCGGATGCCTCCCGCCTCGTACGGGCGCCCGGCCATGCGCGCCTCGAACTCGGCGGCGCGGTCGCCCGCGAACACGAGGTGCGTGTGGGAGTCGACGAACCCGGGGATCACCGCGCGCCCGCCCACGTCGACGGTGACGTCGGGCTCGCGGCCGCCCAGCGCGCGCCCGACGGCGTCGCGCGCCTCCCGCGCCGGCCCCGCCCAGGCGACGCGGCCGCCGTCGAGCAGCACGACGGCGTCGGTCACCAACCCGGTCGGGTCGCCGTCACCCGTGCCGGCCCCGCCGGGCACGTTGGTCGTCAGCTCGCCGATCCCGGTGAGGAGCGTCGACCCACTCGCCGAACCGGGGCCGACGGTCCGCCCAGACGACGCCGAACCCAGGGTCTCTCCCCAGGACGTGCCCTCCGTGGGGAACGACCCCGGGTTCGGCACCGGGGGGTGGGCCATCAGGACTCCCGCGTCGGGACGCGGAGGCCGTTCCGCTCGGCCGTGGCCATCGCGTCGTCGTAGCCCGCGTCGACGTGGCGCAGCACGCCGAGGCCCGGGTCGTTCGAGAGCACGCGCGCGAGCTTGGCCGCGGCGAGCGGCGTGCCGTCCGCGACGGACACCTGGCCCGCGTGGATCGAGCGGCCCATGCCGACGCCGCCGCCGTGGTGGATCGACACCCACGTCGCGCCCGACGACGCGGCCGTCAGCGCGTTGAGCAGCGGCCAGTCGGCGATCGCGTCGGAGCCGTCGGCCATGGCCTCCGTCTCGCGGTACGGGGACGCGACCGACCCGGCGTCGAGGTGGTCGCGGCCGATGACGACCGGCGCGCGCACCGCACCCGACGCCACGAGGTCGTTGAAGGCCAGCCCCGCGCGGTCGCGCTCGCCGTGCCCGAGCCAGCAGATGCGCGCGGGCAGGCCCTGGAACGCGACCCGCTCCTGGGCGGCGCGGATCCAGCGGTGGAGGTGGTCGTCGTCGAACAGGTCGAGCACGGCGGCGTCGGTCGCGGCGATGTCGCGCGGGTCGCCCGAGAGCGCGGCCCACCGGAACGGGCCCTTGCCCTGCGCGAACAGCGGCCGGATGTACGCGGGCACGAACCCCGGGAAGTCGAACGCCCGGTCGTACCCGCCGCGACGCGCCTCGTCGCGGATCGAGTTGCCGTAGTCGAACACCTCGGCACCCGCGTCGAGGAACCCGACCATGCCCTCGACGTGCCGGGCCATGGACTCGCGCGCGCGGTCGGTGAACTCGTCGGGCTTGGCCGCCGCGTAGTCCGCCCACTCCTCGACCGGCACCCCGACCGGGAGGTACGAGAGCGGGTCGTGCGCCGACGTCTGGTCCGTGACGACGTCGACCTCGACCCCGCGCCGCAGCAGCTCCGGCACGACCGTCGCGCTGTTCGCCTCGACCCCGACCGACAGCGCCCGACGCTCGCGCCGCGCGTCCTCGACGAGCCGGACCGCGGCGTCGAGGTCGTCGGCGACGACGTCGAGGTACCGCTCGCGCACGCGCCGGTCGAGGCGCGACCGGTCGACGTCGACCACGAGGCACGCGCCGCCGTTGAGCGTCACCGCGAGCGGCTGCGCGCCGCCCATCCCGCCGCACCCGCCGGTGAGGGTGAGCGTCCCGGCGAGCGAGCCCCCGAACCGCTTCGCGGCGACCGCGGCGAGCGTCTCGTACGTGCCCTGGAGGATGCCCTGCGCGCCGATGTAGATCCACGACCCCGCCGTCATCTGCCCGTACATCGTCAGGCCCATCGCCTCGAGCCGCCGGAACTCCGGCCACGTCGCCCAGTCCCCCACGAGGTTCGAGTTCGCGAGCAGCACGCGCGGCGCCCACTCGTGCGTCTGCAGCACCCCGACCGGCTTGCCCGACTGCACGAGGAGCGTCTCGTCGTCCGCGAGCGTCGTGAGCGTGCGGACGATCGCGTGGTAGCTCGGCCAGTCGCGCGCCGCCCGGCCGGTGCCGCCGTAGACGACGAGGTCGTCGGGCCGCTCCGCGACCTCCGGGTCGAGGTTGTTCATGAGCATCCGCAGCGGCGCCTCGGTCTGCCACGACCGTGCGGTGAGGGTCGTGCCGCGCGGCGCGCGGACCGGGACGGGGGTGCCGAGTCGGTGGGTCGGCTCGTGGGTCATGGTCGTCTCGCTCCTTCGGGGTCGGTCGGGCGGGAGGTCAGGCCAGGTGCCCGACGGCGGCGCTCGCCGCCGCGACCACCGCACCGCTCGTGACGAGGCGGGTCACGGCCTCGATGTCGGGCGACAGGTAGCGGTCCGGGCCGGGACCGTCGACGACGGTGCGCACGAGGTCGCGCACGGCGCCCGTCCCCCGGGCGGGGTGCAGGGACCCGCCGTCGCAGCGCAGGTCGAGCGCGCGCGTCGCGGTGAGCAGCTCGATCGCGAGGACGCGGCCGAGGCCGTCGACGGCGCGGCGGAGCTTGCGCGCCCCGGCCCAGCCCATGGACACGTGGTCCTCCTGCATCGCCGACGACGGGATCGAGTCGACGCTCGACGGCACGGCGAGGCGCTTGAGCTCCGAGACGATCCCCGCCGCGGTGTACTGGGCGATCATGAGCCCGGAGTCGACACCCGGGTCGTCCGCGAGGAACGGCGGCAGACCCTCGTTGCGAGCCTTGTCGAGGAACCGGTCGGTGCGGCGCTCGCTCATGCTCGCGACGTCGGCCGCGGCGATGGCGAGGAAGTCGAGCACGTACGCGACCGGCGCGCCGTGGAAGTTCCCGTTCGACTCGACGCGGCCGTCCACGGTGACGACCGGGTTGTCGATCGCCGCCGCGAGCTCGCGACGCGCGACGGCGGCGGCGTGGTCGAGCGTGTCGCGCGCCGCGCCGTGCACCTGCGGCGCGCACCGCAGCGAGTACGCGTCCTGCACGCGCGTGCACTCCGGGCGGCCCTCGGCGTCGAGCGTGCGATGGCTCGCGACGACGGGCGAGCCGTCGACCAGGGCCCGCAGGTTCGCGGCCGACGCCGCCTGGCCGGGGTGCGGGCGCATCGCCACGAGGTCCGCGGCGAACGGCGCGTCCGAGCCGAGCAGCGCCTCGACGCTCGCCGCCGCCGCGACGTCGGCCGTCGTGAGCAGGGACCGCAGGTCGTGCAGCGCGAGCGCGAGCATGCCGAGCATGCCGTCCGTCCCGTTGATGAGCGCGAGGCCCTCCTTCTCGCGCAGCGTCAGCGGGGCGATCCCGGCGGCGGCGAGCGCGTCGGCGGCAGGCACGAGCGCTCCCGTCGCGTCCCGCACCTCGCCCTCGCCGAGCGCCGCGAGCGCGACGTGCGCGAGCGGCGCGAGGTCGCCCGAGCAGCCGAGCGACCCGAACTCGCGCACCACGGGCGTCACCTGCGCGTCGAGCATCGCGGCGTACGTCTGCGCGACGACGGGTCGCGCCCCGGTCCGCCCGGTCGCGAGCGTCGCGAGCCGCAGGAGCTGCAGCGCCCGCACGACCTCCTGCTCGACCTCGGGCCCCGACCCCGCGGCGTGGGAGCGCACCAGGCTGAGCTGGAGCTGCGCGCGCCGCTCGACCGGGATGTGCCTCCGGGCGAGCGCGCCGAACCCGGTCGAGACGCCGTAGTGCGGGCGGTCGTCGTCCGCGAGCCCCTCGACGACGGCGCGGGTCGCGGCCATCGCGTCGACCGCCGCGTCGGCGAGCCGGACACGCGCGCCGTGCCGCGCGACGTCGACCACGTCGTCGATCGTCAGCGGTCCGGCGCCCACCTCGACGGTGCGCGTCGTCGAGCCGGGACCGCCGGAGGCCCCGTCCAGGACCATCGGGGGATGCGTCGTCGTTGCCATGCCGTCAGCACACACCGTGCTCCGGGGCCGCCGACAGGCCCGCGCTGCAGGTTCGGTCTGGGATCCCAGACAACCACCGGGGGATCTCCTCAGGCCGGCGAACCGCCGGCGACGGCGGAGGTCCACGCCGCGAGCTCGGCGGCCAGCGCGACCGGGGCGTCGAGCTGGACCAGGTGCCCCGCGCCGGGGAGCCGCCGGACCGACGAGCCGGGCACCGCGGCCTGCAGCCGATCGGCACGGTCCACGGGGATCCACGTGTCCTCGGCGCCCCAGACGACGTGCACCGGCTCGGTGAGCGTGCCGTAGAGGGGCTCGATCTCGTCGGTGAAGCGTTCGTCTGCCTGGGCGATCTGCCGATAGAACGCGGCCTGGCCCTCCGGCCCGGTCCAGGGCGCCACGAGCGCCTCACGCTCGGCCGCCGTGAGCCCGCGGTGGCTCGCGCCGGCGACGTAAGCACCCACGATCCCCTCGTGCACGCCGGCCGGGACCCGGGCGAACACGTCGGCGTTGTCCCGGACGAGCCGGAAGAAGGGCGATCCCCACGGGGAGAGCACCACCACGTCGACGAGGCAGAGCGAGGCGAACCGTGCCTCGTGCAGCAGGCGGGCCCGCAGGGCTACGGCGCCGCCGACGTCGTGCGCAACGACGTGCGGCGCGTCCAGCCCCCACGTCTGCAGGAGTTCGGCGAAGAGCAGGCCCTGCGTGCCGAGGTCGACGTCGTGCTCGGGGTCCTTCGAGGAGGCGCCGTAGCCGGGCATGTCCCACAGGTAGACCGTGAAGCTCGACGACAGCGCCTCCGCGTACGGGCGCCAGAGCCATGACGACCACGGCGTCCCGTGCAGCATCACGAGCGGCGGGCCGGACCCCAGTCGGTCCCACGCGACGCGTCGGCCGCGCCACTCCAGCGTCCTGGTGAGCGCGCCCGACGGCGTGCGTCCGTCGTCCCGGGGCGCGCCTGCTCCGTCCATGTCGGGTCAGGAGCCCACGTAGGCCGCGAGGTGCTCGCCCGTGAGGGTGGACCTGGCCGCCACGAGGTCGGCCGGGGTGCCCTCGAAGACGACGCGGCCGCCGTCGTGGCCGGCGCCCGGGCCGAGGTCGACGATCCAGTCCGCGTGCGCCATGACCGCCTGGTGGTGCTCGATGACGATGACGGACTTGCCCGAGTCGACGATCCGGTCGAGCAGGCCGAGGAGGTTCTGCACGTCGGCGAGGTGCAGGCCGGTCGTCGGCTCGTCGAGGACGATGACGCCGCCCTTGTCGCCCAGGTGCGTCGCGAGCTTGAGGCGCTGGCGCTCGCCGCCGGACAGCGTCGTGAGCGGCTGGCCGAGGCTCACGTACCCGAGGCCGACGTCGTCGAGCCGCTCGAGGATCGCCTTCGCCGCGGGGACCTTGGCCTCGCCCGACGAGAAGAACTCGCGGGCCTTCGAGACCGGGAGGTCGAGCACGTCGGCGATGTTCAGCCCGCCGAGCGTGTAGTCGAGCACCGCGGCCTGGAACCGGCGGCCGCCGCAGTCCTCGCAGGGGGTCGAGACGGTCTCCATGAAGCCGAGCTCGGTGTAGATGACGCCCGCGCCCTTGCACTCGGGGCACGCGCCCTCGGAGTTCGCGCTGAACAGGGCGGGCTTGACGCCGTTGGCCTTGGCGAACGCCTTGCGGATCGGCTCCAGCAGGCCCGTGTAGGTGGCGGGGTTGCTGCGGCGCGAGCCTCGCACCGCGCTCTGGTCGATCGTGACGACGCCCTCGCGCCGCGACACCGACCCCTCGACGAGCGAGCTCTTGCCCGACCCGGCCACCCCGGTCAGGACGACGAGCACCCCGAGCGGGATGTCGACGTCCACGTCCTGCAGGTTGTGCGCGTCCGCGCCACGGATCTCCAGCGCACCCGACGGCGAGCGCACCTCGTCCTTGAGCGTCGCCCGGTCGTCGAGGTGGCGGCCGGTCACGGTGTCGCTCGCGCGCAGCCCCTCGACCGTGCCCTCGAACGTCACGTGCCCGCCGGCCGTGCCCGCGCCCGGGCCGAGGTCGACGACGTGGTCGGCGATGACGATCGTCTCCGGCTTGTGCTCGACGACGAGGACCGTGTTGCCCTTGTCCCGCAGCTGCAGCAGGAGGCCGTTCATGCGGTCGATGTCGTGCGGGTGCAGGCCGATGGTGGGCTCGTCGAAGACGTACGTGACGTCCGTGAGCGACGACCCGAGGTGGCGCAGCATCTTGATGCGCTGCGACTCGCCCCCGGACAGCGTGCCCGACGGTCGGTCGAGGCTGAGGTAGCCCAGCCCGAGCTCGACGAACGACGCGAGGTTCTCGCCGAGCGCGTCGACCACCGGCGCCATGCTCGCGGCGGCCGGGTCGTTCCTGAGGTCCCCGATCCACGCGGCGAGGTCGGTGATCTGCATCGCGCACAGGTCGGCGATGTTCACGCCGCGAATCTTCGACGAGCGCGCCGACTCCGACAGGCGCGTGCCCCCGCAGTCGGGGCACGGCGCGAACGTCGCCGCCCGCTCGACGAACGCCCGGACGTGCGGCTGGAGCGAGTCGACGTCCTTGGAGAACATCGACTTCTGGATCTTGGGGATCAGGCCCTCGTAGGTGACGTTGATCCCCATCGCCTTGATCTTGGTGGGCTCCTTGTAGAGGAAGTCCTGCATCTGCCGCTCGGTGAACTCGCGGATGGGCCTGTCGCCCGGGAAGAACCCGGACTCGGCGAACCCCCGCACCATCCACCCGTCCGCGGTGTACCCCGGGACCTTGATCGCGCCGTCGAGCAGCGACTTCGAGTCGTCGAAGATCTCCGTGAGGTCGAGGTCGGAGACGGAGCCGCGCCCCTCGCACCGCGGGCACATGCCGCCGTGGTAGATCGCGTTGCGCACGATCGTCTTCTCGCCCGTGGCCGACGTCATGATGCCGCTCGCCTTGCGCGCGGGGACGTTGAAGGAGAACGCGGGCGGCGGGCCGATCTGCGGCTCCCCGAACCGGCTGAACAGGACCCGCAGGATCGCGTTCGCGTCGGTCACCGTCCCGACCGTGGAGCGCGGGTTCGCGCCGAGGCGCTCCTGGTCGACGACGATCGCCGTCGTCAGGCCCTCCAGCACGTCGACGTCGGGCCGGTCCAGCGTGGGCATGAAGCCCTGCAGGAACGCCGGGTACGTCTCGTTGATGAGGCGCTGCGACTCGGCCGCGACCGTGTCGAACACGAGCGAGCTCTTGCCGGACCCCGAGACCCCCGTGAACACCGTGAGGCGCCGCTTGGGGATCTCGACGCTCACGTCCTGGAGGTTGTTCGACCGCGCCCCCTGGACCCGGATGACGTCGTGCGCGTCGGGGTCCTGTGGCGTCGCGGCCTGCGTTCCCGTCGTCGTTGCCGTGCTCATCGTGTCTCCTCGTCGTCGAGCCTCGTCGCGCGGCCACCGCCGACCCGGTCGACCGGCCGGTCGACGGCGCCGACCGGCCGACCTCGGCAGTCCGGTGAAAGTCTGCCCGAGAACGGGTCGGTCCGGCGCGCGGATCCTGCCGCGGCGCGCGGCCTTCCGGTGTCAGGCGCGCGGCCGTCCTGTGCCAGACCGGCCACGCGGGCGCGGTTCATCGCGGCGTGAGCCGCACGAGCGGGTACTGGCGCTCGGCCTTGCTCTGGTACTTCGCGATCCGCGGCTGCTCCGTGGCGACGCGCTGCCACGCGCGCTCCCGGTCCGCGCCCGCGAGCTCGTGCGGCACTGCAGGGACGGGCGCCCGCCCGGGCAGCTCGATCGCGACGTCGTCGGGGCGGGCCGTGAGGTTCGCGTGCCAGTCCGGGTTGCGGCTCCCGCCCCCGGACGCGACCACGAGGACGGCGTCGCCCTCGTCCGGCAACCACATGAGCGGCGTCTCGCGCGGCACCCCGCTGCGGCGGCCCAGGGTGTGCAGCACGAGGACGTCCATCCCCATGAACGTCGCCCTGCCGCCCCGGACCTTGCGGACGAGCCGCGCGTTCGAGCGTCGCTGCATCCAGCGCGAGAACCGTCCCGGCGTGCCCGGGGCGCGCCCCGCGCCGTTCGTCGTGCGTCCTTCGGTGCTCATCGTCGTCTCCTTCGTCCTCGTGGTCGGCCCCGCCCGTCGGGCCGGTCCGTGGTGCGTCGTGGTGCTGCGTCGTCGGTGCCGCGTCGTCCCCCGGGGGCCGGCCGGGGACGACGGAGGTCCTCACCGCTCGTCGAGCACCTCGCCGTCGAGCGCCTCGTGGTCCGTCGTGAGGCCGAGCGTCGCCCCGACGAGCGGGACGTCGCGCGCGGCCTGCGCCGCGGTCTGCATCGCGGCGGCCGAGTCCCAGCGCCAGATGTCGAGGTACGTCCCGTCCTCGAGCCGGACGAGCGTCGCGGCCGTGAAGGCGGGGTTCGCCGCACGCAGCCCCTGGATCAGCGCGCTGCGCTGCTCGAGCATCTGGGCCAGCCGGCCCGTCTCCACCGTGTACCGGTGCGTCCTGACGACGGCCATGGTCGTCTCCTCTCCGTCCCGCCCGGCGCCTCTCGCCGTGCCCTTCCAGGCTCGGGCCGCCCGCGCGGGCGAACAACGGCCGATCCGGCAACGGTGCTTGCGCCGGGGGTTAACGAACGCGACGATCGTCGGGTGGAGCTGCGCGACATCGAGATCTTCCTGACGCTCGCCGAGGAGCTGCACTTCGGGCGCACGGCGGAGCGCCTGCACGTGTCGGCGCCCCGGGTGAGCCAGGCGATCGCCAAGCAGGAGCGCCGCATCGGCGCCCCGCTCTTCGAGCGCACCAGCCGGCGCGTCGCGCTCACGCCCCTCGGGGAGCAGCTGCGGGCCGACCTCGAGGCCGGGTACCGCCGGATCCTCGAGGGCGTCGAGTCCGCCGCGAGCACCGCACGGTCCGCGCGCGAGACCCTGACGTTCGGCGTCATGGGGCCGCTGTGGCAGGAGCTCGCGCCCGTGACCGCGCTGTTCCGCGCCCGCAACCCGCACGTCGACCTGCGCATGCGTGAGGTCCGCATCGACGAGCCCTTCCGCCTCCTGCGCGACGGCGAGGTCGACGTCGCGCTCCTCTGGCTGCCCGTCGAGGAGAAGGACCTCGCGGTCGGCCCGGTGACGTTCACCGAGCCGATCGTGCTCGCCGTCGGGCGGACGCACCCGCTGGCCACGCGCTCGTCGGTGTCCGTCGCGGAGCTGGCCGACGAGAACGTGCTCCCGTCCGGCCTGCCCGTCCCCGACTACTGGGAGGACGCCGTCAGCCCCGTCCCCCGCAGCGAGCCCGACCGCGGCGGCACCACCCCGACGCGCGAGGAGGTGCTGTGGCGGGTCATGTCCGGCGACGGCGTCGCGGTCGCGTGCGCGCAGGGCATCCGCTACCTGGAGCGGTCCGACGTGGCCTACGTGCCGCTCGACGAGCGTCCCGTGCTGCGCTGGGGCCTCGTCCGGCGCGCCGGGCCGATTCCCCCGCTCGTCGCGGAGTTCTCGCAGGTCGCGGCCGAGCTCGGCCCGCTCGCGCTCACCTTCGACCTCGAGGCCGCGGGAGCGAGCGGCCGCGTCTGACGGCGCCCGCAGCGGGTGTCCCGTCGACGGCCGTGCGCCGAGAGGGACGGTCGCTCAGGGGCGCTGCTGGATGCGGATCTCGTTGCCGGCCGGGTCGCGGAACGCGCAGTCGCGCACGCCGTAGGACTGGTCGATCGGCTCCTGCACGACCTCCGCCCCCGCGGCCTCGATCTGCGCGAAGGTCGAGTCGACGTCCGCCGTCGCGAGGTTCACCCCGAAGTAGGCGCCCTTCGCGACGATCTCCAGGAGCGCGCGCTTGTCGTCGTCGCTCAGGCCGGGCGTCACGGCCGGCGGGTGCAGCACGATCGCCGTGTCCGGCTGGTCGGCCGGGCCCACCGTGATCCACCGCATCCCCTCGTAGCCGACGTCGTTGCGGACCTCGAAGCCGAGGACGTCGCGGTAGAACGCCAACGAGGCGTCGGGGTCGGTCTGGGGCAGGAAGCTGGCGTTGATGGTGAGGTTCATGAGAACGACGCTAGGACCGCCGCCCCACCCGCGCTTCTCGATTCCTGACCGGTCGCGTGACGCGCCGCGCGACACACGCCGGCATCCCGTCGAGCCGCTCCGCGCCGGGGACGGTGCCGGTCCCGCCCGGACGCGCCCGCCCGGCGTCGGTCGGGGTGCCGGCCCCGATCCCGGGCGACGCGGCTGCCGCGGCCGTCCGAGACTCCACGGGCACGGGGGACCCGGCGTCGGCCTCCGCCGCGCGGCGCCGGTAGACGCTCGGCGGCACGCCCACGAGCTCGGTGAACCGCGTGCTGAAGGTCCCCAGCGACGAGCACCCCACGGCGAAGCACACGTCCGTGACGCTCAGGTCGCCACGACGCAGCAGCGCCTTCGCCCGCTCGATGCGCCGCGTCATGAGGTACGCGTACACCGACTCCCCGTACGCGGCCCTGAACTCGCGGCTCAGGTGCCCGGCCGAGACGTGCACGCCTCGCGCCAGCGCTGCGACGTCGAGCGGCCGCGCGTACTCGCGGTCGATCCGGTCCCGCACGCGCCGCAGCCGCGCGAGGTCGCGCAGGCGCTGGTCGTCGGGCAGGGTCGTCACGCCTCGATCGTGCCACGGCCCTACGGTGGTCTCCATGCCGAGCGACGTCCCCGCCGCGCGCCAGGCCGTCCGCGTGCTCACCTACCTCGCCGCGCAGGCCGGCCCGTCGCCCGCGGCCGCCGTCGCACAGGGCCTCGGGCTCCCCCGGTCGACCGTCTACCACCTGCTGTCCGTCCTCGTCGACGAGGGGTTCGTGACGCACCTGCCCGAGGAGCACCGCTACGGGCTCGGGACGGCGTCGCTCGCGCTCGGCTCCGCGTACGCGCGCCAGGCGCCGATCGCCCGCCTCGCCCGGCCCGTCGTCGCGCGCCTCGTCGAGTCGACCGGCGAGAGCGCCCACCTCGCCGTCCTCAACGGGCGCGAGGTGCTCTACCTCGTCGAGCAGCGAGCGCCGCGCCGCCCCACGCTCGTGACCGACGTCGACGTCCGCCTCCCCGCCCACCTCACCGCGAGCGGTCGCGCCGTCCTCGCGGGCCTGCCCGCCGCCCAGGTCCGCGCCCTCTTCCCCAGCGCGGCCGCGTTCGCCGACCGCACCGGCGTCGGGCCGCAGTCCCTCGGCGCGCTGCGCGAGGTCCTGCGCGGCGTCCGCCGGCGCGGCTGGGCCGAGGAAGACGGCGAGGTCACCCCCGGCCTCGCGTCCGTCGCCCACGCGGCGGTGGACCACACCGGCCTCCCCGTCGCCGGCATCGCCCTCACCTTCTGGGCCGACGACGCCCCGCCCGCCCGCCGCGCCGAGCTCGCCGCCGCCGTCGGCCGCGCCGCCACCGAGGTCAGCCGCCGCCTCGGCGCGCGCGAGCGCCCCGCCCCGCCGAGGTAGAGCCCTGGTCGGTCGAGGTAGAGCCCTGGTCGGTCGACGTAGAGGCATGGTGTGCGCTCGTGGCGAGGGCGTTGCGGACGCCGGGTGTGCGGACTAGATTTTTCGGCGTGCCGAACTTTGCTTCCCGGGTCACCGGAAGATCCCGCGCTCGCGCGGCCGTCGCGATCGGGGTGACCGCGCTCGCGCTCGCCGGGTGCTCCGCCGGGACGGACGCGGGGGGCGAGGCCGACGCCGACGACGGGCGGCCGGTCGTCCTCACGACGTTCACCGTCCTGGCGGACATGGCGCAGAACGTCGCGGGCGACCACCTGCGCGTCGAGTCGATCACCAAGGTGGGCGCGGAGATCCACGGCTACGAGCCGACGCCGGGCGACCTCCGCAGGGCCGCCGACGCGGACCTGATCCTCGACAACGGCATGGGGCTCGAGGCGTGGTTCGGGCGGTTCGTCGAGGGGCTGGACGTGCCGCACGTCGTCGTGAGCGAGGGCGTCGAACCCATCGCCCTCGGCGACGACACGGCCGAGGCCTACCAGGGCAAGGACAACCCGCACGCGTGGATGTCGCCGGTGAACGGCCGGCTCTACGTGCAGAACATGGCCGACGCGTTCGCCGAGCTCGACCCGGCGCACGCGGACGACTACGCGGCGAACGCCGCAGCCTACTCGGCCGAGCTCGCCGCGGTGCACGACGAGCTCACGACGGCGCTCGACGCGCTGCCCGAGGGCCACCGCGCGCTCGTGTCGTGCGAGGGCGCGTTCCCCTACCTCGCGCGCGACGCCGGGCTGGCGGAGAAGTACCTGTGGGCGGTCAACGCCGAGCAGCAGGCGACGCCGCAGTCGGTCGTCGGCGCGATCGAGTTCGTGGAGCGGCACGACGTCCCCGCCGTGTTCTGCGAGTCCACCGTCTCCGACGACGCGATGCAGCAGGTCGCGCGCGAGTCCGGCGCGGCGTTCGGCGGGATGCTCTACGTCGACTCCCTCTCCGCGCCGGACGGCCCCGTGCCGACCTATCTCGACCTCCTGCGCCACGACACCGAGACCATCGTCGCGGGCCTCACCGGCACCACCGCGGGCGGTGACGCGTGAGCGGGGGCGGGCGCGCGCCGTCGGGCACGCCCGCGATCGACGTGCGCGACCTCACCGTCCACTACGGCGACGTCCTCGCGCTCGACGGCGCGACGCTCGCGCTCGGGGCGTCGAGCGGGCGCGGGACGGTGTGCGGGCTCGTCGGCATGAACGGCTCGGGCAAGTCGACGCTGTTCAAGGCGGTCATGGGCATGGTCCGGCCGGACCGCGGCACCGTCCTGGTCGACGGCGCACCCCCCGCGCGCGCCCGGCGCGCCCAGGCGGTGGGGTACGTGCCGCAGAGCGAGGACGTCGACTGGGCGTTCCCGCTGAGCGTGCGCGACGTCGTCATGACGGGCCGCTACGGCTACCAGGGCTTCACGCGCCGCACGCGCCCCGCCGACCGGGAGGCGGTCGCGCGCGCGCTGGAGCGAGTCGAGCTGACCGACCTCGCGGACCGGCAGATCGGCGCGCTCTCGGGCGGGCAGCGCAAGCGCGCGTTCGTCGCACGCGGGCTCGCGCAGGGCGCGACCGTCCTCCTGCTCGACGAGCCGTTCGCCGGCGTCGACAAGCGCACCGAGGCCACGATCACCGCGCTGCTGCGCGAGCTCGCGGCGGGTGGCGCGACCGTGCTCGTCTCGACCCACGACCTGCGCGCCCTGCCCGAGCTCGCGGACGAGGCGGTGCTGCTCCAGCAGCGCGTCCTGCTGCACTCGACGCCGGACGAGGTCCTGCGGCCCGAGAACCTCGCGCTCGCGTTCGGCGTGGAGGTGGCGCCGTGACCGACCTCCTCGCCACCCTGCTCGAGCCGCTGTCGTTCGAGTTCCTGCGCACCGCGCTCGCCGTCACGGTCACCGCCGGGATCGTGTGCGGCGTGCTGTCGTGCTGGCTCGTGCTCGTGGGCTGGTCCCTCATGGGCGACGCCGTCTCGCACGCCGTGCTGCCCGGCGTCGTGCTCGCGTACGTCGTGGGGGCGCCGTTCGCGCTCGGCGCGCTGGTGTTCGGCCTGCTCGCGGTCCTGCTCATCGGCGCGGTCCGCGACACGAGCCGCGTGAAGGAGGACGCGGCCATCGGGGTCGTGTTCACGACGCTGTTCGCGCTCGGCCTCGTCCTCATCTCCGTGACGCCGAGCCAGACGGACCTCAACCACATCCTCTTCGGCAACCTGCTCGGGGTGTCGCGCGCGGACCTGCTCCAGGTGCTCGCGCTGGGCGCGGTGACGCTCGCGGTCGTCGTGCTCAAGCGGCGCGACCTCACGCTCTACGCGTTCGACCCGACGCACGCGCACGCGATCGGGCTCTCGCCGCGACGGCTCGGCGCGCTGCTGCTCGGCCTGCTCGCACTGACGGTCGTCGTCGCCCTCCAGGCCGTCGGCGTGGTCCTCGTCGTCGCGCTGCTCATCACGCCCGGCGCGACGGCGTACCTCCTCACCGACCGCTTCTCGCGGATGCTGTGGATCTCGCCGCTCGTCGCGGCGGTGTGCGGGGTCGTGGGCATCTACGTCAGCTACTACCTCGACACCGCGTCGGGCGGGACGGTCGTCGTCGCGCTGGGCGTGGCGTTCGCGCTCGCGTACCTGTTCAGCCCGCGGCACGGGCTGATCGGGGCCCGTCTGGCCGCCGCCCGACGCCGCCGCCTCGTCCGCGTCTGACCCTCGTCCGGCGGGACGGTGCCCGCTCCGGACGTCGGCGACGTGTCACCCACGTGCGCTGTGTGCGAAATCTCCATGAATTCGCCCACGATTCCCTGGCTCTTCTCAGGTTCGACCGGGAGACTGGGTGCCATGTCAGCGAGGACGAGCGAGCCCACGACGCCGCAGCGCACGCGCACGTCTGCCCGGTTCGCCGCGGCGAGCCTGCTCGCGCTGGCCATGATGCTCCCGATGTGCGCCACGGCGACCGCCGCCGAGGTCCAGCAGCTCATCGCCGACGCGCAGGTCCAGACCGAGACGATCGGCGACGACCTGGACCGCGTCCACGCCCAGCTCCCCGCCCTCCACCCCGTGCTCCGCAACGACGTGCTCGACGCCGTCGAGTCGGTCCAGGCGGCGACGGACGAGGCCCGCTCCGCGCTCGACCGCGCGTCCGACGGCGACGAGGCCGCCGACGGCCGGGCCGCCGTCGCGCTGGCCGACGCCCAGGTCGCCCTCGACGCGGCGTCCGCGCAGCTCCGGTACGCGACGGACCTCGCGCACGACGCGGGCGAGGGCGTCGCCGTCGCGCTCGAGCGGCTGCAGGCCCACATCGACGTGCTCCGCGGCGAGACGAGCCGCGCTGGGGTCTGACCCCGCCCCCTCTCCACGCGAGATCGACCCGCACGGTCGAGATCGACCTTCGGAGGGTCGATCTCGTGACGGGGAGGTCGATCTCGCGGCCCGGCCGCCGCCGCGCGGTCCGTCGCGTCGCTTCCTACGATGGCGGGATGCCGCGCGTCACCGGGATCGTCAAGCCGCACGAGGCGTTCCCCCGGGTCGCCCGGCTCGATCGCGCGGTCAACGGCTGGACCAACCGTCGCGCGCTCGGGCCCCGCGCCGACGCCGCGCTCTCGCGGCTGTCCGCCGCGGCCGACCACAGCGTCCTGTGGGCCGGGGCCGCACTCGGCATCGCCGCGACGGGCCCGCGCGGGCGCGAGGCGGCGCTGCGCGGCTACGGCTCGCTGCTCGTCTCGAGCCTCCTGGCCAACGTCGTCGGCAAGACCGTGTTCGGCGGCGAGCGCCCCTCGCTCGAGCCGCTCCCGCTGTGGCGCCGGCTCGCCGACCCGCCGACGTCGCCGTCGTTCCCGTCCGGGCACTCGGCGTCGGCAGCCGCGTTCGTCACGGGGGTCGCGACCGTGCGGCCCGCGCTGGGCCTGGCCCTCGCGCCGCTCGCCGGCGCGGTCATGTACTCGCGCCTCCACACCGGCTCGCACTGGTTCTCCGACGTCGCCGCGGGCGCCGCGCTCGGGGCGGGGGTTGCCCTCGTGGGGCGTGCGCTCGTGCCCGGTCGGGCCGAGCGCGGCCCCGACGTCCCTGCCGGGCCGCCCGCCGTCGTCCCCGCGCTCGACGACGGGGTGGGGCTGTTCGTCGTCGTCAACCCGGCGGCCGGGTCGGGCCGCCTGCTCAAGGAGGACCCGCTCGTCGCGCTGCGCCAAGGCCTGCCGCGCGCCGAGGTGCACGTGCTCGGCGAGGGCGACGACCTGCGGCGCCTCTTCGACGAGGCGGCCGGCCGGGGCGTCCGGGCGCTCGGCATCAGCGGCGGCGACGGGACCGTCTCCACGGCCGCGGCGGCGGCCCGCGCGCACGACCTCCCGCTCGCCGTCTTCCCCGGCGGCACGCTCAACCACTTCGCGCGGGCCGCCGACCTCACGTCGACGAGCGCGACGGCCGCGGCGGTCCGCACGGGCTCGGGCGTGACGATCGACGTCGCGGACCTCGAGGTCGACGGCCACGACGACCGGACCGTGCTCAACACGTTCTCCGCCGGCGTCTACCCGGAGCTCGTCACGGAGCGCGAGAAGCACGAGCACCGCCTCGGCAAGTGGCCGGCGGCGGTGCTCGCCGCGGCGCGGGTCCTGCGGCGGGCCCACCGCGTGCGGATGGAGGTGGACGGGCACGAGGGCGAGTACTGGTCGCTCTTCGCGGGCGTCAACCGCTACTTCCCGCAGAGCCTCGCCCCGGTCGAGCGCCGCCGCCTCGACGACGGCGTGCTCGACGTCCGCACGGCCCGCGCCGAGCGGCGCGCGAGCCGGCTGCGCACCTTCCTCGAGGTCGCGGCGGGCGACACCGGGACACGGATCGCACGGCGGGTGCCCGGCGTGCGCCGGCACCTCGTCGTCGACGCGACGACCGTCCCGACGCTCGAGCTGCGGTTCCCCGGCGGGGGCGCGGTGATCGGCCCGGACAACCCGTCCGCGTCCGACGGCGGGGCCTCGCCCGAGGCGGCCGGGTCGCCGCCCGTGGTGCTCGCGCACGACGGCGAGACGCTCACGCTCGACGCGGTCGCCGACGCCGGGCCGATCACCGTGCGCCTCACCATGCGGCCCGGCGCGGTCCGCCTCTACGCCCCGAGCGACCCGACCCTGGGGTGAGGCGTCGCACCCATACCTTTTGTCCCGTTTTCACGGACATCGGGGAGAACTCCCCCTGTTCAGACACACACGACATGGCCCACAATGAGCCCCGCAGACGCGCGGACGGCCCGTCCGCGCCTCCCCAGGACCCGGCCTCGTCGGCCCACCCAGAAAGCAGAAGAACCATGGCCCAGCAGTACCCCGCCGCCCCCCAGGCTCCCGCCGGCTACGCCGCCCCGATCGAGGACCCGGGCAAGACCCTGGGCATCGTGGGTTTCGTGCTCGCGTTCGTCTTCGCCATCGCGGGCATCGTCGTCAGCGCGATCGCGCGCAAGAAGAGCAAGGAGGCGGGCTTCGACAACCAGCTCGCCAAGTGGGGCCTCATCCTCAGCATCATCTTCACGGTGCTGGGCGCCATCGGGACGATCATCTACATCGTCGCGATCGCCGCGCTCGTCGCGAACGGCGCCGTGACCTCGACGTACTGACGTCCCCGCGCCGCCCGCCGGCGCCCCGTCCGACGGCCGTCGTCCCGCCCGGGACGGCGGCCGTCGTCGTGCGCGGGGCGGTGGCCGTCGTCGTGCGCGGGGGCGGAGGCACGCGAGCGTGCCCGGTCGCGGAAGATCCTGCGGCCGGGCACCGTTGAGACGGCGCACGACCGCGCCGCCGGTGAGCCCCACCGGTCCCCCGACGGTCGCCCGACCGCAGGAGCAGACGATGACCGACGACACGACCTCCCCGACCGCACCCGCGCACGCCCCTGCCGACCCGGCCGCCGTCGAGCTGGGCCTCGACACGTTCGGCGACGTGACCGCCGGCCCGGACGGCGCGCTGCTCAGCGGTGCGCGGACGATCCGCGACGTCGTCGAGGAGGCGGTGCTCGCGGACCAGGTCGGGGTCGACTTCTTCGGCGTGGGCGAGCACCACCGCGCGGACTTCGCGATCAGCGCGCCGGAGGTCGTGCTCGCGGGGATCGCGACCCGGACGTCGCGCATCCGGCTCGGGTCCGCGGTGACCGTGCTCAGCTCCGACGACCCGGTGCGCGTCTTCGAGCGGTTCTCGACGCTCGACGCGCTGTCCGGCGGGCGGGCGGAGGTCATCCTGGGGCGCGGGTCGTTCATCGAGTCGTTCCCGCTGTTCGGCTACGACCTCGCCGACTACGAGGTGCTGTTCGAGGAGAAGCTCGACCTGTTCGTCCACCTGCTCGACGAGGGGCCCGTCACGTGGTCGGGCACGACCCGTGCCGGGCTCGCCGACCAGGAGGTCTGGCCCAAGACCGAGAGCGGTCGGCTCCGCACGTGGGTCGGCGTGGGCGGGTCGCCCGAGTCGGTCGTCCGGACCGCGCGGCACGGGCTCGGCCTCATGCTCGCGATCATCGGCGGCGAGCCCGAGCGGTTCCGGCCCTACGTGGACCTCTACCACCGCGCGGTCGAGGAGCTCGGGAACCCGGTGCTGCCGGTCGGCGTGCACTCCCCCGGCCACGTCGCCGACACCGACGAGCAGGCGCAGGAGGAGGTCTACGAGCACTTCGCGGCGATGAACAACCGGATCGGCCGCGAGCGCGGCTGGCCCGCCTACCACCGCGGGCGGTTCGCCCACGACGTGCGCGACGGCTCGCTCTACGTCGGCTCGCCCGAGACCGTCGCGCGCAAGATCGCCCGCACGGTCCGGCTCCTCGGGGCCGGCCGGTTCGACCTCAAGTACTCGACCGGCACGCTCCCCCACTCGGCCATGCTGCGCAGCATCGAGCTCTACGGCACCCAGGTCGTCCCCCGCGTCCGCGAGCTCCTCGCAGAGTCCTGACCCCGCCCCGTCCGTCAGCCCCGGCCCGGCCCCGCCCCGCCGTCGAACACGAGGTTGCTGTCGTTATCGGGCTGATAACGACGGCAACCTCATGCTCGACGGCGGGCAGGGTCGTGTTCGACGGCGGCCGGTCCCCCCGGGGGGTGGTCCGTGGGCAGCCAGTCGGCGGGTCAGCCGATGGCGGCCGTGCGCTCGGCGGTCGGCGGGTCAGCCGGTGGCGGCCGCGCGGAGGGCGGCGGCCTCGAGGTCCGGCGGGAGCCCGACGGCGGGGCGGTCCGCACGCTGCGGCGTCGCCTCGCCCGCGGCGTCGAGCGTGCGGAGCCAGGCCCAGGTGTCGTGCACGGTCTCGTTCACGTCCCGGGGGCGGAGCCCGAGGGCGTACGCGCGCGAGGTGTCGGAGCCGTGGAGCGCGTCGTGCAGCTCGCCGGGCGGGAGCCACACCGGGAGCTGCGTCCAGGGCTCGATCCCTGCGGCGAGCACCACCTCCGGCTCGACCCACACGAGCTCGGCGGGCGGGTTCCCGGCCGCGGCGGCGTCGTCGGCCGTCACGGCGACGCACGCGGCGAGCAGCTCGCGCATCGTCGTGTGGCCCGGGGCGCTGACGACGTCGACCGGCCCCGACGCGCCCGCGAGCGCCACGTCCAGCGCGAACGCCGCGAGGTCGCGGGCATCGACGTACTGCAGCGGCAGGTCCTCCGGCCCGGGCGCGAGCACCGGCCCGCCCTGCGCGACGCGCCGGAGCCACCACGGCAGCCGCCCGACGTTCTCCCGCGGGCCGAGGATCAGTCCCGCGCGCAGCAGGACGGCCCGGTCGCCGAGCGCGTCGACGGCGGCGATCTCCGCCCCCCGCTTGGCGCGGGCGTAGTCGTCGTGGCTCGTGTCGTCCGGGTCGCCGTCGACGACCGACGCCGTCTCGTCCGCTCCGCGGGGCTTCGGGAACGGGTACACCGAGCGCGACGACACGTAGACGTACCGGCTGTCGCCGGGGATCCTGCCGGCGAGCAGCCGCGCGGCGTCGCGGACCGCCGCGGGCGCCCACGACCACGTGTCCACCACGGCGTCCCACGTCTGCGGGACGTCGTGGGCGCGCAGCGCGTCCAGGCCGTCCGGCCGGGTGCGGTCGCCGACGAGCTGCCGGACGCCGTCGGGCACGGGCGTGCTGCCGCGGTTGAGGACGGTCACGTCCCAGCCACGGGCGAGCGCGTCGTCGACGACGGCGCGTCCCACGAAGTCGGAGCCGCCGAGCACCAGGAGCCGGGTCATGGCCTCACTCTGACGCGTCGTCGGCGCGCCCGCAGCACGTTACGCCGCGGGCAGACGCGGAGCAGGTCTTCGAGCGCGCCGCGCGCCTCGGTGCCGCCTCGTCGCTCCGCACGCCCGACGCGCTGCACCTCGCCGCCGCACAGGTGCACGGGTGCACCGCCCTGTGGACGAACGACGCGCGGCTCGCCGTCGCCGGGCGCGGGCTCGCCGTGGACGTGCTGCGCGGCACCTGACCCGGACCCCCGGTGCGCGCACCGGCCGACGCTCAGTCGGGGTCGGCCGGGTCCAGGGGTGCGTCGGGGTCGAGGTTGACGACGCCGCGCCGCCAGTAGCCGTGCACCTCGACCTGGTCGGGCCGCGCCCCTGACCGCCGCAGGTCGCGGCGCACCGGGACGAGGTCGGTCGCCTCGCCGGCACCGAACACGTACTCGTCGGCGTCGAGCGGGCCGAGCGCCCTCACGGCCTCGGCGAGCTGGCCGGGCCCGTCGGTGCGGTAGAGGATTTCCGCCGTCGCCCGCCCGAGCTCGTCCTCGACGAACGCCTCGTCCACGTCGTCGCCGATCTCCACGATCGCGGTCACGGGGACGTCGGGCCCGACGGCGTCGACCCACCGGGCGAGCGCCGGCAGCCCGGCCTCGTCCCCGACGAGCAGCAGCCGGGCGACGCCGTCGGGCATGTCGCGGCTCGTCGTCGGGCCCGCGAGCACGACCTCGTCGCCGACCTGCGCCCGAGCCGCCCACGCCGATGCCGGACCGCCGTCCCCGGTGGGCGGCGCGCCCGGGTCGGCGCCGCCGTGCAGCACCCAGTCGACGTCGACCTCGGCGACCCCGTCGACCGTCCGCGTCGTCCGCACGGTCATCTCGCGCGAGATCGACACGACGCCGGTCGGGCGCTGGAGCGCGCCGTCCGGTGCGAGCGTCGGGGCGTGCAGCACGCCGGTCGCCGGGTCGGGCAGGAAGACCTTGACGTGGTCGTCCGGGCCCGGGGCGCGCAGCGTCACGAGCGACGCCTCCGGAGGGGTGCCGTGCGAGTCGGCGACGTCGCGGAAGGTGACGCGCCGCAGCGCGCCGGACGTCTCCTGGACGCGGTGCACGCGCACGCGGCGGGGAACGAGGTCGAGGGTGGTGCGGGCTCGGGTGAACACTGCCCCATTCTGCGCCGAGCACGACATGAGGGTCGGTATCCGGCGCTTTCCGTCCTTCAGGTCGTGCTCGACGGCGGGTCAGGTCGTGCTCGACCGACGTCGTGCCCGGGATCGGGACCACGTGCGGACCGCGGCGCACGCCTCGCGCCGAACACGACGTGAGCGTCGTTTTCCGCCGCTTTCCGTCCTTCAGGTCGTGCTCGACGGCGGGTGGGGTCGTTCTCGGCGCCGCCCCCGACGCGAGGCCCGACGGTGGTGCTCGCCCGCGTGGGTGGGGGCGCCTAACGTGGCGGGATGGACGTGGAGGTGCGCTCCGCCGTCGGGCGCTACGACGACTTCGCCACGGTGGTCGGACCGCGGAAGGCGGGCGTGCACGCGTGCTGGTGCATGTCCTACCGCGACAGCCGGGTCAGCGCCGAGGACCGCCCCGGGTTCATGGCCGACCTGTGCACGACCGACCCCGGGCCGGGCGTGCTCGCCTACGTCGACGGCGACGTCGCGGGCTGGTGCTCGGTCGCGCCGCGCAGCACCTACCGGCGGCTCATGAACGCCCGGACCATCCCGTTCGTCGACGACCTCGACGCGTGGAGCGCTGTGTGCTTCGTCGTCCGGGCCGGGTACCGGCGCCGCGGGCTGATGCACGACCTGCTCGCCGGCGCGGTCCAGCACGCGGCCGCGCACGGCGCGCCGGCCGTCGAGGGCTATCCCGTGGACGCGGGCGGCGAGCGCGTCGACGTGATCTCCGGCTACGTGGGTACCGTCGCGCTGTTCGAGCGGGCCGGGTTCGTGCGCGCGGCCCCGACCACCGGTGTCAGCGGCGGCGTGCCGCGGGTCGTCATGCGGCGAGACCTTGGCCGAGCCGTGAAACCCAGGTTTCACCCGGCGCCGGGCTGACAGCAGAGGCCACTCGGCGCGCAGCAGCGGGCGTCGCGCACACGAGGATCGACCGGTGATCACCCGGGCTTGATCAGGTCAGTGTCCAGCGGCTCGGGTCTTGATGGCCTCGAGGACAGGGCCGGCCGCGGTGATGGTGTGCTCGCCGAGGGTGATCTCGATGGTGCGGTAACGGCGGGTGGGCTTGACGAACTTGCGCAGGGACCAGCCGGTCGTTTCCTCGATCCACCGGCCCACAGCGATCGCGGCGAACACGATCAGGAGCTCCACAAGCCGTGCGGGCTCGTCCGACCGTGGTAGGCGCCTCGGCACTCGCAGCGACAGGTCGGCCACCGTGCGGACCGGCGCTCGAGGTGACGATCCTCCGTCCCGACGACGACGGCACGAAGGCGGCCTGATGTTCCCGCGGCGTGCTGACCGTCCGCTCCCCGTTCGAGTCGTGTCGGCGGCGTCCGGCATGCTGGATGCCGAACCGTCGGTCATCTGGAGTGAGGCGTCGAAGTGTCCGTCCTCAGTACCGCGCTGGGCTTGCAGGAGCTCGTCAAGGACGACCCTGCGCTCACGCTGCTGCGCGCCGAGCACCTGCCCGTCGTGGTCGCGGTACTCGGCGAGCACCTGGGGGGTGATGTGCACCGCCGCCCCGCGGAGGAGCTGTACGACCTGGTGGAAGCGGACCTCGACGAGCTACGTGCTCACCTCCACCTGCCACTGACGGGTCGTGCGTACTGCGACGCGTGGCGGGCGAACGGCTTCCTCGTCCGGCGCCCGGCCGTCGAGTCCCGCGGCGAGACACTCGAGCTCTCACCCGGTGCGCTCGCCGCGATCCGTGTCGTCGAGCAGATCACGACGCCGCGTCAGGCGGTCACGGAGTCGCGGCTCGCGAGCATCGTCGGGCGCCTCGCGGACCTCGCGGTCGAGACCGACCCGGACGTGACTCGTCGCCTCGCGGCCCTCCAGGCGCAGCGCGACCGGCTCGACGAGCAGATCTCCCGGACCGCGGCGGGCGAGCCCACGCTCGACGACCGTCGCGCCGCCGAACGCCTCCTGGACATCCTCACCCAGGCGCACGACGTGCCGGCCGACTTCGCGCGCGTGCGTGCCCGGTTCGAGCAGCTCAGCCACGACCTGCACGCGAGCGTCCTCGGCTCCGACCAGTCCTCGCGCACGGTCCTTGCGGAGGTGTTCCGCGGCGTCGACCTCATCGCCTCCTCGGACGAGGGACGGACCTTCGCGGCCTTCTCGCGCCTCGTGCTCGACCCGGCGCAGGGGGCCCAGGTGGACGACGCCGTCACGCGCCTCCTGCGCCGCGAGTTCGCCGCCGACCTCGACCCGGGCGAGCGGCGCTTCCTGCGCCGGTTCATGCGGTCCCTCAAGGAGCACTCCGCGGAGGTCCAGGGTGTCGTGACGACCTTCGCGCGCGGCCTGCGTCGGTACGTGCAGTCCCAGGACTACCAGCGTGACCGTGCCCTGCGCCGACTCCTCGACGAGACGGTCGCCAAGGGCGTCGCCGCCGCACCGCGCACGAAGCCCTACTCCCCCACCGACGTCGTGCTGGAGCTGACCTCGGTCCCGCTGACGAGCATCGGCGAGCTACGCCTGCACGACCCGGCCGAGATGGACGCGACCGCGCCCATGGAGGTCAACGCGGGCGGTGTCGCGAGCCTGGAGAACCTGCGCGCCATCGCGCGCGAGACGGAGATCGACTTCGCCGAGCTCGCCGACGCGGTGGACGCCGTGCTGGCCGGGCGCGCGACCGCGACGGTCGGCGAGGTCCTCGCCGCGCACCCCGCGACGCAAGGCATCGCGAGCGTCGTCGGGCTCCTCACGCTCGCGGCTCGGCACGGCACGCGCGACGACGAGACGACCGAGATCCTCACCTGGACCGGGCTCGACAAGATCCCGCGGCGCGCCGACGTCGTCGTCCATCGCTTCACGGAGAGGACCGCACGATGACGGACGTGACCACGACCGCCCCGGCCCACGCCGGAACCGAACCCGCGGGCACGGACGATCCGCTCGCCCCCACTTCCCCGGACGCGTTGTGGCACGAGGACACCGGGACCCTCGCGAGCGAGTCAGCCCGCCGCGCACTGCTGACCCTCGTCCGCGGCCCGTACCTGTCCGCGGCACGACACCCCGCCCTGTGGTCGGCCCTGCTCTCGGACGAGTCGGCGATCCGCTCCCGGCTGCACGACCTGTTCCTCGACCTCGTGGTCGACCTGGACGCCGAGCTCGCGTTCGTCCGGCGCGCACGCACGGACGAGGTCGAGGTGCCGAGCACCGTCCGCACCGTCCAGCTCACGTTCCTCGACACTGCGATGCTGCTCGTCCTGCGCGAGCTGCTGCTCTCCGGTCAGGGTGAGCGGCGCGTCATCGTCGGGCGTGACGAGGTGTTCGAGCGGTTGCAGGTGTTCCGCACCCGGGATCGTGACGAGCAGGACTTCTCCCGGCGGCTCAACGCGTCGTGGACGAAGATGCGCAACACGCTCCGCGTCGTGCACTCGGCCGGCGCGGCCCGTGCCGACGACGACGACCGGGTCGAGATCTCCCCCGTGCTGCGCGTCCTCGTCGACGAGCAGCAGGTGCGCGCTATCGGCGCCGAGTACGACCGCATCGCCGCGGCGGAGGTCGCAGACCGCCCGACGAACCAGGAGACGGACCGATGACGACCCCGACCCTCGCGCCCCTGGCAGCGGGCCAGTGGCGGCTCGCGCGCGTCGAGCTGTTCAACTGGGGGACGTTCGGCGGGTTCACCCCGATCGGCGTCGCGCGCAGGGGACACCTCGTGACAGGGGCGTCGGGCTCGGGTAAGTCATCCCTGCTCGACGCGGTCGCCGCCGTCCTCACACCGGACAAGTGGCTGCGTTTCAACCTCGCCGCGCAGGACACCGGCGGCCGCGGTGAGGACCGCAACCTCGTCAGCTACGTCCGCGGCGCGTGGAGCAAGTCCGCGGACGAGCACGTGGACCGCGTCGTCACGACGTACGCACGGACGGGCTCGGTGTGGAGCGGCATCCTGCTGCGCTACGAGGACGGCGAGGGCGGCACGGTGGTTGCCGCACGCCTGTTCCACCTGCGCGGCGCGAGCACCGACCGCTCCGACCTGCGCGACGCGTGCCTCCTCCTGCGCACCCCCGTGACGCTCCAGGACCTGGGCCCCTTCGTCGAGAAGGGCATCGAGGCGAAGGCGCTCAAGACGGCGTTCCCCGGCGAGACGGTGACGACCAACGGCAGCCACGCGCAGTTCTACGTCCGGCTCCGCCGCGCGCTCGGCATCGATCACGAGAACGCCCTGCTACTCCTGCACAAGACGCAGTCCGCGAAGAACCTCAGCACCCTCGACCAGCTCTTCCGCCAGTACATGCTCGAGCCGCCGACGACGTTCGCGCAGGCCGACAACGCCGTCGCGCAGTTTGGCGAGCTGCACCGCGCGCACCAGCACGTCGTGACGCTGCGCGAGCAGGCGGAGCACCTGGGCCGGATGGCCGAGGTCGGAGACGAGCACGAGAAGGGCCTCGCGCTGCAGGACCAGTCCGACCGCCTGCTCGCCGCGCTCGACGGCTACGCGACCGGGCTCGAGCTGGATCTGTCCCGCACCGTGCACCACGAGCTGCTCTCGCGGCACGCCCGGGCCCAGGACGACGCGCGCGCCGCCCGTGACGAGGCGAAGCGAGCACGCGAACGCTACGACCTGGCGGTTGAACACACGGCCCGGCTGGGCGGCGGCGAGGTCGGGGCGCTCGCCGGGCGCGTCGAGGACGCGGAGCGTGCGCTGCACGAGGTCGAACGACGCTGGGAGTCGTTCGCGCACGAGCTGCGAGACGTCGGAATCGTCGACACCCCGACGACCCGTACGGAGCTCGCGGAGCTCGCCGAGGTGGCGCGCCGCACCCTCGCGGCGGAGCCCACGGCCGTCCCGCACGACGTCCTCGACCGTGCCGCTCGCACCCGACGGGAGCTCGCGCGGCTCGAGGCGGAGGTGGACGCCATGCGGAGGGGGCGTCCGACGAACATGGACCCGGTGCTGACCTCGATCCGCACCCAGGTCGCGGCCGAGGTCGGCATGCCCGAGGCGGCGCTGCCGTTCGCGGGCGAGCTGATCGACGTCCGCCCCGAGCATGCCGTCTGGACCGGAGCGATCGAGCGCGTCCTGCGTCCGTTCGCCCGGACGCTCCTCGTACGACCCGAGCACCTCGCGGGCGTGCGGCGCGCGATCGACCGACGCCACCTCGGCACACGATTCGTCGTCGAGGTCGCCGGTCGCGGGGCCGAGGCTCCGCGTCCCGCCGCATCGCCAGACTCGCTGCTGCACAAGGTCGACGTCGCACCCGGGCCGCTGCACGACTGGCTCGTCCACACCCTCACGCAACGGTACGACTACGCGTGCGTCGAGACCGCCGACGACCTCGACCACGTGGCTCGCGGGGTGACGCCCGCGGGGCAGGTCAAGACGTCCGCGACGCGGTACGAGAAGAACGACACGCACCCGGTCGACGATCGCCGACGCTGGGTGCTCGGGACGGACAACGCGGCGAAGCTGGGGGTGCTGCTCGAGGCACTGGCCGCCGCCCGCACCGCCCGCGACACCGCGGAGGAGGCAGCCGAGGCGGCCCAGCAGTCCCGGTACCGGGAGGCCGCGCGTCGACTCACGCTCACCCGCGTGACCCGCACGACGTGGGACGAGATCGATCGCGAGGCGGCACGGACCCTGGTCGCAGAACGCCGTGACCAACTCGAGGACGCGACGCGCACGAGCCCCGACCTGCGAGACGCGCAGCTCCGCCGCCAAGAGGCCGCAGACGAGGACGCCGCCGCCAACGAGCGCGCGAACTCCGCGGAGCAGGCATCGGCCGAGCTCAAACGCCTGCTCGTCGAACGCGAGGAGCGCATCGGTGACCTCGAGGCACGGCGCACGGAGGGTGACCGCCTCGACGGGGAGGTCCTCGAGCAGCTCGATCGGAGGTTCCACAGCGACCGGCGCCGCCTCGGGCCCGACGACGTCGCGCGGGTCACCACGCAGGTCACCCACCGTCTGTGGGAGGAGCGGTCGGGCGCGGAGGCGGCGCTGCGCGCCTCGGGCGAGCAGTTCGTCCGGCTCGCCACGCAGTTCCGTGGTCGGTGGCCCGCGACGGCCGCAGACCTGACCACCACCGTCGACGACCGTGCCGGCTACCGCACGGTCCTGGACGACATCGTGGCGCGCGGGCTGCCCGAGCACGAGGCCGACTTCCTGCGGCTGCTGCGCGACCGGTCGGTCGAGCTCGTCGGACACCTGCGCGGGGAGATCCTCGACGCGCCGCAGCGCGTCGCCGAGCGGGTGGACAGCGTGAACGACTCGCTCGCGCTGTCCCCGTTCGACGAGGGCGTCACGCTCATGATCGAGCCCAAGGTCCGCCGCTCGGAGGAGGTCACGGCCTTCCTCTCCGACCTGAGCAGCGTCATCGACGGGTCCTGGGAGGCCGACGACCTCGAGGCCGCCGAGCGACGGTTCGCCGTCCTCGCCGAGCTCATGCGGCGGCTCGCGTCGAACGAGGGCAAAGACCGCGGGTGGCGCCAGCGCTGCCTCGACACGCGCGAGCACGTCACGTTCCTCGCGAAGGTGCTGGACGACGACCGACAGGTGGTCGACGTCTACGACTCCGGCGGTGGTCGGTCCGGCGGTCAGCGGCAGCGGCTCGTGATCTTCTGCCTCGCGGCCGCGCTGCGATACCAACTCTCCGACGAGGGCGAGGTCGCCCGGTACGGGACCGTGATTCTCGACGAGGCCTTCGACAAGGCCGACGCGGAGTACACCCGGATGGCCATGAACGTGTTCGTCCGGTTCGGCTTCCAGATGGTGCTCGCGACGCCCCAGAAGCTCCTCCAGACCATCGAGCCCTACGTCGGTGCGGTCACGCACGTCACGAACCCCGACCGCTACCAGTCTCTCGTGGCCGACGTGACGTTCGAGGAGGGGCGGTGACGGCGCGCCGTCCTGTGCCCGTCACCCCCGCCGACGTCCGTGGGCGCGCCCAGCGCCTCGTCCAGCAGCGGCGCGGTGGTTGGGCCGCGCGGGACGACGCACGGCCAGCGGTCCTCGACGTCCCGCTGCACCCCCCGACCGAGGACGACGTCCGACGCGACGAGGCCGCGGCGCGCGCGTGGGTCGACTCGTGGCGGGCGGTGCGCCCTGCGGACGCGGTCGTCTGGACCGAACGGCGGTGGCCGCGCGTCGGTCGACAGCGCGTCCCCGACCGTGTCGTGCTGGACGGGTCGGACGCGATCGCGTCTTTCGCCGGCCACGGCGTACACGCGCACTGGAGGGCGCTCGACGAGCGATCCGCCGTCGTGCGAACCCGGATCACGGCCGAGGGCTCGGGTACCGAGCTCGACGGCATCGCGCGGGCGATCCGCCGGAACACCGCGACCCTCAGCACGATCGCGGCGGACGACCTGGAGCGTGCGCTCGACGTGGCGACGTGGCTCGCGCAGCGACCGGATTCGGGTCTGCGCGTCCGGCAGGTCCCCGTCCGCGGGGTCGGGACGAAGTGGCTCGAGCGTCACGTCGGCCTGGTCACGTCGTTCCACGAGGCGCTGACCGGCTCGCCGACGCTCGGGCTGGCCCAGGACCAGAACCTCGTGCGCGTCCGGCTCCTCGACCCCGGGCTGCTGCCCGGTGCGCCACGCACCTTCGGCGCCTCTCCCGCCGAGCTCGTCCGGCTCGCCCTCGACCCGGACGCCGTCCTCGTCCTGGAGAATCTCGAGTCCCTGCTGTCCCTCCCCGACGACGACCCGGCGCTGGGTCGAGCTCTTGTCGTCCACGGCTCGGGCTACGCCCTGCCACGACTCCGCGACGTCCCGTGGATCGCCGACCGCCCGCTCGTCTACTGGGGAGACATCGACTCCGACGGGCTCGCGATCCTCGACGACCTCCGCGGCTGGCACCCCCGCGTGACGAGCATCCTCATGGACGAGCAGACGTTCACGGCGCATCACGACCTGTGGGACGTCGAAGCCCGCCCGGTCCTGCGCGAGCCGACGCACCTGACACCCGACGAGCGCAGGAGTCTCGACCGTGTCCGTGCCGAGGGTGGTCGACGGCTCGAGCAGGAGCGCATCCCGTGGGAGACGGCGCTCACCGCAGTCCGGGTGGCGGTCGCCGCGGCGACTCGTCACGCTGGGCGCTCGTCAGGCGCCCTCGGTCGGATCTGAGGTCCGCGGCGCTGCTCGGCTTCTCGGCGACAACTCCCACGGGTCGACGACGTCCACCCCTGTGCCGACGAAGTCGCGGACGTTGCGCGTCGCGAGCGTCGCGTCGTGCACACGACAGATCGCGGCGATCTGCGCGTCGGCCATGCTCATCGGCCGCCCCGCTCGCTCGCGGAGCGCGAGGAGGGTGCCCCCGACGCGCGCGGCGTCGGCGTCGTACGCGAGCACCCTGTCCGAGAAGGTCGTGGTGACGTGCTCCTCGATGAGCGCGGCGAGGCGGTCCCGGCGCCGCCCCTCGGGCAGCCGAGCCACGCCGTGGACGATCTCGCCGACGGTGACGGCCGTGATCCACAGCGCCTCCGGAGCCTGCGCGTCGAGCCAGCGGAGCACGCGCGCCTCGGGTACCGGGCGGATCGCCTCGGACACGACGTTCGTGTCGAGGACGATCACGCGTCCGCGACCTCGCGGTCCGACCCGCCCGGCTCGTCGGAGAAGTCGACGGCGCGTCCGTGTTCCGAGCGCGGGGGCAGGTCGAGCTCGACCGTCAGCCCGGCGTCGGCGAACGAGCTGTGGATGAACGTGCCGAGCCCGCGTTCCAACCCGCTCGGTGCCGTCACCGCAGACGTGAGGATCGCGCGGATCTCCGCCTCCATGGACCGGCCGTGCTCTGCGGCCCGGGCACGCAGCCGTTCGCGCACGTCGTCGTCGAGCCCTCGGATCGTCAGCGTCGCCATCTCGACCACCTCCGAGAACCACGCTAGCAAAACGACAGCACCGTCGGCCAGGGTCGTCCCGCCCTCGGGAGCAATGAAGTTGCGACGGGTTGAGAGAATGGACCGTCGTGAGTACCGAGCCCGCAGCGAACCAGCCTGACGCGCGCCCTGCCCAGCAGGGCGGCGCCGCCGAGGGCACCCCGCGCGAGGGTCGTCGTCGCCGCGGGAACCGCCGCGGACGCGGACAGGGCGACCGCCCGACGTCGGGCACCTCGACGACCGCGACGGCGACGCGGCGCGGGCGGGGCGAGCGGCCGCCGTCGGGCCCGCGGCAGGTGAGCCGCGCGCAGCTCGATCGGGCCGCGCAGGCACGCGAGGCCGTGACGGTCCCGCCCATCACGTACCCGGAGCAGCTCCCCGTCAGCGCCCGACGCGCGGACATCGCCGCCGCGATCCGCGACCACCAGGTCGTCATCGTCGCGGGCGAGACGGGCTCCGGGAAGACGACGCAGCTCCCCAAGATCGCGCTCGAGCTCGGGCGGGGCCGCGCGGGGCAGGTCGGGCACACGCAGCCCCGCCGCATCGCCGCGCGGACCGTCGCCGAGCGCATCGCGGAGGAGCTCGGCACGGAGCTGGGCGGCGTCGTCGGGTACCAGGTGCGGTTCACCGACACCTCCAGCGAGGACACGCTCGTCAAGGTCATGACGGACGGCATCCTGCTCGCGCAGATCCAGCGCGACCCGGAGCTCCTCGCGTACGACACGATCATCGTCGACGAGGCGCACGAGCGGTCCCTCAACATCGACTTCCTGCTCGGCTACCTCGCGCGGCTCCTGCCACGCCGCCCCGACCTCAAGCTGATCATCACGTCGGCGACGATCGACTCCGAGCGCTTCGCGCAGCACTTCTCCCCCGCACACCTCGCCCAGCTCGGCGGCGCGCCGGACTACGTGGTCGACGCGCTGCCCGACACCGCGCCCGTCGTCGAGGTGTCCGGCCGCACCTACCCGGTCGAGATCCGGTACCGGCCGCTGTCCCCCGACGTCGACCCCGGCGCCTCCACCGGCAGCGGCACGAAGGCGAAGGGCCGCGCGGGCGCCGAGGAGAAGGACCTCGTGACCGGCATCGTCGACGCGTGCGACGAGCTCATGCGCGAGGGGCACGGCGACATCCTCGTGTTCCTCTCCGGCGAGCGCGAGATCCACGACGCCGCCGACGCGCTCACCGGCCACCTCAAGGACCGCGTCACCGACCCGAAGCACCCGCAGCGCGTCGAGATCCTGCCGCTGTACGCGCGGCTGTCGTCGGCCGAGCAGCACCGCGTGTTCCAGGCGCACACGTCGCGGCGCATCGTGCTCGCGACGAACGTCGCCGAGACGTCGCTGACCGTGCCGGGCATCCACTACGTCGTCGACCCCGGCACGGCCCGCATCTCGCGCTACTCCAAGGCGACCAAGGTGCAGCGCCTGCCCATCGAGCCCGTCTCGCAGGCGAGCGCGAACCAGCGCTCCGGCCGCTCCGGCCGTGTCGCCGACGGCATCGCGGTGCGCCTCTACTCCGAGGACGACTTCCTCTCCCGGCCCGAGTTCACCGAGCCGGAGATCCTGCGCACCTCCCTCGCGTCGGTGCTGCTCCAGATGATCTCCGTCGGCGTCGTCGAGACCCCCGACGAGGTCGCGCGCTTCCCGTTCGTCGAGCCCCCGGACACGCGCGCCGTGCGCGACGGCGTCCAGCTCCTCACCGAGCTCGGCGCGCTCGCCACGTCCGACGGCGTCACGCGCCTCACCGAGGTCGGGCGCGTGCTCGCGCAGCTCCCCATGGACCCGCGCCTCGCCCGCATGATCTGGGAGGGCTCGAGGCTCGGCGTCGCGCGCGAGGTCGCGATCATCGCCGCCGTCATGTCGATCCAGGACCCGCGCGAGCGCCCCGCCGAGGTCCGCGCGCAGGCCGACCAGGCGCACGCGCGCTTCACCGACCCGCACTCCGACTTCCTCACCTACCTCAACGTCTGGGAGTACGTCCGCGAGCAGCAGCACGAGCTCTCGTCGTCGGCCTTCCGCCGCCTGTGCAAGGCCGAGTACCTCAACTTCCTGCGCATCCGCGAGTGGCAGGACGTCGTCGCCCAGCTCCGCGAGATGTCCAAGCCCCTCGGCATCGACATGTCGTACAAGCCGCGCGCCGGGCGCTCCGGATCGGGTTCGGCGGAGGGGGCCTCGGGCTCAGCCGCCGCGGACCCGACCACGGCTCCCGACCCGGCCGCCGCCGAGCAGAGCGCGGCGTACAAGCGCGCCTGGGACGGCGACACGATCCACAAGGCGCTGCTGTCCGGGCTGCTGTCGCAGCTCGGGATGCAGGACACGGGCGACGTCAAGGCGTCGTCGGTCGCGCACCTCAAGGGCGAGGCCCGGGCCAAGGCGCTGCGGCGCGCGCAGAAGCAGGCGCGCAACGAGTACACGGGTGCACGCGGCGCGCGGTTCGCGATCTTCCCCGGGTCCCCGCTCAGCAAGAAGCCGCCGGCGTGGATCATGGCGGGCGAGCTCGTCGAGACGTCGCGGCTGTGGGCGCGCGACGTCGCGCGCATCCAGCCCGAGTGGGCCGAGGACCTCGCGGGCGACCTCGCGCGGCGCACGTACTCCGAGCCGCACTGGTCGACCAAGCGCGGCGCCGCCATCGCGACCGAGAAGGTGCTGCTCTACGGCGTGCCGATCGTCGCGGACCGCAAGGTGCTCTACGCCAAGGTCGACCCCGAGGCCGCGCGCGAGATGTTCGTGCGGCACGCGCTCGTGCAGGGCGAGTGGACGACGCACCACCGGTTCTTCCACGACAACCGGAAGCTCCTCGCCGAGGCGGAGGAGCTCGAGGCGCGCTCGCGCCAGCGCGGGCTCGTCGTCGACGACGACGCGCTGTTCGACTTCTACGACGAGCGCGTCCCCGACGACGTCGTGTCCGCCGCGCACTTCGACCGCTGGTGGAAGACGGCGCGCCGCCGGGACCCCGACCTGCTCACCTTCACGCTCGAACAGCTCGTGCCCGACGCCGAGCAGATCGACACGTCCCAGTTCCCCGAGACCTGGCCGCAGGGCGAGCTCACGCTGCCGCTCACCTACCAGTTCCAGCCCGGGACCGACGCCGACGGCGTCACCGTGCACGTCCCGATCTCCGTGCTCAACCGCGTCGTCCCCGACGGGTTCGACTGGATGGTCCCCGGCCTGCTCGACGAGCTCGCCACGGCGACGATCCGCTCGCTGCCCAAGCCGGTCCGCGTCCAGCTCGTGCCAGCACCGGACGTCGCGCGCGACGTCGTCGCCTGGCTCCGCGAGCACACGCCCGCCTGGGAGGACATGGCCCGCGCGGGCGACATGGCCGAGCCGTTCCCCGTCGCCTTCACGCGCGCCGTCCGGGCGCTGCGCGACGTCGTCATCCCCGACGACGCGTGGGGCCCCGAGCAGGAGGCGCGCCTGCCCGCGCACCTGCGCATGACGTTCCGCGTCGAGGACCCGCGCGGCCGCGGCGGGTCCGTCGTCCTCGACGAGTCGAAGGACCTCCTCGCCCTCCAGCGTCGTCTCGCCGCGCAGAACCAGGCGGCGGTCCGCGCCGCGGTGAAGGGCGCGGTGGGTGCTGCTCTGCGCGAGGCGGCTTCGGGATCGGTTCCCGGGTCGGGTGCGTCGGTCTCTGGGTCGGGTTCGGCGGCGGAGGGGGCGTCGGTGCTCGGGCTACCATCCGCGCCGCTCGTTCCTCACGGCGCTCCCGCCAGGCCCGCCACGCCCTTCGCATCCGACGCCCCCTCCCCCGCCTCCGCGTCCGGCTCGCCGACGCGCCGCGGACAGGGCACGGCGCCGGACGGCGCAGCGTCGCCCTCGGCGTCCGGTTCGCCGCGGCGAGGCGACGCACCGCCCGCAGACCCCACCACGGCCGCGCTCGTGAGCGAACGCACCAACCTGATCACCTGGCCCGACGACCTCACCGACGGGCGGCTGCCCGCGACGGTGTCGACCGACCTCGGGGGTGGGGTCGTGGTGCGGGGGTACCCGGCGGTCGTCGAGGAGCAGGACGCGAAGGGCAAGCCGGTCGTCGCGCTGCGCGTGCTGGCCGACGCGACCGCGCAGGCGCGGGAGCACGCGCGGGGGGTGCGGCGTCTGCTGCTGACGGAGACGGCGCTGCAGACCGGGCGCATCACGAGCCGGTGGAACGGGACGCAGTCGCTCACCATGGCGGCCAGCCCGTACCGGAACACGGACGCGCTCGTCGCGGACCTCCAGCTCGCCGCGGTGATCGCGCTGACGAGCGGCGGCAGCGGGCCGTACGGCACGCAGCCGGACGTCGCGGCGATCCGCGACGCCGAGAGCTACGCGGCGGCACGGACGTTCGTGCGGGCGCACCTGGAGGACCAGGTGCACCAGGTGGTCGGGCACGTCGTGGCGGCGCTGACGGCGTCGCGCAACCTCGACGCGGAGATCCGCGCGTCGAACAGCCTCGCGCTGCTCAACACGCTCACCGACCTGCGCGACCAGGCTGCGGGCCTGATCCACGACGGGTTCGTCTCCCAGACCCCGCCCCGCCGCCTGCCGCACCTGACGCGCTACCTGCGCGCGGCGTCGTACCGGCTGGAGAAGGCGCAGACGAACCCGAACCGCGACGCCGAGCTCGCGTGGCGCGTCCACGACGTCGAGGAGGCGTACCAGCGCGCCCGGGCCGCCTACGCCCAGGGCCCGGCCGACCCGGTCCGCGCGGCGGACCTGGCCGAGGTCCGGTGGCTGGTCGAGGAGCTGCGCGTGTCGCTGTTCGCGCAGCAGCTCGGCACCGACGGCCCGGTGAGCGAGAAGCGCATCCGCAAGCTCCTCACGCCCGACGGCTGGTGACACGAGGCGGCGCACGGCGCGGGCGCCGCCCGCCGCCTCGCGGTCAGCAGGTCTCGAACACGTACGAGTACGGCTCGCCCGTCTCCTCGACGGGGTCGAACCCGCTCACGTCCGTGTCCGGCGTGACGAGGTAAAGGTCGCGCAGCACGGTCAGGGGTGCGCGGTCGCCGAGAGCGCAGACGTCGGCGAACGTGAGGCCCTCGCCCGCGAGCGGGCCGGGGTACTCGACCTGCAGCACGTGGTCGCCGTACACGTCGGTGTACGCGGAGCACTCGTCCCAGACGGCGCACTCCTCGGTCACGGCGAAGTCGAAGCCGAGGTCGTCGTGCGCGACCTGCGTGATCTCCGCGGCGTTCTTCTGGGCGATGGCGAGCCCGGCGTCGTGCGCGAGACCGACGTACGCCGTCGCGAGCGCGTGCGCGCCGGCCTCGTCGATCTGGTCGAACCGGGTCCAGGTGTCGAGGTTGTCGATCTCGACGGCGTCGAACCCGTCGTCGGCGCACCCGGTGACGACCGGGCCGAGGAGGTCGAGGATCCCGTCCCGCTGCGCGGCGGTCGAGGGGTCGAGCACGAACTCGTCCGGCCAGTCGGGGTCGATCACGAGCTCCCCGCCCGCGTCGTGCAGCAGGAGCTCCTCGTGGTCGAGCCAGAGGTCGGCGTCGTCGGGCTGCGTCTGGAACCCGTTGACGTAGCAGACGTTGTACGCGCCCGCGAGCGGCGTCGCCGTCGCGTCGCGCACCACCACGTCGGGGGCGACCGGCCCGGATCCCGCGTCGACCTGGTCGTACGCGCCGCCGAGCTGGTAGTCGAGGATCCCGCTCGTGGGCGGCAGCTCGACCGCGGCGGGGGTCGTCGCGTCGGTGGAGGTCGTGCGCGCCGTGTCCGGGACGGGGCTCGTGCCGCCGACGGCGGGGCCGCCCGCGCACGCGGTCAGCACCAGCGCCGAGCCGAGGGCCAGGCCGGTCGTCGTTCGTCTCATGTGCTCGTTCCTCTCGTCGTGACGCGCTGCCCGCGCGCCATGGTGGGGGTGCCGATCAGGAGATGCAGGACGGTCCGAGGTGTCAGGCGAACACCTGCGTGCAGAGCCGGTCGACGGCGTCGCGCACAGCCCCTCGCGCCGGGGCGAGGTACTTGCGGGGGTCGGTGACCCCGTCGTTCGCGTCGAGGAAGTCTCGCACCTGACGCGTGTAGCCGACGTTGAGCGCGGTCCCGACGTTGATCTTCCGGATCCCGCGCGCGACGGCGTCGCGCAGCATCGCGGCGGCCACGCCGGACGACCCGTGCAGCACGAGCGGGACGGGGACCTCGGCGGCGATCCGCTCGACGAGGTCGAGGTCGAGCTCCGCGGTCGTGCTCGTCATGGCGTGGGAGCTGCCCACGGCGACGGCGAGCCCGTCGACACCGGTCGCGGCGACGAAGGACGCCGCCTCGTGCGGGTCGGTCCGCACGCCGGGCGCGTGCGCACCGTCCTTGCCGCCGATCGCGCCGAGCTCGGCCTCGACCCACAGCGTGGTGTCGTGCGCCGACCGGGTGAGGTCGCGGGTCGTGGCGACGTTGTCCGCGTAGTCGAGGTGGGCGGCATCGACCATGATCGACGTGATCCCGAGCCGCCACGCCTGGTCGACGACCTGGCGCGCGAGGTCGACGTCCTGGACGTGGTCGAGGTGCAGCGAGACGGGGACGCGCGCCGCGACGGCGATCTCGCGGCAGGCCGCGACCAGGGCCGTCATGCGGCCCTCGTGGTAGCGGACGGCGTTCTCGCTGACCTGCAGGATGCCGGGTGCCCCGGAGTCCTCGAGGCCGGCGACGATGCCCTCGGCGTGCTCGAGCGTGATGACGTTGAACGCGAGCACGGCGCCGCCGTCGCGCGCCGCCGCAGCGACGAGGTTGCCCGTCGCGGCCAGGGTCACAGGGCACCTGCCGGCACGAGGGCGCGCAACGGCTCGGGGAGCAGGTCGCCGTGCGCCGTGACGAGCTCGTCGCACAGGGCCCAGATCTGCTCCGGCGTGAGGGTCGAGGACGCGTTCGGGTCCATGAGCACGGCCTGGCGCACGAGCCGAGGGTCGCCGGTGCGCGCCGCCTCGACGGTGAGCGCGCCGACCGAGACGTACGGCTGGTTGAGCGCCGCGCACTGGGCCGGGAGCGAGCCCATCGGCACGGGGCGCAGACCGTCGCCGTCGACCGCCGCCGGGACCTCGACGACCGCACCCTGGGGCAGGTTGCCGATCAGCCCGTGGTTGGGGACGTTGACGTGCACCTCGCGCGGCGTCCCGGTGATGAGCGAGTGGATGATCTGGGGCGCGTACTCGCTCGCGCCGTCCTCGAGCGCGAGGTCCTCGCCGGCGGCGAGCGCACGCCGCGCCGCCTCGAACTCAGCGACGTTCTCCCGGCTGATGCCGACGTACTCGAGCGGCTGCAGGCGGTAGCGCTCGATCTGATCGTCGGAGCGGAGGAACCAGGGCAAGTACTCGGAGGAGTGCTCGCTCGTCTCCGTCGGGTAGTAGCCGAGGCGACGGAAGATCTCGACCCGGACGCGACGCTCGAGCCCGGGGTCGCGGCGGATCGTCTCGCGCAGCCGGGGGTACAGCGACTCGCCCTGGTGCTCCCACTCGAGCAGCCACGCCTGGTGGTTGACCCCCGCGGCCCGGTACCGCGTCTCCTCCACGGGGACGCCCACGAGCTCCGCGAGGTCGTGCGCCGTCCAGTAGACGGAGTGGCAGAGCCCGGCGACCTTGAGGTCGGGAGCGACGGTGGAGACCCACCACACGTTCATCGCCATCGGGTTCGTGTAGTTGAGCAGCCACGCCTGCGGGCACAGCTCGCGCATGTCGGTCGCGATGCCCTCGAGCACCGGGAACGTGCGCAGCGCGCGGAACACGCCGCCGACGCCGGTCGTGTCGCCGATGGTCTGGCGCAGGCCGTGGCGCGCGGGGATCTCGAGGTCCCTCAGCGTCGCGTCGATGCCGCCGACCTGGATCATGTTGACGACGAAGTCGGCACCGTCGAGGGCCCGGCGACGCTCGGCGTACGCCTCGACGGTGGCCGACGCCCCGAGCTGGCGGCTCACCTGACGCGCGGTGCCCTCGGCGACGCGGAGCCGCTCGGGGTCGATGTCGTGCAGCACGAGGCGGGCGTCGGCGAGCTCCGGGTAGCGCAGGATGTCGGCGACGAGCTGGCGGGTGAAGACGACGCTCCCGGCGCCGACGAACGCGATGCTGACCATGTCGACGATCCTGGGCGCCGTCGAGCGCACTGTGCAAGAATACGATCAGATTTCGCTGATAACACTCACTCTGACTGAGCGATTTGCCTCGTCCGCTGCCGAGAGCGTCGGACACCCGCCCCGCAACCGCCGGAAGGAAGCGCATGTCCGTCGCACCCGACGCCGCGCCCCGCGCGATCTCCCACAAGCGCAGCGACCGCATGATGCGGGCGTTGACGTACGTCAACGAGCACGGCACGGCGCGCCTCACGGAGCTGGTCCGTGAGCTCGGCGTCTCCTCGGCCACGATGCGGCGCGACCTCGCGGACATGGAGGAGCAGGGCCTCGTGCTGCGCACGCACGGCGGGGTGCGCGCCCTCGACCCCACGACGGAGGTCCCGGTGCTCCTGCGCGACTCCCGGTTCCGCGAGGCGAAGCTGCGCATCGCGCAGCACGCCGCCGGGCTGCTCCCGCCGGGACGCTACTCCGTCGCGATCAGCGGCGGCACGACGGCGGCGGCCGTCGCGCGCGCCCTGGCGACGCGACCCGACCTCGCGATCGCCACGAACGCCCTGACGACGGCGACCGAGCTCGCCGCGCGCAGCAACCTGCAGGTCATCATGACCGGCGGGTTCGTCCGGTCGAGCTCGCTGGAGGCCGTCGGCGTGCTCGCCGAGCACACGTTCAACGCGATCAACGTCGGCACCGCGTTCCTGGGCACGGACGGCATCAGCGTGCGCGGCGGCGCGACGACGCACGACGAGACGGAGGCGCGCACCAACCACGCGATGGTCGCGCACGCCGAGCGCGTCGTCGTGGTCGCGGACGGCTCGAAGGTGGGGCGCGTGACGCTGGCCAAGATGGCGGACCTCGAGGAGATCGACGTGCTCGTGACGGACTCGTCCGCCGACCCGGCCGCGCTCGACGCGATCGCCGCGGTCGGCGTCGACGTCCAGGTCGTGCCCGACGACGGTCCGGTCGCGGCCGTGCGGCCGACCGAGGGGCCGACCGCGCAGCGCTGACCCCGCAGCGGGTCTACGGCACCGGGAGCGCCACGGTCTCGACCGTGACCTCGCCGACGAGACGGCGGGCCAGGTCCGCGTCCAGGACGGCCGCACCGGGGACCTGGGCGTTGGCCGTGCCCGCGGCGGCACCGAGCGCCACCGCCTCGGCGAGGGACGCCCCCGCGTCGAGCGCGACGAGCATCCCGCCCAGGAACGAGTCGCCGCTCCCCACCGGGAAGCGGCCGACGTTGCCCTCGAGCCGCACGCGCAGGACGCTCGTGCCGTCGCTCGCCCACGCCCCCTCCGCGCCGTCGGTGACGACCACGAGGCCGCCCGACCGGTCGCGGAGCCCGGTGACGAGCACTGGACCCGGCGTGTCCTCGGGGACGCCCAGCAGCTCCGCCGCCTCGCCCCGGTTCACCTTGACCAGGTCCGGCCCCTCGCCCACGGCGCCCGCGAGCGCCGGGCCGTGGCTGTCCACCGCCACGCGGGCACCCGCCGCCCGCAGCCGACCGACGACGGTGCCGACCATGCTCGGCGCGATGGTGCCGGGGAGGCCGCCGGACAGCAGCCACCACCCGCCCTCGCGCGTGGCGAGGTCGAGCGCGAGCCCGACGACGCGGTCGAGGGTGTCCGGCCCGACGGGGACGGCGCGCTCGTAGATCTCGGTGAGCGCACCGGTGCCCGCGGCCAGGACCGAGACGCACGTGCGCGTCGGGTGCTCTCCCGTCACGACGTGCAGGTCCACACCGTCGGCTCTCGCCCCGGCCGCGACGTCCTCGCCCGACCCCCCGGCGAGGACCGCGACGGCGGTCGTGCGGGCGCCGAGCGACGCCGCGGCCCGGACCGCGTTGAGCGCCTTTCCCCCGCCGACACGTCGGACCTCGCGCGGGCGCTGGATCCCCTCGAGCGCGTCGACGACGTACGTGACGTCGAGCGAGGGGCTGAGGGCGAGCGCGGAGATCATGCGAGCGCGGCCCGGAGCACGGCGAGCGAGGCCTGTGCTCCGGTGCCGCCCGGGCCGAGCGTGGACAACGAGCCGGCGCAGGCCGCCCAGCGCACCCGCTCGGCCTCGTCCGCGACCCCGTGCGCGAGGGCCGCGAGGTAGCCGGCGTCGAAGCTGTCACCGGCGCCGGTCGTGTCGACGACGTCGACGGCGAGACCCGGTGCACGGACCACCTCCCCGACCCGACCCACCGACCACCCACCGCGCGCACCGTCCTTGACGACCACGCGCGGGCCGCGCGCGGCGACCGCCCGGGCGAGCGCGACGTCGGGCTCGTCCGCCGACCCCTCCGGCGAGCGGGCGCCCAGGGCGGCGGCGACGGCGCGCAGCTCGTTGCGGTTCGGCAGCAGCACGTCCACGTGGGGCAGCAGGTCTGCGAGCCCGGTCCAGCGCTCGGCGGGGTCCCAGTTCGTGTCGAGGCTCGTCGTCCACCCCCGCTCGCGTGCGGACGCGAGGACCGCGGGCAGGTCCGCGGCGAGACGCGGCTGGAGGAAGTACGACGCGACGTGCACGACGCCGAGCGGCCCGTGCCAGCCGTCGAGCACGGCGAGCGTGTGGGAGCCGGCGAGGGTCGGGATCGTGCCGGGGACCGTGAGGATCGCCCGGTCGTCGGGCGTGGAGAGGATGACCGAGAGCCCTGTCGGCTCGTCGTGGGCGACGTCGACGGCGGACACGTCCACCCCGGCGGCGCGCAGCGCGTCGAGCGTGAAGGTGCCGAACGTGTCCGCGCCGACGCGCGCGACGAGCGTCGTCGGCACCCCGAGGCGCGCGACGCCGGCCGCCGCGATGCTGGCCGAGCCGCCGAGGACGAGGTCGCCGGAGTCGGCGAGCTGCTCGGCCTGGCCGAAGCGCGGGACGACGTCGCCACGCAGCACGAGGTCGACGTTCGCGTCGCCGACCACGACGACGGGTCGTGCAGTCGTCCGGTCGGGTCCGTCGGGCAGGGTGTAGGGCGTGGTCATCCCTTGACTCCGGTGAAGGTCATGGTGGCGATGAACTGGCGCTGGGCGAACAGGAAGAACAGCACCAGCGGCAGGGTCGCGACGACGTTGCTCGCCATGAGCAGCGACCAGTCGGTCCGGCGCGCGCCCTGGAAGTTCGTGATCCCGAGCTGGAGCGTGAACGACGACGGGTCGTTGATCGCGATGAGCGGCCAGACGAGGTCGTTCCACGAGCCGAGCAGCGTGAAGATCGCGAGCGTCGCGAGCGCGGGCCGCGCGAGCGGGAGGATGATCCGCCAGAACGTCGCGAGCCGGGAGCACCCGTCGAGGACGGCCGCCTCCTCGAGCTCGGGCGGGAGCGACAGGAAGAACTGGCGCATGAGGAAGATCCCGAACGCCGACGCGAGCCACGGGACCATCGCGGCGGCGAGCGTGTCGATGATGCCGATGCGCGCGAAGAGGACGTACGTCGGGACCATGAGGAGCTGGGTCGGGATCATGATCGTCGCCATGATCGCGAGGAACCCGAACGTGCGGCCCGGGAACTTGAGGCGTGCGAACCCGTACCCGGCGAGCGAGCACAGCACGATGTGCGACGCGACGGCGACGACCGAGACGAGGACGGTGTTCGTCGTCCAGCGCAGCACGTCGGTCTCGGTGAAGAGCTTGACGTAGCCGTCGAGCGTGAGCTGCGAGGGCCAGAACCGCGGAGGGAACCGGTTGATCTCCGCCTCGGGCGTGAGCGACGTGAGGAACATCTGCACGAACGGCGTCGCGAACAGCGCGGCGACGGGGACGAGCAGCAGGTGCCACAGCCAGGCGCGTCGCCGCCGGCGCCGCGGTGCAGGGGTGGCGGTGGTGGCGGCGGGGAGCGGGCCGTCCGGGGCGCCGGGCGGCGCCGCCTGCGGTCCGCCGGGAGTCGTGGCGTAGGCGGCAGGTCCGGGAACGGTCGTCGACATCAGAGTCCACCAACCTTCGTGCGGCGGGAGTAGAGCGTCACGGCGATGGTGATGAGCAGGGTCACGGCGAACAGCCCGTACGCCACGGCTGACGCGTACCCGAACTCGAGCTCCTTGAACGCCGCCTTCCACAGGTAGTACACGACCGTCTCGGTCGACCCGAGCGGGCCGCCGCGCGTCGTCGTGTAGACGAGGTCGAAGAGCTGGATCGCCTGGATCGTCTGCCAGATGGCGACGAACACCGTGACCGGGGCGAGCTGGGGGAACGTCACGTGCCAGAACGACTGCCACCGGTTCGCGCCGTCCACGCGGGCGGCCTCCGCGAGCTCGACCGGGATGTCCTGGAGCGCGGCGAGGTAGATGACGGTCGTGAACGCGGCCTGGCCCCACAACGACATGATCGTGATGACGACCATCGCCTGTGACGGGTCCTCGAGCCAGCCCTGCTGCGGGAGGCCGAGGACGCGCAGCACGTTGTTCACGAACCCGAACTGCGGGTTGAACAGGTAGGTCGTGAGGATGCCGGTGGCCGCCGCGGAGACCACGAACGGCAGGAACACGAGGGTGCGGTAGACCCCGACCAGGACGAGCCGGCGGTTGAGCGCGACCGCGAGTCCGAGCCCGAGGAAGAGCGACGCCGGGACGAACAGCGCGGTGTACAGGAGCGTGTGCCCCACCGCGGCTCCCAGCTCGGCGTCGGTCAGCATGCGCCGGTAGTTGTCCGCGCCCACCGGTTCCGGGGTGGAGAAGCCGTTCCAGTCCTGCAACGACAGCAGGAACGCCCAGACCGCGGGGAAGATCGACAGACCGACGACGAGCAGGGTCGCCGGGGTGACGAAGCCCCACCCGGCGAGCGCCTCCCCCGTCCGGCGGCGCCGCGGGGCCCGCCGGACGGGGGTGGGCACGATCGTCGGCGTCACTGGTCCGCCAGCGCTTCGTCCGATCGGTCGGCGGCCCGCTCGAGCGCCTCGCGCGGTTCTCCCTTGCCCTGGAGGACCTCCGAGACCGCCGTGCCGACCGCCTCGGAGAGGTTCACGTACCCCGGCACGGTCGGTCGAGGGATCGTCGCGTTCTCGCTGTTCTGCGCCATGACGTCCAGGCCGGGCATCGCCGCGACCTGTGCCTGGAACTCCGGCGAGTCGATCTCGCTCTCGCGCAGCGGGAGGTTGCCGTAGACGACGTTCCAGCGCACGTCCTGCTCGGGGTCGGTCAGCCACCTCGTGAACTCGTACGACCAGTGCTCACGGTTCGCGTCCTGGTGGTCGAACAGGACCCAGAGGTCGGCGCCGGAGATCGTCGTGTGCTCGCCGTCGTAGGCCGGCAAGGGGACGACGCCGTACTGCGTGCCCGCGACCTGGAGGTCGTACAGCGTCCACGGCCCGGACGTGACCATGCCGATCTGGTCGCTCGCGAAGATCTGCGTGAACTTGGTGTCGGTCTGGTCGAGGTAGACCGACCCGTCCTCGACGGCCATGTCGCGCAGGAACGTCAGCGCGTCCACGCCGGCGTCGGAGTCGAACGTCGCGGTCGTGCCGGACTCGTCGAGGATCTCCCCGCTCCGCTGCCACAAGTGCGGCCAGAACTGCCACGTCGTCTCCTCGGAGCCGGAGACCCCGTAGGCGTAGCCGTACGTGCTCGTCGAGGGGTCCGTGAGCTCCTTCGCCGCGGCGCGGAAGTCGTCCCACGTCCAGTCCTCGGTCGGGTAGTCCACGCCGGCGGCGTCGAACACCGTCTTGTTGTACAGGAGCGAGAGGTTGTCGACGACGGCCGGGAAGCCGATCGTCGTCTCGCCGTCCGGCTGGGCGGTGGCGCGAGCGGCGCCGGAGAACTCGTCCCAGCCGACGTCGGGGTCGCTCACCTGGTCGGTGATGTCGAGCGTGCGCTCCGACTCGGCGAGCTCGCTCGCCCAGGAGCCGAACGCGTAGGAGATGTCCGGGTAGGTGCCGCCCGCGAACGAGGACGACAGCTTCTGCAGCAGGTCCTCCGTCGACGGCGCGCCCGACGACACCTCGATCGTCACGTTGGGGTGGAGCTCCTCGAACTCCTCGGCGAGGCCCGTGAGGATGGTCTGGGCCTGGTCGGCCTGGCCGGTCCACCACGTGAGCGTGACGTCGGCCTCGGGGTCGAGGGTCGTGGCGCCCTGGGTCCCGGACGAGCACGCCGCGAGCAGCAGCGCGCCGGAGACGACGACCGCTCCGGCGGCTCCCCGGGCCACGGTGAGAGGACGGTCGGGACGGCGGCGGGTGGGATGACGGAACATTGTCGGCCTTGTCTCTTGGGCGGTCTCTTCGTCGAGTGTCCGGGTACTGCGTCCCCGTCGTTGACGGGCTGTCGCGGGTCGTCCTCAGCCGAGGACGACGGAGCGGGTGAGGTGGCGCGGCGCGTCCGCGTCGAGGCCGCGGTCGGTGGCAAGGGCGACGGCGAGGCGCTGGCACTGCACGAGCTGGACGAGCGGGTCCCCCTCGAGGTGCACGACGGTCGCGCCGGTGCGCCGCACGTCCTCGGCGAGCGCCGGGTCGTCGTCGCCCAGCAGGATGACGAGCGTCGCGTCGGTGGCGACGGCGACCGGCCCGTGCCGGTAGTCGAGCGCGGGGTAGGACTCGGACCACGCCTGCGCCGCCTCGCGGATCTTCAGCGCCGCCTCCTGCGCGAGGCCGTAGGCCCACGAGCGGCCGAGGAACACGAAGTGCTCGAACGCGCCCGGCTCGACGGGCAGCGGCGTCGCGAGCGCCTGCTCGGCCTGCTCGACGAGGTCGGAGAGGTCCTCGCCGAACGCCTGGCGGGCGACGGCGAGCACGGAGGTCGGGAACCGCGTCTGGACGACCGACTCCTCGTCCGCGAGGTCGAGCACGAGGACGTCGTCCGCCGCGAGGGCGACGGGCGTACCTGCGACCCCGACGACCGCAGCGGTGCGCGTTCCTGCGGGGACGGCCGCGAGCGCCTCGAGGCACTCGCTCGTGGTCCCCGAGCGGCTGATGACGACCACGCGGTCGTAGGGACGCGTCGGGTGCCACTCCGACGCGTACGCGGCGTCGGTCTCGCCGAGGCCCGCGTCCTCACGGAGGACCGCGATCGCCTCGGCGACGAACGCGCTCGTCCCGCACCCGAGCACGAGGACGCGCTCGCCGGGCGCGCCGAGCACGGAGCCGGTGGCGGGTCCGCCCGCGAGGGCCTTGGCCCACACGTCGGGCTGGCTGTGGATCTCTCGCTCGGTGACGGCGCTCGGGCTCACGTGCTTGTCCTGTCGTCGGCGGGGTCGTGACCCCGGGTCCAGCGGTGGTGGGTGCCGCACGGCGCGGACCCGATGCCCAAGATCCTGCTCATCGTCTGCGCGATAGTCACGCAGAGTGGCACATTCACTCACTATGAATGATCGGTTCGCGTAACATCCGTGAAATCTGCGCGCGCGGGGCAGATGCTCGAGGACGTGACCGATCCTCTCCATCACGCCACCCCGCCCCCGGTGCCGCCCGTACCCGGCCTGCGGCTCGCCGACTGGGAGCCGCGTGCCCGCGTGCGGCTCCCCCGGACCGACGTCACCCGGGCCGCGGTGGCCGCCGTCGACGTCCACAACCACCTGGGCCGCTGGCTCACCGCCGACTGGTGCGCGCCGGACGTCCCCGCGCTGCTCGACCTGCTCGACCGCACGAACGTGCGCACGGTCGTCAACCTCGACGGCCTGTGGGGCGACGAGCTCGAGGCCAACCTCGACCGGTACGACCGCGCGCACCCGGGCCGGTTCCTCACCTTCTGCCAGGTCGACTGGGGGGCGCTCGCCCACGCGGGCGGCGAGCGCGAGGTGCAGCGGCAACTCCGCGACGCCGCGGCGCGCGGGGCGCGCGGCCTCAAGGTGTGGAAGAACCTCGGCCTGACCGTCACCGGCCCCGACGGCGCCCTCGTCGCGCCCGACGACCCTCGCGTCGTCGAGACGCTCGCGCTCGCGGGCGAGCTCGGGCTGCCCGTCCTGATCCACGTCGCCGACCCGAAGGCGTTCTTCGACCCGCTGGACCGGTACAACGAGCGCATCGACGAGCTCTCCGCGCAGCCGTCGTGGTCGTTCGCCGACCGGTCCCGGTTCCCGTCGTTCGATCACCTGCTCGACGCGTTCGAACGCCTGCTCGTCGCGACGCCGGGGACCACCTACGTCGGCGCGCACGTGGGCTGCGTCGCCGAGGACCTCGACCACGTCTCACGGCTCCTGCGGTCCGCACCGAACCTCGTCGTCGACGTCGCGGGCCGGCTGGGCGAGCTCGGGCGTCAGCCACGGCGCTTCCGCCGGCTCGTCGAGGACTTCCCCGACCGGGTCCTGTTCGGCACCGACGCGTTCCCGTTGTCTCGCGAGCAGCTCGAGACGCACTTCCGGTTCCTCGAGACGGCCGACGAGCACTTCTCCTACGCCCCCGGCGACCCCGTTCCGCCGCAGGGTCGGTGGGCCATCTCGGGCGCGGACCTCCCGGCGCACCTTCTGCCGGCGCTCTACGCGGGGAACGCGTGCCGGGTGCTGAAGCTCGACGGGTCCTGACCTCCCGGGTCAGGGCAGCACGACCTCCCGCGCCGGGTGCACCGACGCGTCGAGCACGACGCGGTCGCTCAGCGGTTCGTCGAGCTCGACGACGAACGGCGTCGGCGGGTTCGACGGGCAGTCCGCCTCGCCGGTGCGCGGCTCGACGCCGACCGTCACGGCGATCGCGTCGTCGCGCACCGCGAGGTCGGAGAGCCGCACCCGCCCCTCGGCGTCCTGTCCGCTGTTGCACGCCATCTCCGTGACGAGCAGGTGCACCTCGTGCGCGTCAGGCACCGGCGGGTGCTCCGGGTCGAGCGTGAGCGTCGCGGTGCTGAGCCCGCCGAGGTCGGCGCGCAGGGCACAGGTCTGCGCGACGGTGAGGGACCACGTCGGCACGGGGTCTCCGTCCGTGGCGTCGGTCAGCTCGATCACGAGCATCTCGTGGGTCCGGACGTCGCCGGCCCCCAGGTCTTCCGGCTGGTCGAGCACGCGCAGCAGGGCGACCCGCTCGGCCCCGACCACTCTCCCCGTACGTGCCACGCGGTCCTCCTTCATGTCCCGAATGCGTGGCGACCGGGCGCGACCGTGCGGGCCTGCCGTGGCCGGGGTGACGACCCGCCGCTTTACTCGTGGTGAGTGACAGCGTGCGCACTGTCACACTGTCGGACAAGACAAACCCCATACGGATGTCTTGAAATGGGACCCATCGACCACAACCGTCGTCCGACGAGGCGACGCCCGCAGGTAGGGGGACACCATGACACGAGCCGTCGTCACGGGCTACGGGGCGGTGACCCCGGTCGGGCTCACCGCGGCGAGCACCTGGGACGCGCTGCTGCGCGGCGAGCCCGGGGTGCACGCCATCAAGGACGACTGGGCCGCCGACCTGCCCGTGCGCATCGCGGCGCGGGTGGACGACGCGTTCGCGGAGGGGCTCGCCGTGCGCGAGGCGCGCCGCACGGACCGGGCCGAGCAGCTGACGCTCGTCGCGGGCCGCGAGGCCTGGGCCTCCGCAGGGACGCCCGACGTCGATCCCACGCGCCTCGCGGTCGTCGTCGGGTCCGCGAACGGCGGCATCGCGACGACGCTCGACCAGTCCCACGTGCTCGACGAGCAGGGGCCCCGGCGCGTCTCGCCGCACACGGTCACCATGCTCATGGCCAACGGGCCGGCGGCGTGGCTCTCGATCGACCTGGGCGCCAAGGCCGGGGCGCGCGCACCGATCAGCGCGTGCGCCGCGGGGTCCGAGGCGATCACGATGGGCCGGGAGATGATCCTCGCCGGGTCGGCGGACGTCGTCGTGTGCGGGGGTGTGGAGGCGGGCGTCCGGCCGTTCTCCCTCGCCGCGTTCGCGGCGGCGCGCGCCATGTCGACCCGCAACGACGAGCCCGAGCGCGCGTCGCGCCCGTTCGACGTCCACCGGGACGGCTTCGTCATGGGCGAGGGGGCGACGCTCCTCGTCCTCGAGAGCGAGGAGCACGCGCGGGCGCGCGGCGCTGCGGTGCACGGCGTCGTCGCCGGGGCCGCGCTGACCTCGGACGCGTTCGACATCGTCGGCGGGGACCCGGAGAACCAGGCCCGGACGATCGGGATGGCCCTGCGCGCCGCGGGCCTCTCCCCCGCCGACGTCGGCCTCGTCCACGCGCACGCGACGTCGACCCCCGTGGGCGACGTCAACGAGTCCGACGCCCTGCACGCGGCGCTCGGCATGCCCCCGCCCGTGACGAGCACCAAGGGCGCGACGGGCCACCTGCTCGGTGCCTCCGGCGCGCTGGGAGTCCTCGTCGCGCTGCTCGCCGTGCGCGACGGCCGGGTGCCGCCCACGCTCAACCTCGACGCGCTCGACCCGGCGATCGACCTCGACGTCGTGCGGGGTGCCGCCCGGGACACGACCGCCCGCCACGCGCTGGTCAACGCGTTCGGCTTCGGCGGCCACAGCGCGAGCGTCGTCGTCTCGCGCGACTGACCCCTCGGCCCGAGAACGAGGTCGCTGTCGTTCTCGGCGCCAGAACGCGAAGAACCTCGTGCTCGACGGCGAGCAACGCCGTGCTCGCGCGAGGATGGGGACATGGACCTCGACGCCCGGCTCGCCGACATCACGACGCTCACCGTCGACGCCATCGTCAACGCCGCGAACTCGACGCTCCTCGGCGGCGGGGGTGTCGACGGCGCGATCCACGCCGCGGCAGGGCCCCGGCTCCTGGAGGAGTGCCGCCGCATCCGGCGCACGACCCTCCCCGACGGCCTGCCCGTCGGCGACGCCGTCGCCACCGGCGCCTACGACCTCCCCGCCCGCTGGGTGGTCCACACCGTCGGGCCGGACCGGCACCGCGGCCAGACCGACCCCGCGCTCCTCGCGTCGTGCTTCACGCGGTCGCTCGACGTCGCCGCGGGCCTCGGCGCCGCGACCGTCGCCTTCCCCGCCGTGAGCGCGGGTGTCTACGGCTGGGACGTCGACGACGTCGCGCGCGTCGCGGTCGAGGCCGTCCGCGGCTGGTCGGGCGCCGGGGCGGGCACCGACTCCGGCACCGGGGTCGCCGCCGTGACCTTCGCGCTCGCGTCGCCGCGCGCGCTGGCAGCGTTCGAGGCAGCGCTCGGACGCTGAGCCCGGGCTCAGGGTCGCCGGCGCGAGGATCAGGGTCGGTTCGGGGGACATCCCGATACCGACGCCGCACCCGCGCTCCTACCGTCGAGGTATGAGCACCTTCGACGCCTCCGCAGCCTCCTTCCGGCCGACCCTGTCCCGGCCGCGCCACGGTCGCATGATCGCGGGCGTGTGCGCAGGGATCGCGCGCCGCTTCGGCTGGGACCCGACCGTCGTGCGCATCGTCGCCGCGGTCTCGATCCTGCTCCCCGGCCCGCAGGTCGTCGCCTACCTGATCCTCTGGGCCCTCATGCCGAACGACCGCGACTGAGCCCACCCTCTCGCCGCCGAACCCGGGGTTGCGGGCGATCTCGGGCTCGAGACCGCCCGCAACCCCGGGTTCGGCGTGGGGCCGGGGCCGTCAGCCCGGGAGGCCGCGCATGCGGCGCCGGGCGACGACGATCGTCGCGCCGCCGGCGACCAGCACGACGGCGAGGCCCACCAGGGCGCCGACGTGCGCGCCGGTCGTGGCGAGACCGTCGGGACGGCCCGACCCCGCGCCGTCGGACCCTCCGGCCGTGCCGTCCGCCCCGAGCACCTCGAGCTCCGTCCACAGGACGCGTCCGTCCACCTGCCCGACGACCGCGAACCGGTGCACGCCCGCCGCGGCGTCGGCCGGGACGGTCACGGTCGCCGTGAGCGTGCCCGAGGCGTCGGCACGGTACATCCCGAGGTCCGCCGGCGTGGAGAAGAGGGTCGCGGAGACCCACTCGCCGGGCGCGAAGCCCGCGGCCGTCGCGGTGACCTGCTCGCCCGCGCGGACCCGCGCCGGGGAGAGGGTGACGCCGCCGTGGTTCGCGTCGGTGAGGTCGTCGGCGTCGACCGTGTGGAGCGGGGTCGACGGCGGCTGCTCGCCCGCGCCGGGCGTCTCGCCGGGCTCGCCCGGGCCACCCGGGTTCTCGCCGTCGAGGTGACCCTCGAAGACGTCGCTCGCGGCGCCGAGGCGCAGGAGCACCGTCTCGCCCGTCGCGTCGGCAAGGCCGTCGTTGTCGGTGATCGCCCAGACGGTGCCGTCGCCGCCGATCGTGAGGCCCTCGAGCTTCTCCTGCGTCCAGCCGTTCGTGGCGCGCAGGTCGGGCAGGACGTCGTACGCGAGCGTCTTGGTCACGGCGACGGGGGTCGTGGACGCGGCCCCGACGGCGACGTCCGGCACGTCGACCGCGTAGACGCGCTTGACCGTGGCGGCGGGGCCGTTGAGCTTGTCGCGCTCGATCACGGCGAGCGTGTCGTGGTCGACGACGGTCACCTCGCTCAGGCCCATCCAGTCGCCGCCCGTCGTGGTCTGCTCGAGCGGGTACGCGAACCAGTCCCACGTGCCCGACGCGACGTCGTAGCGGCCCAGGCGCGCGGTGCCCGCCGTGCCGCCCTCGTCGGTCGTCAGGCCGCGCTGGAGCGCGACCCACACCTGCTCGCCCGTCCCCGCAGTCCCGTCGGCCGTCGAGACCGCCGGGGCGACCGCGACGCCCTCGATGCCCTGCTTGCCGAGACCCGCGGCGACGCCCTCGGGGAGCGCGACCGACTCGACGACCGCGCCCGCCGCGTCGACGCGCACGATCGCGTTCTCCCCGCCCTTCGCGCCCTCGACGCCGAGCCAGAACCCGCCGTCGGCGCGCGCCGCGACGCCCTCGACGTCGAGGCCCACCGGGGCGCCGTCGCGCGTGAGGGTCACGGTCCGGTCGATGACCGCCGGGGAGCCCTGGCCGAAGCCGCGCACGTCGAGAGACAGGAGCTGCGTCGTGGAGTACGCGGCGTCGGTCGCCGTCCACAGGCGCTGGGGATCGATCGGGTCCGCGGTCAGCGCGCCGAGCGCGCCCCAGCCGATCGGGGCGCCGGCCTGCGGGCCCTCGGTCGCGTCCGCGGAGACGACGCTCGGGAACTGCGGCGTCCCCGCGCCGTCGGCCCACTGCGCACCGCGCCCGAACACCGTGACGGCCGACCGCACGCCCACCCCGGCGTCGTCCTCCTCGCTCGACACGACGAGCAGGTCGCGCTGCGGGACGACGAGCAGGCCCTCGGGGCCGTTGGTCGTCGCGAGCACCTGGACGAACCGCGGGGCGCTCGGGGCGGAGACGTCGTAGACGGCCACGAAGTTCGAGCGCTCCGAGCCGACGAACGCGTAGCGCGTCCCGCCGAGCGTCGCGACGGTCAGCCCCTCGGGCTCGACGCCCTTCTTCGCGGCGCGGTCCTCGGTGTGCAGGCCGACGCGGACGGCGAGGCGCTCGAGCTCCGCGCCCGCGTCCCACACGACCTCGCCCGACGCGGCGTCGAACACCGACCAGCCGCGCGACCCGCCCTTCCAGTCGCCCTCGTTCGCGGTCGCGACGTGCGCGTCGTCGAGCCAGCCGATCGCGTCGGGCTCGCGCGGCGTCGCCGGGATCGACCCGGTCTGGTCGATCACGCCGTCCTTCTTCACGTCGATCCCGGACACGGCCACCGCGCCCGCGGAGAAGACGTTCTCGACCTCGCCCGTGGCGATGTCGACGACGGCGACCCCGTTGTTCTCCTGGAGCGTCACCGCGACCTTCGTGCCCGCGGGGTTGACCGCGACGTACTCGGGCTCGGGGTCCTGCGGGGTGTCGAGGCTGGCGGCCGCGACGACCGGGAGCGGCGCACCGGCCTCGTCGAGGAAGGAGACGGCGCGGGTCGACCAGGCGGCCGGGTCGTCGCCCGGCAGGTCGAGGATCTGGAGGAAGCCGCCGGGGAGCTGCGGGAGGTCGCCCTCGTCGCCTCCGCCGGCACCGCCCTCGGGCGTCGCCTCCTCGTCACGCTGGTTCTCGATCGCGACGACGGCGTGCGAGCCGTCGGGCGTGACGGCGATCGAGTCGGGCTGGCCGCCGAGGTCGAGCGACCGCACGCGCTCGCGCGTCGCGAGGTCGACGACGTCGAGGCGCCCGCTCGGCTCCGTGAAGCTCACCGACGTGTCCACGACGACGAGGACGTACCCGCCGACGACCGCGACCGACGTCGGCTCGTCGTGCTCCGAGCCGAGCTCGGCGAGGCTCAGCGTGCCGAGGCCCTGCGGCGCGCTCGGGTCGGTGATGTCGAGGAAGCCGATGCGGCGCGCGAGCGCGTCCGTGTGGACGACCGTGCGCCCGTCCTCGCTCACCGCCGAGATCTCGGCGACCGTCTCGGCAGCGGCGTCCTCGCCGGCCGGGCGGTTCTGGAACACGGGGTACGTGGCGAGACGGTGGAACGTCTCGTCCGCGGCGGGCGCCGTCCAGGCGGCTTCCGCCGCGAGGCCGAGCGCCGTCGTCGGGGCCGATGCCGCCCCGGCCGGGTGCGCGGGAGCCGCCGCGAGGGCGGGCAGCGCGCCCAGGCCCAGGGTGAGCGTCGCGCCCGTGGCGACGAGCGCTGCGAGGCGCGTGCGGCGGGCCGGGACGCGCACGGGGGTGCGCGTCACCTTCCGCTGCGGGGCCCGCTCAGGGATGGTGGACATGTCTCTCCTTCGACGAGGGTCGAGCAGAGGCTGGTGTCCCGCGGTGGCGCGACGACGACCGTCCCGGGACCGCCGGGTGACCGGTGGATGAACAGTGCGCACCGGCGCGCGCGGGCCGCCGGAGGCCGTCCATGTGCCCCGAGCAACAGGTTCCGCGGTGGAGTACCTGATACTTCGGCCCCGTGACCGAATCGTGACGGCGGAAGTACCTAGTACTCGCTGTCCACCCCGTCCCGCCGGTTGCTAGCGTCTTTCGAGATTTACCTGCTACTCCACGTCCCACCAATGTTGGCGGGCGCGGCCCCGGCGCACTCTCACGCCGGGTGAGCACACGACCCGCCTCTCTCCGCGCCACGCCCTCCCCCGCTTGTCTTCTCCCCCACTGCCGACCGCCCCGCGACGACGCCGGGCGCGAGGAAGGACGACCGATGACACAGCACGCCTCTCCCCGACCGTCGCGCACGCACACGGTCCTCACGTCCGTCGCGCTCGCCGTGCTCGCCCTCGCGGTGGCCGGCCTGATCGCGTTCCTGCTCGTGTACAACGGCAAGGTCGCCGACGGCGCCACCCGCCTCGACGACGGCGCGGCCCAGCTCTCGGACGGCGCGTCGACGCTCGCCGACGGCACCGCCGAGGCGCAGGACGGCGCCCAGCGCCTCGCCGACGGGGCCGGCGACCTGGAGGACGGCGCCGGCGACCTCGTCGCCGGGGCGCAGCAGGCGTCCGACGGCGCGGCCCGGCTCGCGGCGGGCGGCACCACCGCGCTCGAGGGCGCGACCGAGCTCGCCGCCGGTGCGGACGAGCTGAACGCCGGAGCGGCCCGCCTCGCCGCGGGCAGCAAGGACCTCGACGCCGGGGCTGCGCGCCTCGCCACGGGCAGCAAGGACCTCGACGCCGGGGCTGCGCGCCTCGCGGCGGGCAGCACGCGCGCCGCCGACGGCGCGTCGCAGATCGCCGCGGGAGCGGGCGACCTCAGCGCGGGCGCCGGCGACCTCAGCGCCGGGGCCGCGCGCGCCGCGAACGGCTCCGCCGACCTCGCGTCCGGTGCCGGTCGGCTCGCGACGGGGGCCGGCACCCTCGCCGCGGGGACGACCGAGCTCCGGACAGGTGTGCGCGAGAGCCTCGGCGCAGGGGTCCAGGCCCTCGACCAGGGCCAGGCGCAGCTCTCCGGCGGCGCGGCGCGACTGGCCGGTGGGGTCGCCGCGGCAGACGGCGCGGTCGGCACGATCCAGGCCGGGGTCGACCAGCTGCAGGGAGGAGCGGCCCAGGTGCGCGGCGGTGCGGTCGCCCTCGGCGGAGGCGCCGACGAGCTGCAGGGCTTCGCCGGCGAGCTCCAGCGCTCGGCCGTGACCGTCGGGACCAACCTGGACGGCCTGGCGGCACAGCTGGACAAGATCGCGCGCGGAGAGGTCGCGGCGACCCCGGAGACCCTGGGGACGATCGCCGCGAACCTCCGCGCGCTGGGCAACGGCACCGAGTCGGCTCCCGGCGCGTCCGCGCAGATCGCGGGCGGCGCGGGACGACTGGCGTCGGGCGCGGGCGGGCTCTCCGCGGGCGCGGCCGACGTCACCGCCGGCATCGACCGGCTCTCCGCCGGCCTCGGGGCCGGCACCCCGGAACGGCCCGGGCTCACCACGGGGCTCGCGCGGCTCCGCGCGGGACTCGGCGAGGGCACCCCCGCGCAGCCGGGCCTCGCAGCGGGGGTCCAGCAGCTCCGGACCGGCATCGACGTCCAGCTCGCGGGCGGCATCGACGCGCTGGCCACCGGCGCGACGACCCTGGACGGCAAGATCGGCGAGCTCGAGACGGGTGCCGCGACGCTCCACGGGAAGGTCGGCGAGCTCAGCGCCGGCGCCTCGCAGGTCGCGGACGGCAACGCCGACCTCGCCGCGGGCGCCGCGCGCGTGAGCGGCGGCAGCGCGTTCCTCGCGACGAAGACCTCCGAGCTCGCGACCGGCACGTCCGACCTCGCCACCGGCGCCGCCGACCTCCGGGCCGGGACGACCAAGGCCGCCACGGGCGCCGCCGACCTCTCCGCCGGAACAGTACGGCTGCGCACGGGCGCGGGCGACCTGTTCGCCGGGACGACCCGCCTGGAGGACGGGACGCTGCGCCTGCAGGACGGGCTCACGACGCTGTCCACCGGCGCGACGACCCTCGCGGCGGGCAACGCCGCGCTCGCGGAGGGCTCGGCGACCCTGCACGCCGGGACGACGACGCTCTCCGCCGGGGCGTCGGACCTGCACGACGGCAGCACCCGCATCGCGGACGGCGCGGCGGCGCTCTCCGACGGCACGGTGACCCTCTCCGACGGCACGACGGAGCTCAGGGACAGCGTCGAGAACAGCCCCGTCGGACGGGTATCGCTCGGCATGTCGGCGCTCGTCGGCGGGTCCGTGCTCGCGGGCGTCGCGGGCGTCGGGCTCGGGCTGCGCCGTCGGCTCGCGGCGGTCTGACCGACCGTCGCGCACGGCCGGGCGGCCCCTCCTCACCGCGCGGCCCTCGGCTCGAGGGCGGCTTCACGTCGACGGTGTCGCCCTCGCGGGCGGCGGTCCCGGTGGACAGGACTCCGGGACCGCCGCCCTTCTTCGTGCGCACCGACCGCGGACCCGGGTCGATCTCCCGCCGCGGACCCGGCGCGAGCCACCGGACCGCCACGGGCCACCGGACCGCCACGGGCCACCGGACCGGCACGGGTCACCCGACGCGCACGGGCTACCGTGACCGCGTGACGCTGCTCCTCAAGCTCGTGCTGGCGCCCGCCCTGGTGGTCGCGTCCACGCTCGCCGGGCGGCGCTGGGGATCCCGGCTCACCGGCGTGCTCGTCGGGCTGCCCGTCGTGGCCGGACCGATCCTGCTCATCACCACGCTCGACCACGGCACCGCGTTCGGCGCCGCCGCCGCCTCCTCGGCGCTCCTCGGCCTCACGTCCCTCGCGCTGTTCGCCGTGGTGTTCGGCTGGTGCTCGCGCCGGACGGGCTGGCTCGGTGCGCTCGCGGCGTCGTGGGCCGCGTGCCTCGCGGCGGACGTCGCGCTCGCCCGGCTGACGCTGCCCGCCGGGATCGCGTTCGTGGTGGCGCTCGCGACGTTCTGGGGCGCGTCCCGCGTCATGCCGCCCGACGCGCCGGGCCCTCCGCCGTCGTCCGTCCCGTCGCCCTGGTGGGACCTTCCCGCCCGCGCTGCGACGACGGCGGCGCTCGTCCTCGCCGTCACCACCGCGTCGGGCGCGCTCGGGCCGGCGACGACGGGCGTGCTCGCGCCGTTCCCGATCGCGTCGAGCGTGGTCGCGGCCTTCGCCCTGGCGCAGCGCGGGTCGGCCGAGACCGTCCGCCTCCTGCGCGGGCTGCTGGCCGGGCTCACCGGGTTCGCGGTGTTCTGCCTCCTCGTCGCGCTGCTCGTGGACCGGCTCGGCGTCGCCCCCGCCTTCGGGATCGCCCTCGCCACGAGCGTCGCCGTGCAGGCCGTCGTCCCGCTCGCCGTGCGGCTCGCCGCACCCTCGGCAGCACGGCACGTCGACGACGAGCACGCGTCGACCACGCCGGACGACGGTTCCCGTGACCCGGCGCGGACGGGTCGCCGCTAGCTGCCGCCCAGCACGCCCAGCACGCCCCGGACGGCGATCACCGGCAGGGCCACGAGCATCGCGCCGAGCCCCCACCGCGAGAGGTCGGACGACTCCAGGTCGGGGCGGTCGAGCCGGACCGAGTCGGGGTCGCCCGCGCGCTGGACGACCGGGACGACCTGACCCGGCCGGTACTGCCCCGCGGGCACCTTCTGCTCGGGACGCACGCCGCGTGGACGGTCGCGGGTCGCCAGGACGATCATCTCGGTGGGGTGCTCGACGACCGAGCGTCGGTTGAGCAGGGGCGTGGGCACGACCTGCACGACGACCGCCGTGCCGCGCAGACCGCGGCGGTACGTCCCCGCGACCCTGCTCCGGTACAGGAAGAACACGAGCACGAGGACCCAGAGCACGAGCGTGACGACCGCGACCGCCACCACCAGGACGACCGGCGGGATGCCGCCCAGGTCGGTCTCCCCGCTCACCGGAGGACCGTCCCGCAGAGCGCCGCGCGCTCCGTCCGTCCGTCCGTCACCGCGGGCCTCCCCTCAGCCCCCAGGGCTTCCTCCACCGGTCGGTCGCCGACCCTACCGTCCTGCGCGGCACCGCCGCGACGACCGTCGGCCCACGCCTACTGCCGACGCCGCCGGGCGAACACGACCGCCGCCCCGCCGAGGAACACCAGGACCAGGCCGGCGCACCACGCGAGGGCGAGGACCGCCGTCGGCCCCAGGTCCGTGACCGGTGCGCCCGTCGAGTCCATGCCGACGAGCAGGCCGCGGATCGTCTCGATCACCGGCGTGACGGGCTGGTGCTCCGCGAACCCGCGCAGCCACGACGGCATGGTCTCCGGCGGCACGAACGCGCTCGACACGTACGGCAGGAACAGCATGAAGAAGCTGAACCCCCCGGCCGCCGCGGGCGAGCGCACGAGCACGCCCACGACGGCCGCGACGCTCGTGATCGCGAGCACGTACGCGGCGACGACCCCGACCGCACCGAGCCACTCGAGCGCGTCCGCGTCGGGCCGGAAGCCGATGAGGAACGCGACGCCCAGCACGACGGCCGTCGTCACGAGGTTCTTCACGACGCTCGCCACGACGTGCCCCACGAGCACCGTCCAGCTCGCGATCGGCATCGACCGGAAGCGGTCCATGATGCCGCCGGACATGTCCTGCTCCACGGCGATCGCCGTGTTCGACGCCCCGTACCCCGCGCAGAGCAGGATGATCCCCGGTGTCGCGTACGTGACGTAGTCCGTGCCGACGCTCATCGCGCCGCCGAACACGTACACGAACAGGATCATGAGCATCACGGGCAGCACGAGCGCGAGGACCAGCTCGTCCGGCTCGCGGCGCACGAGCCGCAGCGAGCGCGCCACCATCGTCCCGGCGTCGGCGAGCACGTGGCGGCCCGGCCGGGCCGAGGGGGCGGGGAGGCGCGGCGTCGTGCCCGACGGCGCAGCGGCGGTCTGGGCGGTCATGCTGCGGTCTCCTCGCGATCGGCCTCGTGGTCAGCCTCGGTCGTGCCGCGGTCCCGGTCTCGGGTCCGCGCAGCGTGGCCCGTCAGGGTGAGGAACACGTCGTCGAGCGTCGGCTCGCGCACCTCCCACCGCACGGGCTCGACGCCGGTCGCCGCCACCGCGGCGAGGACGTCGCGCACGTGCTCGACCGACCCGTCGGTCGGGACGCGCAGGGCGGTCGGACGAGAGTCCGCGCGGTCGGGACCGGGGGTGGGGGGCTGCGAAGGCGCCGAGGCCACCACGGTCTGCGCGGAACCGACCCGCGCGGCCTCCTCAGGCGTGGTGAACGTGAGCTCGACGCTCGCGTCGCCGACGCGGCGCTTGAGGTCGGACGGGGACCCCTCGGCGACGACGCGGCCGTCGTCGACGAGCGCGACACGGTCGGCGAGCTGGTCGGCCTCCTCGAGGTACTGCGTCGTGAGGAACAGGCTCGTGCCGTCGGCGACGACGCCGCGGATCACCTCCCACATCGTCTGGCGGCTGCGCGGGTCGAGGCCCGTCGTCGGCTCGTCGAGGAACATGACCTGGGGGCGGGTGAGGAGCCCGGCCGCGAGGTCGAGCCGACGGCGCATGCCGCCGGAGTAGGTGCCGACCCGACGGTCGGCGGCCGCGGCGAGGTCGAACGCGTCGAGCAGCCCGTCGACCCGGCCGCGCGCGGCCCGGCGGGGCAGGTGCGCGAGGCGACCCATCATCGTGAGGTTCTCGCGGCCCGTCTGCTTCTCGTCGACCGCCGCGTACTGGCCGGTGAGGCTGATGAGCCCGCGCACGCGCGCGGCGTCGCGTACGACGTCGTGGCCCGCGACCGTCGCCGTGCCACCGTCGGGGCGCAGGAGCGTGGCGAGGATGCGGACCGTGGTGGTCTTCCCCGCCCCGTTGGGGCCGAGCAGGGCGAGGACCTCGCCGCGGTGCAGCGTGAGGTCGACGCCGTCGAGCACGCGCACGGGCCGACGTGGGGTCCCGTAGCTCTTGCGCAGGCCGTCGGCGTGCACGAGCACGTCCGGTGCGGGCATGTGGCCTCCAGGGTTCGGGCGGCAGAACCGCGTGAGATCGAAACTGTTTATGCGATCTACTGTTTCTGTGTACGGTAGACACGGTTTCGCGGGCGGTCAAGGCCCGCGGGAGGATGGCGCGATGACCCCGACCGACCCCGCCGAGCGACGCGCCCTCGCATCCCCCGAGGAGCAGGTCGCGGCGAACGACCTCCCGCCCGTGCTCGCACGCCTCTGGGGTCGCGTCCCGGGGCCGCGACGCGGCCCCAAGCCCGCGCTGACCGTCGAGCAGGTGGTGCAGGCCGCCGTCGACCTCGCCGACGCCGAGGGCCTGCCCGCGGTCTCCATGGCTCGCGTCGCGGAGGCTCTCGGCTACACGCCGATGGCGCTCTACCGGTACGTCGAGAGCAAGGACGAGCTCCTCGTCCTCATGGCCGACGCCGCCGCCGACGTTCTCGCACTGCCCCCGTACGACGAGGGCGACTGGCGCGCCGGTCTCGAGGCCTGGACGCGCGCCCAGATCGCGGGCGTCCTCGCGCGGCCGTGGTTCCTCGACCTGCCCCTGACGACGGCGCAGGTCGGCCCGAACCGGCTGCGCTGGATCGATCGCGCGTTCGCGATCCTCGCACCGCTCGACCTGACGGTGGACGAGAAGCTGCAGGTCGTCGGGCTCCTCGCCCAGCACGTGCTCGGCGAGGGCCGCGTCCAGGTCGAGACCCGGCGCGCGGCCGCGGAGGCCGTGCGCCGCGCCCAGGGCCTCCCCGCCGACACCCCCGAGGCCGACCTCGACGCGGACGCGGTCGCCGCCGCCAACCCGTACGCCGACTACGAGCTCGTGCTCACGCGGCTCGTCGACCCCGAGACCTACCCCGCGCTCACCGGGGCGCTCTCCACCTGGACGCCGACGGCCGTCCAGCCCGACGACTGGGAGAGCGACATCGGATTCGGCCTCGACATCCTCCTCGACGGGATCGAGGCCTTCGTCGCCCGGCGCGCCGCCGCGCGCGGGGCCGCCGACCGCGACTGACCGGCCACGCTGCCGGGTCCGAGGGCGAGACGTCGTCGATGCGCAGGGCCGGTCAAAGGGCCGGTCAATGGGCCGGTCGAGGGGCCGGTCGAGGGGCCGGTCACAGGGCCGGTCAGGGGGTCGGCTGGACCGGGGCGTCGGGCACCTGGACGTCGGGCAGGTCCGGCAGGTCGAGCGTCGGGACGTCGATGCTCGGGATGTCGATGCCCTCCATCCGGTCGCGCAGCTCCTCCTGGCGGATGCGGTTGTTCTCCTGGATGCAGGAGAGACGGGTCGCGGGACGGCCGCCGCACTCCTGGACCTCCGAGTCCGGGTCGCGCGGGGCCTTCGGCGACTGGACGTAGCGGCCGTCGGCGTCGTGCGCGTTCGGCGTGACGGGCAGCGCGACGACGGCCGCGACGCCGCCGAGGGCGAGGAGCGCCGTCAGGACGAGGAGGACCGCTGCGCCCAGCCCGGCGCGGACCGCCGCGGCGGCGCTCACGGACGGGCGCTCGTCCGACGTCGCACGCTGCTGCGCCGCCACCCGCCACGCGACCCACAGCCCGACCAGCACGGGGAGCACGAACGCCACGGCGGCCAGCGCCGCGACCGGACGCGCGTCCTCGCGCGCGAGCGCCCCCGGCCCGATCGCCGCGACGACGACCGCGACGATCCCCAGCACGACCGTGCGACGCACCGCGGCCCCCCGCAGACCCGAGCGCAGCCCGGCGATCCGCGCCGCGCCCGCCGGGCCGGGCGGGAGGTACCCCAGGTCGCGCGTCTGCCTGAGCATGGCCGCGTGCAGGACGGCGGACGTCACGGTCGTCACCGCGAGCACCGCGCCCAGGGCGACGAGGAACCCGCGCACGACGACGGCGTCGCGCACCACGTAGAGCAGCGCGAGCCCGGCGAGCACGCCCACCCAGCCCACGACGACCGCCGCGACGGTCCCGCCCCGGAACGGCGTCTGGCGCAGCGTGCGGCGCAGCAGCCCGCGCGGGACCTGGAGGAGCACGGGGAGCACGCGCAGGGCCGTGATCGCCGTCCACAGCAGGACGACGATCCCCCACAGCGGCACGCTGCCGACGGAGGCGTCGCCCATCGAGAACGTGACGACGAGCGCGACCGCCCCGACGAGCAGCACCGGCATCTCGACGAGGCGCAGCACCTGCTGCCACACGCTGAGGTGCAGCAGGTAGCCGGCCTCGGCGTGCTCCGGGTTCATCGCGAGGACGCTGCTGTACCCCTTCGCGCTGCGCCCGGTGTCGAGGGCGAGCGCCGCGTCGAGGTAGAGCAGGTCCTCGTGCTCCGGGGCGACGGCGAGGCCCTGACGCACGAGGGTGCGCGCCCGGTCGTCGTCCCCGAGCCGCGACCACAGCCGTGCCGCCTGCGCGAGCCGGTCGGGGTCCTCGGGCGCGAGCGCGAGCGCACCGTCGATGCGCTCGCGCGCGAGCCTCCGGTCGGCACCGCGAACCCGGCCCGACAGGTGGGTGTCGGCGAGCTGCAGGTGGTACCGCGCGTCGTCGGGGTCGAGCTCGAGCGCCTTCGCCGCGGCCTCGCGCGCACCCTGCACGTCGCCCGTGTTCTGGCGCGCGACCGACAGCAGGTGCAGCGCGCCGTCGGCCGCGGGCTGCGCGCCGACGACCTGCTCCAGGAGCGGCAGCGCCTCGGCCGACCGCTGCAGGTGCAGCCGCACCCAGGCGGCGGCCAGGAGCAGCCGCGGGTCGTCGGGCACGCTCGCGAGCGCGTCGTCGACCTCGTCGAGCGCGCGCTCGGGTCGCCCCATCTGGACGAGCAGCTCCGCGCGCGAGGCGACGGCGCGCGGGTCGGTCGTGGTGGTCACGGTCGGGTGCCTCCGCGGCTCAGAGCATGCGCCGCGCGCGCAGGTACGCGGCGAGGTCGTCGTAGCGGCCGTCGTTGTTCGCGAACGTGACGACGTTGCGCGCGGACTGGAGCCACGCCGTCGTCGAGGGGCGCACGTCCGCGAGCGCCGCCTCCAGGTCCGCCATGGTGATCGGGCGCACCTGCCCGGTCGCGATGGAGTCCATCATCGCCTTCTCCGCGGCCGTCGCCGCGAGGTGCTCCAGGTCGGCGCCGGAGAAGCCCTCGGTGCGCCGGACGACCGCGCGCAGGTCGATCCCCGCGACCGGGCGGCCCGCGAGGTGGTGGCGCAGGATCGCCTCGCGCGCGGGCTCGTCGGGCGGCAGCACGAGCACGACACGGTCGAACCGCCCCGGCCGCAGGAGCGCCGTGTCGACGTCCCACGGGTGGTTCGTGGCGCCGAGGACGAACAGCCCGTCGTTGTCGGAGCCGATGCCGTCCATCTCCTGCAGGAGCTGGTTGACCACGGTCCGCATGCCCGACGACCCGGAGTACTGCGCGCGCTTGCCGCCGATCGCGTCGACCTCGTCGAGGAACAGCACGGCGGGCGCGAGCTGTCGCGCCCGCTGGAACAGGGCGTGGAGGTTCTGCTCGCTCTCCCCGATGTACTTGTCGAGGATGTCCGCGAGCGTCACGGTGAGGAACCGTGCGCCGAGCTCGCCGGCGACGGCCCGCGCCATGTACGTCTTGCCGGTCCCGGGCGGCCCGTAGAGCAGGAGCCCGCCGCGCAGGGACTTGCCGAACGCCTTCGCGATCGCCTGGTTGCGCATCGGCTCCAGGAACGCCTCACGGATGCGCTGCTTCACCGGCTCCAGGCCGCCGACGTCCGCGAGCGTCACCGTCTCGCGCGAGACCTCGAGCAGCCCGGACCCGTCGTCGGGGGCGTCGTCGCGCGCAGGGACGAGGAACGGCTGGCCGCCCGGGGCCGGGACGCCGCCGCCGTCCTCGTGGGGCGGCCCCTCGCGGGGCGGCACCTCGCCGGCCGGTGACTCGACGGCCGGTGGCTCGACGAACGGGGCCGGGACGTGGACGCCCACCTCGTGCTCCAGCCGGTCCCAGTCGATGCCCGACGGCGCCGCGGGGCCCGGGGCCGCGGGGGTGCCGCGCACGGCAGGCTGCACGGGCTCGGCGGGGATCCCCGTGGTCGGGTTCGCGGGCGCACCGGGGGCGCGCGGGACGGTCGTGTCGGACGGGACGCCCGTGATGATCCCGTCGTCGAGGCCGCCGGGGGCGGACGCCGGCGCGTGCAGCCCGGCGACCGGGGCCGGCGGCGTGGCGGGTGCCGTCGCGGGCCGGTCGGCCACGGGGCTGCTTCCCGTCGCCGCGGCGACGGCCGAGTCCTGGACGAGGCGCAGCGCCTCGCCGTCCGACGGGTCGATCCGCAGCGCGGCGCTCGCCTGCTCGAGCGCCTCGACCGGACGCCCCGCCGCCAGCAGGAGGCTCGCGTAGTGGACGCGCAGCGGGGCGCTCGACGGCGCGGCCGCCACCGCGGCGGCGAGCGCGGCCAGGGCGTCGGACATGGGTGCTCCTCGGGTCGGGCGGGGACGACGACGCCGGTGCACCCGTGAGAGCGGCCGGCCGGGAACAGTGTGCCCCGGACCGGTGACGCCGACCATCGGCACAACTCCCCGAGGCAACTGCTTGCCGCAATGGAAAGTAGATGCTTGGATGGCATCCATGAGCACCGACGACACGACCGCCCGCCCCGCCCCCAGCCCGGCCGAGGCCACCTCCGCGCTGGAGCACGCCGCACGGCTCGCCGCCTCGACACGGACCCGCGGCTGGCGCTGGGTCCGCCTCTACCTCTCGGGCTGGGCGGCGGCGAGCGTCGGCCTCGTGCTCGCCCTGGGCCTCGGCGGGCGGATCGGGTTCGTCGTGGGCATGAGCGCCTGGGCCGTGATCGTCACGGCGGGTGTCACGTGGGCCGCGCGCCAGGGCAGCATGGCCGCCGGCACGCGCCGCCGCCTGGTCCTCGGCGCCGGCTCGTGGGCCGTCGTCTACGGCGCGACGCTCTTCGTCGGGCTCGACCGGTTCGCGGGCGACGTCGCGTTCTGGGTCCCCGCCGCCCTCGTCAGCGCGGTCCCGCTCCTCCTCGCGGCCTGGCTGCCCGCACCGCGCGACGCGGCGGCGTCCGCGTGACCGCCGGACGCGGCGCCGCCGACGACGCCGTCGAGCACCACCCCCGCCACACGCTCGACGAGGTGATCCACTCCCCCGTGCGCCTGTCGGTCGTCGCGGCGCTGTCCGGCGTCGAGAAGGCGGACTTCAAGACCCTGCGCGACACCATCGAGCTCTCCGACCCGACGCTGTCCAAGCAGCTCACGGTGCTGGAGGCCGCGGGGTACGTGGAGATCTCCAAGGAGCGCTCGGGTCGTCGCGCGCGCACGTGGGTCCGGCTGACGAGCACCGGGCGCGACGCGCTCGCCGCGCACCTCGACGCGCTGCGTGCCATCGCGGACCTCCGGCTGCCTCCGGCGCCGTCCCCGGGAGCCTGACCGTGCACAGGCCCGGACACCGCGGCCCCCGTCCACAGCGGGCGCCGGACGGCGCCTCCGTGTCGGCGGGACCGGGCAGAGTGGACGCATGACGACCGACACGACCGCGTCGACACCCCTCGCGGTGCCCGACGACGCGCCCGCCGACGCCCCCGGTCCCGGCGCCCGCTGCTTCGGCGACGGGGACCCGCTCTACGAGGAGTACCACGACACCGAGTGGGCGGTCCCGGTGCACGGGGACACGGCACTGTTCGAGCGCCTGGCGCTCGAGGGGTTCCAGTCCGGCCTGTCCTGGATCACCGTGCTGCGCAAGCGCCCCGCCTTCCGCGAGGTGTTCGCAGGGTTCGACCCGGAGGCCGTCGCCACGTTCGACGAGCCCGACGTCGAGCGCCTGCTCGGCGACGCCCGCATCATCCGCAACCGGCAGAAGATCACCGCGACGATCGACAACGCGCGCGCCCTCCTGGTGCTCCAGGAGAGCGGGCGCACGCTGGACGAGCTGATCTGGTCGTTCGCACCACCGGCCCGCCGCGAGCGCCCCGCGACCTGGGGCGACGTCCCGGGGCTCACCCCCGAGTCGACCGCGCTCTCGAAGGCGCTCAAGAAGCTGGGCTTCCGGTTCGTCGGGCCGACGACGGCCTACGCCGCGATGCAGGCGTGCGGCCTCGTGGACGACCACCTCGCCACCTGCCCCGTCGTGCTGCACCGGCCGTGAGCAGCGGCGAGCCGCACCGCGGTCCGCCCTCCTCCCCGGGGGACGGCCCGCGACTCCGGTGCCGGCAGGGCGAGCAGACCCGTCGGGCATCTCCGTGCGCGGCCCTCGCTGGCGCCGACCACATGGTGAGACGAGGTGCGACGATGGCCTCATGAGCGCGTACGTGTCCGTCCTCGACCTCTTCTCCGTCGGCGTAGGTCCGTCGAGCTCGCACACCGTCGGGCCGATGCGGGCCGCGAAGGCGTTCGTCGCGGCCCTGGACGACCGCGGCGCGCTGGGCGAGGTCGCCGGCCTGCAGGTCGTGCTGTGCGGGTCGCTCGGGGCGACGGGCGTCGGCCACGGCACGCCGGACGCCGTCGTCGCGGGGCTGCTCGGCCTCGACCCCGAGACGTGCGACCCGGCGCGCGTCCCCGGCTCGTGGGAGAAGCTGGGCGACGGGGCGCCCGTCACGCTGCTGGGCCGGCACCGCATCACGATGACGAGCGACGACGTGCGCCTCGCGCCGCTGACCCGCATGCCCGGCCACCCCAACGGCATGCGGTTCACCGCGCTCGACGCAAGCGGGGCGCCGCTCGCGGAGGAGGCGTACTACTCGGTGGGCGGCGGGTTCGTGCTCACCGCCGCGGCGCTCGAGTCCGCGGCCGCGAACGAGGCGGCGCAGGTCGGCGCCGAGCTCGCGGGCGAGGCGATCGACCCCGGGACGGAGCCGACGGGCGTGCCGTTCCCCTTTGCCAACGCCGCCGAGCTCCTCGCGCTGTGCGAGCGCGAGCGCACCTCGATCGCGGCGCTCGCGTGGGCGAACGAGTCCGCACTGCGCCCCGCCACCGAGGTCGAGGCGGGCGTCGACCGGATCTGGGACACCATGAGCGCGTGCGTGGACGCCGGGCTCGAGCGCGACGGGGTGCTGCCCGGCCGCCTCCAGGTCCGCCGTCGGGCGCGGGCGCAGCGCGAGCGTCTCGAGCTGGCCGACGAGCGCGGCGCCGACACGACGATCGAGTGGCTCCAGGCGTTCGCCATGGCCGTCAACGAGGAGAACGCCGACGGGCGCCGCGTCGTGACCGCCCCGACGAACGGCGCCGCCGGCATCATCCCCGCCGTCGGACGCCACTTCCTGCGCACCCACCCCGACGTCGCCGCGGACCCCGCGCGCCGACGTCGGGCCATGCGCACCTACCTCCTCACCGCCGCCGCGATCGGCGCGCTCTACAAGCGCAACGCGTCCATCTCCGGCGCGGAGGCCGGCTGCCAGGGCGAGGTCGGCTCGGCGTGCTCCATGGCGGCGGGCGCGATCTGCGCCGTGCTCGGCGGGACGCCCGCCCAGGTGGAGAACGCGGCCGAGATCGCGATGGAGCACAACCTCGGGCTCACGTGCGACCCCGTCGGCGGGCTCGTCCAGGTCCCGTGCATCGAGCGCAACGCCATCGCCGCGTGCACGGCCGTCTCCGCGGCGCGCCTCGCCCTCCAGGGCGACGGCTCGCACGTCGTCTCGCTCGACACCGTCATCGAGACGATGCGCCAGACCGGCGTCGACATGTCGACCAAGTACAAGGAGACCTCGACGGGGGGCCTCGCCGTCAACGTCATCGAGTGCTGAGCCGGAGCGCAGCGAAGCAAGCGCAGGCTCCAGCACGACCGACAGCCCGCGTGCCGAGCCGGAGCGCAGCGGAGCAAGCACAGGCTCCAGCACGACCGACAGCCCGAGTGCCGAGCCGGAGCGCGAATCACCAGGTGCGGCGCACGGACGCCTTGGTGCCGGTCACGAGGCTGCGCGCCGGGACGTCGTCCGCCACGACCGCGCCGGCTGCGACGACCGCGTCGCGGCCGATGGTCACGCCGGGCAGGATCGTCGCCCCGGCGCCGATCCACACGTTCTCGTGCACGTCGATGGGCCCGCCGGTGAGCCAGACCTTGCGGTCGTCGGTGTCGACCGGGTGCCCGACGGTGACGAACGTGACCTTCGGCGCGACCATGACGCGCTCGGCCAGCCGGATGCCGGCGTAGTCGAGGAACGTGCAGTTCTGGTTGACGAAGACCCGCTCCCCCAGGTCGAGGTTCAGCCCGTGGTCGGTGAAGAACGGCGGGTAGATCGTCACGCTCGGGGGCAGCGGGCGGCCGAGGATCTGCGCGAGCAGCCGCGCCCGGCCGTCCTCGTCGTCGAACGGCAGGACGTTGAGCCGGGAGGTGAGCTCGGTGGCCCGCAGCACCCTCTCGGACATGGCGCGGAACTCGGGGCCGTGGATGCGCATGAGCAGGTCGCTGGGCATCCCCCGATCCTGCCTCCGGGTCAGCGGACGGCGCGCGACGCCTCGCGGGCGGCGACGACCTCCTCGACGACGTCGGCCACGCCGGCCTCGCCCGGCGAGGCGGCGATGTGCTCGCCGAGGCGCTGGCTCGCGCGGGCGTACGACGGGTCGGCGAGCAGGCGCCGCACCGCGCGTCGGACCTGGCCGGGGCGCGGGGTGCTCGTCCGCAGCCGCACGCCCGCGCCGGTCCACGCGACGCGTGCGGCGACCTCCGCCTTGTCCTCGGTCTTGCCCGCGACGACCACGGGGACGCCGTGCCGCAGCGCGTGGTGCACCCCGCCGTAGCCGCCGTTCGTGACGAGGACCGAGGTGCGCGGGAGCAGCGCGTCGTACGGGAGGTACTCGGCCGCGCGCGCGTTCGCCGGGAGCGGCCCGAGCGACCCGACGGGCCGTCCGCCGGTCGCCGCGACGACCAGCACGTCCTCGCCCGCGAGCGCGCGCAGCGTGGGGACGAGGAGCTGGGTCGGGTCCTCGTTCGCGACGGTCCCCTGCGTGACGTGCACGACCGGCCGGCGGGTGTCGAGGTCGCCCCACCACGCGGGGAGGTCGCCGTTCCCCGCCGCCGGGCGCGGCGGGCCGACGAACCGGACGGGGGCCGCGACGTCGGGCCGGGGGTACTCGAGCTCGGGGACGGTGAGCTGCACGACGGCGTCGGCGTCGGCGGGCCAGCCGAGGAAGAACGTGCCGCTCGGCTCCCCGCCCGCCGCTCGGACCATGTCCTGCGCCGCGCGCTGCGGGGCGGCGAACGCGACCCGCTCGACGAAGGCGTGGAGCGCACGGTTGCGCAGGACACCGAGGGGGCCCCGCGCGGGCAGCACCCCGAGGCCGAACGGCGCGGTGTGGTCGCTCTTCAGCCCGAGCGGGAAGATCCCGAGCGCGAGCACCGGTGGTCGACGGTCGGCGGGCACCGAGACGAGCGGCATCGCGCCGAGGAACAGGGGCTCGACGAGCACGACGTCCGCCGGGCGCTCGGCGAGGGACGCGAGCACCGCCCGGTGCTGCGCCGCGCCGGGCGTCACGAAGATCTCGAGCATGTCGTGGCGGATCGCGTCGAGCCCGGTGCGCCCCGCGCGGCCGGGGAACGCGGCGGCGAGGTCGCGGTCGTCGAAGTCGGCCGCGGCCGGGAGCGGGACGTGCTCGGCGCCGGCGGCCTCGACGGCGGCGCCGAACCGGGCGCCGGTGAGGAACCGGACGTCGTGCCCGCGGGCGACGAGCGCTCGGGTGACGGCGAGCAGCGGGGTGACGTGGGCGTGCACCGGGGTGGAGCAGAGCAGGACGGTGGCCATCGGTGGGGCCTCTCTCGTGGCGGCGCGCGTCGCGCCGGTCGGACGGGAAGGCGCAGGACCGGGCCGTCTGCGCGAGGGACGCCGGTGGGGAGACGGCGTGTGAGAAGATCGATCAACCGTCAGGAGTATTCATCACCTTCAAGGGGTAGTCAATAGTGGTGCCTCGTGCCTATACGTCCGACCTCCGCACCGAGCAGGCCGCGCGCACGCGCGAACGGGTCGTGCGCGCCGCCGCGCACGAGCTGACCGAGCACGGCTACGAGCGCACGACGCTCGCGCGCGTCGCCGCGCGCGCAGGCGTCTCGCTCGAGACGGTGAAGGCGCACGGCCCCAAGCGCGCCCTGCTGCTCGCCGCGTTCGAGCTCACGTTCGCCGGGTCGGAGGGCCAGGAGTCCCTGGGCGAGCGGCCCGAGGGACGCTCGGTGGCCGGCACCACCGACCCCGAGGAGTTCCTCGACGGCCTCGTCGCGCTCGTCGCGGCGGCGAACGAGCGCGTCGCCGGCCTGTGGTCCGCCTTCACCTCGGCGGCGCGCTCCGACGACGCCGTCACCGCAGAGCTCGACGCGCTCCTCGAACGCCGCCGCGCAGACCTGCGCGCGAGCGTCGACGTGCTCGCCGCGCACGGGTTCCGCCCCCGGGCACCGCGGGACGAGGCGGCCGAGTCGCTGTCCTACCTCCTCGCACCCGAGGGCTGGACGCACTTCGTCGCGGGCGCCGGCTGGTCGGGCGAGCGGTACCGCGCCTGGCTGCGCGACGGCGTCGTGCGCCTCGTCGCGGCGCCCCCGGAGGACGACGCCGACGCCTGAGCCCTGGCGCGCCGTCGGGCACCGCGCCTACCGTGTGCCATGAGCACGCTCACCCCCGGCTTTCACGGCCGGCCGCGCCCGCAGGGCGTGGCGCTCCCGCCGGGCCAGTACGTCGAGACCGGGTTCCCCGTGCTCTCGGCGGGGCCCACACCGCGCGTCGACACCGCGACCTGGCGGCTCGACGTCACGACCGAGACCGGCACGACGCACGCGTGGTCGTGGTCGGACCTCATGGCGCTCCCCCAGGACGAGCCGACCGTCGACATCCACTGCGTCACCCGGTGGTCGAAGTTCGGGACGTCGTGGCGCGGCGTCTCGCTCGACACTCTCCTCGCCGACGTCGAGTCGACCGCCGACTTCGCGATGATCGGCTGCTACGGCGGGTACACGACGAACCTTCCCGTCGCCGAGCTGCTGGGCGGCAAGGCGTGGGTCGTGCACACGTTCGACGGCGCCCCGCTGCACCCCGTGCACGGCGGCCCGGCGCGGCTGCTCGTGCCGCACCTGTACTTCTGGAAGTCGGCCAAGTGGGTCAACAGCATCACGCTCATGCCCATGGACCGGCAGGGCTTCTGGGAGCGCCTGGGCTACCACGACCTCGGCGACCCGTGGCGCGAGCAGAGGTACCAGGGTGACTAGCGCCCGCGGGACGATCGCGGTCGCGCGATGACCGAGGCGCCCGTCCGCCTCGGTGCCCGGTACGCGACGCCGTCGCGCTGGCAGATCGCGACGCTCGTCGACGCGTGGGCGGAGAGCCCGTCCGCACGGACGCTCGTCCTCGAGGTCCCCGCCTGGCCCGGGCACCTGGCGGGTCAGCACGTCGACCTGCGCCTCACCGCGCCCGACGGCTACACCGCCGAGCGCAGCTACTCGATCGGCAGCACGGCGACGCGCGCGTCCCTGCCCGACGCCGGCTCCCCCGCGCGCGTCGAGGTCACCGTGCAGCGCGTCCCCGGCGGGGAGGTCTCGACCTACCTCACCGACGTGTTCGCGGTGGGCGACGCGATCGAGCTGCGCGGGCCGGTCGGCGGCTGGTTCGTGTGGTCGCCCGAGCGCGACGGCGGGACGCCCGTCCTGCTCTCCGCGGGCGGGTCGGGGCTCGTCCCTCTCATGGCGATGCTCCGCACGCGCCGCGACGCGGGCGACCGGACCCCGTTCCGGCTCGTGTACTCCGTCCGCCGCCCCGAGGACCGGCTGTACGTCGCGGACCTCGACCGGCTCGCCGCCGCGCACGACGGGCTCGACGTCCAGGTCGTCTACACGCGCTCGGTGCCGCTGGGATCGATGCGCGGGCCGGGTCGCCTCGAACGACGCGACCTCGCGGCGTGGGGCTGGCCCGCCGAGATCGAGCCCGCGTGCTTCGTGTGCGGGCCGACGGGGTTCGTCGAGGCCGTCGCCCGCCAGCTCGTCGCGCTCGGCCACGACCCGGCGCGGGTCAAGACCGAGCGCTTCGGTCCCGCCGGAGACTGACGGACGTCCCCGGGGCCCTACCTGTGCGCAAGCCTGGCCCGCCGTGCGACATAGTCAGGTCGTGAGCGTGGCGCGTGCGCCATGGCAGTTCCACGAGGGGGCGGCATGACGACCTGGACGACACATCGGCCCGGCAGGCGGCGCAAGACCGCTCTGACCGGGGTCGTGGCCGTCGCGACCCTGGTGCTCGGGGCGTGCGCGACGCCGTCGAGCGAGCCGCCCGCGGTCACGACCGCGGACGTGGAGCGCCGGGTCGTGACCGTCGCCGACGCTCCCGCGACGGCCTCCGTCGTCGAGGCGACCGAGCGGCTCGGCCTGACCATGCTCGACGCGGCCCCGCGCGAGGGCAACGTCGTCGTGTCGCCGGCGAGCGCCGTCGTCGCCCTCTCGATGCTCGCGGAGGGCGCGCGCGGCGAGACCGCCGCGTCGCTCGACGCCGCGCTCGGCGCGAGCGGGCAGGACCGGACCGACGCCGTCAACGCCCTGCTCGCCGCGCTCCAGGACTACGACGGCGACCCCGCCCTCGTGCAGAAGGACGAGCTCCCGAAGACCCCGCTCGTGCACGTCGCGAACCAGGTCGTGCTCGACGACCAGGCCCAGGTCCACGACACCTACCTCGAAGCGCTCGCCGCCGGGTACGACGCGGGGGTGCTCGAGACCGACCTCGGCTCGGAGGCAGGCCTGGAGCCGCTGGGCCGGTGGGTCCGGCACCACACGGGCGGGCTGATCGAGGAGTCCGCCGTCGAGCCCGACACCGACTCCCGCCTCGCGCTCCAGAACGCCGCGCTGCTCGCGGCGCGCTGGTCGTCGCCGTTCGAGGAGCAGGCGACGCGCCCGAGCCCGTTCGTCCTGGCGGACGGGGCCGACGTCGACGCCGAGGCGATGCACCAGGAGCACGACTGGCGGTACGCCGAGGTGGACGGGTGGCAGGCCGTCCGGCTCCCGTACACCGAAGGCTTCCACGCCGACGTCGTGCTCCCGCCGGACGGTGTCGACCCGGCGACGCTCACGCCGGAGACGAGCGCTGCCCTGCGCGCGGCGCTCGACGCCACCTCGCGCCGCAGCGTCGCGCTCACCCTCCCGACGCTCGACGTCGACGCCGAGGCACCGCTCGACCTGAAGCCCGCGCTCGCTGCAGCCGGGCTCGGCGACCTGCTGGAGACGCCCGACCTGACCGGCATCAGCGACGAGTCGGGTCTGAAGGTGACGCAGGCGTGGCAGCAGGCCGTGCTGCGCGTGGACGAGGACGGCACCGTCGCGGCGGCGGTGACGGAGGTCGTCGTCGGCGTCGAGTCCGCGCCCATGATCGAGGACGTCGTCGAGCTGCGCGTCGACCGGCCGTACGTGTTCTCCGTGTCGCACACGGACACGGGGTGGCCGCTGTTCACCGCCGCGATCCGCGACCCCCGCCACTGACGAGAGGACGGCGAGAGCACCATGGCTCCGCAGACGAGCAGAGTCCGGACCGGCGCCGCCGTCGCGGCGGCGGCAGCCGCCGTCGGGCTGGTCACCGCGTGCGCGACCGGCGTCCCTGCCGGGCCCGATCTGCCCCTCGCGACCGCCGATGCGGCACGTCACGTCGTGACGGTCTCCGACGCGGACGCCACGCCCGACGTGGTCGGCGCGACCGAGACGCTCGGCCTGACGATGCTCGGTGCGGCCCCGCGCGAGGGCAACGTCGTCGTCTCGCCGGCGAGCACCGTCGTCGCCCTGTCCATGCTCGCGGAGGGCGCGCGCGGCGAGACCGCCGCTTCGCTCGACGCCGCGCTCGGCGCGAGCGGGCAGGACCGGACCGACGCCGTCAACGCCCTGCTCGCCGCGCTCCAGGACTACGACGGCGACCCCGCCCTCGTGCAGAAGGACGAGCTGCCGAAGACCCCGCTCGTGCACGTCGCGAACCAGGTCGTGCTCGACGACCAGGCACAGGTCCACGACACCTACCTCGAGGCGCTCGCGACCGGCTACGGCGCCGGGGTCCTGCACACGGGGGACCTCGGGACGGCGTCGGGCATCGCCCCGCTGAGCGACTGGGTCCGGTTCCACACGGGCGGGCTCATCGAGAAGAGCGCGGTCGAACCGGACGTCGACCTCCGCCTCGTGCTGCAGAACGCGGTGCTCTTCGCGGCGCGGTGGGAGGCGCCGTTCGACGAGGGCGAGACCCGGCCGGCACCGTTCCGGCTCTCGACCGCCGAGCAGGTGGACGTCGAGTCGCTGTCGCTCACCGAGTCGTGGGCGTACGCCGAGCACGACGGCTGGCGCGGCGTGCGCCTCCCCTACGTCGACGGGTTCCACGCGGACGTCGTCCTGCCTCCGGAGGGGACCGACCCTGCGACGATCACGCCGGCACGCACGACCGCGCTGCGCGTGGCGCTCGACGCAGCGACGCCGCAGCGGGTGGCGCTGACGATGCCGACCCTCGACATCCCGGTCGAGCGCGCGACGGACCTGCTCCCCGCGCTCACCGCCGCCGGGCTGGGCGGGTTGTTCGACCCCGTCGACCCACCGGACCTCAGGGGCATCAGCAACGAGGACCTGTTCGTGTCGCAGGCGAAGCAGCAGGCGATGCTCCAGGTCGACGCCGAAGGCACCGTCGCGGCGGCCGTGACGGAGATCGGCGCGCTGGCGATGTCGTCGGAGGCGGAGATCGTCCCGCTCAGCTTCCGCGTCGACCGCCCCTATCTCTTCTCCGTCTCCCACACCGACACCGGCTGGCAGCTCTTCACCGCGGCGATCCGCGACCCTCGCCACTGACTCCCCCGGCGTGCCCCCGGTCCACCGACGTAGACCCGTGGTCCACCGAGGTAGAGCCTCGGTCGGACCTCGGCTGTACCTCGCAGGCCAGGGCCCTGTCTCGACAGACGGCGACGAACCGGGCGCATCGGGTGCTTGCGACATCTCTTGACGTGTCCTTCACCCGGCAGTAGCGTTCTTGCGTGTTGACGCAAGAAATCAACACTCCGTTGTGCGGTGCGGCACAGCGGTACCGCAATTCTCGAAGGTACTGACCCGAGCCAGCCGGCCCCCGGCCGGACGTGCGCCGTGGCCCGTCCTCCGACCCGGGCGTCCGGTCCGGCGCGGGGTCGCGCTCGGCGCGGCCTGACGCCCGTCGACGACGACGGGAGATCGAGGACATCGATGAGACATCGACCCAGCACGTCGAACCGCACACCCGCCGGGGCGCCGCAGCGCCGGCTCCGCCTGCTCGCCGCGACCGCGGCGGCGACGGCCCTGCTCGTCCCGCTCGGCCTGACGACCACCGCGACGGCGGCGCCCACCGTGCTGTCCGCCGGCAAGCCGACGGCGGCGAGCAGCAACAACTCGCCGTACCTGTCCGGCAACCTCACCGACGGCAACCAGGGCACCTACTGGGAGTCGACCAACAACACGTTCCCGCAGTGGGCGCAGGTCGACCTCGGCGCGGCCGCCACGGTCGAGGACCTCGTGCTCAAGCTCCCGACGGGCTGGGAGACGCGCAACCAGACCCTCAGCGTGCAGTCCAGCACCGACGGCTCGACCTTCTCCACGATCAAGGCGTCGCAGGCGTACGCGTTCGACCCCGCGTCGGGGAACACCGTGACGATCGACGTGCCGGACACGTCCGCCCGCTACGTGCGCGTGCAGATCACCGCGAACACGGGTTGGCCCGCGGGCCAGCTCTCCGAGCTCGAGGTGCGCGGCACGGCCGGCGGCACCGACCCGGGCGGCCCCGGCGACCCGGAGCCTCCGACCGGCACCAACCTCGCGCTGAACAAGCCGATCGAGGCGTCGTCGACCGAGTGGCAGTTCGTGGCGAAGAACGCGAACGACGACAGCACCTCGACCTACTGGGAGGGCGCGGGCGGCCAGTACCCGAGCACGCTCACGGTCTCGCTCGACGCCGCCGCGCAGCTCACGGACGTCGTCGTCAAGCTCCCGCCCGCCTCCGTGTGGGGCCCGCGCACCCAGACCTTCGAGGTCCAGGGCCGCGCGACCGCGACCGGTGCGTGGCAGACGCTCAGGCCGTCGGCGGGCTACGCGTTCTCGCCGAGCACGGGGAACACCGTGACGGTCCCCGTCACGGGCACGGCCAAGGACGTGCGCCTGCGCTTCACCGGCAACACCGGCTCCGGCAACGGCCAGGTCGCCGAGCTCCAGGTGTTCGGCACCGCCGCGCCCAACCCGGACCTCGTCGTCACGAGCGTCACCGCGACGCCCGCCTCGCCGCTCGAGTCGCAGGCGATCACGCTGTCGGCGGTCGTGAAGAACATCGGTACGCAGGCGTCCGCCGCGACGGACGTCGCGTTCACGCTGAACGGCCAGACCGTCGCGACCAAGCCGGTCGGCGGCCTCGCGGCCGGCGCCCAGGTGACCGTCACGGCCGACGTCGGCGCCCGTCCCGCCGCGAGCTACGCGATCGGCGCGGTCGCCGACGCGGGCGGCACGGTCGCCGAGCAGAACGAGGGCAACAACGCGTACGCGAACCCGACCCCGCTCGTCGTCACCGCCGTCCCGAGCTCGGACCTCGTCCCGACGCTCACGTGGTCGCCCAGCAACCCGTCCGCGGGCGGCACGGTGACGTTCTCGGCGACGATCGCGAACCAGGGCAACGTCGCGACGTCGACGGCCGCGCACGGCCTGACCGTGACCGTGACGAACAAGGCGACCGGCGCCGTCGTGCGCACCCTCACGGGCTCCGCGAGCGGAGCGATCGCCGCGGGCGCGAGCAGCGCGAGCGTCGACCTCGGCCCGTGGACCGCCGCGAACGGCAACTACGACGTCAAGGTCGTCGCCGCGCCGGACTCGACCGAGGTCGCCGCGAAGCAGGCCAACAACACCGCCACCCGACCGCTCTTCGTCGGGCGCGGCGCCAACCTGCCGTTCGACACCTACGAGGCCGAGGACGGCGTCACGGGCGGCGGCGCGACCGTGCTGGCGCCCAACCGCGTCGTCGGCGACCTCGCGGGCGAGGCCTCCGGCCGGCGCGCGGTGACGCTCAACCAGACCGGCGCGTACGTCGAGTGGACCACCAAGGCCCCGACGAACACCCTGCTGACCCGCTTCTCCATCCCCGACTCGGCGGGCGGCGGCGGGACGACCGCGACCCTCGCGATCTACGTCGACGGGCAGTTCCTCAAGAACATCGACCTCACCTCGCGCTACGCGTGGCTCTACGGCAACGAGACCAACCCGGGCAACCAGCCGGGCCAGGGCGCGCCACGGCACGTCTACGACGAGGCGAGCACGCTGCTCGGCACGACCGTCCCGGCGGGCTCGACGATCCGCCTCCAGAAGACGGCGAGCAACACGAGCCAGTACGCGATCGACTTCGTCGACCTCGAGCTCGCGACGCCGCAGGCGAACCCGAACCCGGCGCAGTACACGCAGCCCGCCGGCTTCACGCACCAGGACGTCCAGGCGGCGCTCGACAAGGTCCGGATGGACACGACGGGCACGCTCAAGGGCGTCTACCTGCCAGCCGGCGACTACCAGACGTCGAGCAAGTTCCAGGTCTACGGCAAGGGCGTCGACGTCGTCGGTGCCGGGCCGTGGTTCACGCGGTTCTTCGCGCCGCAGGGCCAGGAGAACACCGACGTCGGCTTCCGTGCCGAGGCGAGCGCGAACGGCTCCACGTTCCGCGACTTCGCGTACTTCGGGAACTACACGTCGCGCATCGACGGCCCGGGCAAGGTCTTCGACTTCGCCAACGTGAAGGACATGACGATCGACAACATCTGGGTCGAGCACATGATCTGCATGTTCTGGGCGTCCAACATGGACGACTCGGAGGTCACGAACTCCCGCATCCGCAACACGTTCGCGGACGCGATCAACATGACCAACGGCAGCGCGAACAACCACGTGCACAACAACCAGGCGCGCGGCACGGGCGACGACTCGTTCGCGCTCTTCGCGGCCACCGACAACGGCGGCAGCGGGCAGCGCGGCAACGTGTTCGAGAACCTCACGTCGACCAACACGTGGCGTGCGGCAGGCCTCGCGGTCTACGGCGGCCAGGACAACACGTTCCGCAACATCTACATCGCGGACACCCTCGTCTACTCGGGCGTCACGATCAGCTCGCTCGACTTCGGGTACCCGATGGAGGGCTTCGGCCCGGCGCCCACCGTGTTCGACGGGCTCACCGTGGTGCGCTCCGGCGGGCACTTCTGGGGCGACCAGGTGTTCGGGGCCGTGTGGATGTTCTCGGCGTCCAAGTCGTTCGGGAACATCCAGGTGAACAACCTCGACGTCATCGACCCGACGTACTCCGGGATCATGTTCCAGACGAACTACGTCGGCGGGCAGCCGCAGAACACGTTCCAGAACCCGACCTTCACCAACGTCACCATCACGGGGGCGAAGAAGAGCGGTGACCGGTACGACGCCAAGTCGGGCTACGGCATCTGGGCCAACCCGATGCCGGAGGCGGGCCAGGGCCCGGCGGTCGGCACGGCGACGTTCACCAACCTCACGTTCTCGGGCAACTTCCGGGACATCGAGAACACGACGTCGACCTTCACCATCACGCGCAACTGACGTCCGTCCGCACCCGATCGACGCCGCAGCCCGCCTCACGGGGCGGGCTGCGGTGCGCGCGCCGCGCCCAGGCCGGTCGACGGCGCGCCGTCGCCGAACCGCCACCGCATCGCCGTGTGCTCGGCCCCGCGCGCGTACGCGAAGACGACGTCCGGCCGCACGGCGAACACGTACGCCTCCCCGCCGCCGCCCGCCGTGTCCCAGAACGCGCCGTCGCGGACCTCGAAGTGCCAGTCGTACTTGCAGCGCCACCGCTCCGCGAGGCGGTGCAGCGTCGCGTCGTCGGTGACGCGCACCGCGTCGCCCTCCACCACGACGTCCATGCCCTCCTCGTACCGGTTGGCCCCGGTCGTGAGGACGACGTGCGGGTTCGCCGCGAGGTTGCGCGCCTTGCGCTCGTCGCGCCCCGTGCAGAAGAACAGAGCGCCGTCGGCCGTCACGGTGAGCAGGGGCGTGACGTGGGGCCGCCCGTCGGGCCGCACCGTCGACACCCACGACACCCCCGCACGCTCGAGCGCCTCCCGGACGGCTGACCACGGCACCCGTGGCGCCTCGGGCGTGCTGTAGGCGGCGAGCAGGTCGCCGTGGTCGACGGTCGGGGCGGGCGTCTCGGTCATGGGGTGCTCCTGTCGAGGCTCGTCGGACGTCGGGGTGGACCGTGGCCGCGCCCGGATCTCATCGGTGCCCGACGCGCGGGACGCGCCTGCGTCCCGACGGTGCGACGTCACCGGGGTGTGACACAGTGGGGACCAGCCCCCGACGTCGACCGGAGACCGCCGCGCCCCCATGACCTCGACCCCGACCGAGCACGCCGTGACCCAGCGACCCCACCGGGCGGCGCGGATCGAGGACCGGTGGCGCGCCGTCGTCTCCCGCTTCCAGAAGGCGCGCGGGTGGCGCCCCCGCGTCGAGCCGTTCGCGGGGTACGGCACCCCGCGGCGCGTGCGCGTGCTGGCGCGCGTGCTCCTCGCGAGCCCCGCGTTCGACCCCGCGCTGCACGAGCGCGAGTCCGCCGACCGGCGCGGCTGGCGCTACTTCTTCACCGCGCCCGCCCCGCGCGAGGAGGTCCGCGTGCACGTCGGCGACGCGACCGTCGACCTCGTCTCCGACCGCAGCGGCTACCTCGACGCGACGATCGACGTCGCGCTCGCCCCCGGCTGGCACGACGTCACGTTCCGCCCGTCCTCGGGCGCGGTCGCGACGGGCCGCGTGTTCGTCGTGGCCGACGGGCGCCGGCTCGGCGTCGTGTCCGACATCGACGACACCGCGATGGTGACCGCCGTCCCGCGCCCCCTCATCGCCGCGTGGAACACGTTCGTCCGGCACTCGAGCGCGCGCGTGCCCGTGCCGGGCATGGCGGCCCTCTACCGCGGGATCGCGACCGAGCGCCCCGGCACCCCGTTCGTCTACCTGTCCACGGGCGCCTGGAACACGGCCGCGAACCTGCGCCGGTTCCTGCAGCGCCACGGGTTCCCGCCCGGCCCGCTCCTGCTCACGGACTGGGGCCCGACGAACACCGGCTGGTTCCGCAGCGGCCCGGAGCACAAGGACACGTCGCTCGACCGCCTCTTCCGGGAGCTGCCCGACGTCGACTGGCTGCTCGTGGGCGACGACGGCCAGCACGACCCGGACATCTACGCGCGCGCCGCGCGCCGGCACCCCGACCACGTCGCGGCCGTCGCGATCCGCGAGCTCACGCCCGCGCAGCAGGTCCTCGCCCACGGCTCGCCGCTGCCCGCACCCGGCAGCCTGCCCGGCGAGGTGCGCGGCGTCCCGACGGCGCACGGCCCCGACGGCGACGCCCTCACCCGCGCCCTCGCCCGGGCTCTGGGCCGCTAGGACGCGCCGACGAGTCCTCGCGCGCCGGGCCGCCCGGCGCGCCGGGATGCTGCGCGTCCTCGCGGGTGATTGCCTGAGGGGATGACGACGCCGGAGCTGCCCTTCCCCACGCCCGAGCCCGAACCCGAGCAGCCGCGGCGGACCTGGCCGTGGATCGTGCTCACTATCGTGGCGGTGCTGGTGATCGCCCTGGTCGTGTGGCTCGTCAACCGCCCGACGCAGGACGCGCCCGCGGCGGAGACCCCGACCGCGACGGAGTCCCCGAACCCGTCGCCGACGGACCCGGGCACGCCGAGCGACGACACGTCGACGCCCGCCGCCGAGGGGTGCCCCGCGGCGGGCGACGGCGTCCCGGCGGGGGCGGGCACGCACGAGATCGTCGACGTGGACGGCGACGGCCGCCCGGACACCGCGTGGCTGACCGGCGGCGCGGACCGCGCGTTCGGGATCACGACGGCGTCGGGCGCGACGTTCTCCGCGCCGATCGAGTCCGCGAGCCCCGTCGCGGCGAGCGCGATCGCCCAGCTCGTCGCTGCGGGCGACGCGACGGCCCCGATCGCGCTCGTCGACACCGGGCGCGAGGTCCTGCTGTTCTCCGCCGCCGACTGCGCGGTGACCCCGACGCAGAACGCCCAGGGCGAGCAGTACACGTTCGACAAGGGGTTCACCGGGTTCGGCACGGGCGTCGGCTGCACCGAGGTCGACGGCGAGCTGCACCTCGCGGGCCTGAACGCCGTGTCCGACGACGGCGCGTCCTTCACCGTGTCCCGCACCTTCGTCGACCTCGACGCGGGCGCGAAGACCGCCACGAACGGCGAGGAGGAGACGGTCGCGCAGGACGCGGCCCCGGACGACCCGGTCGTCACCACGGCGCAGGCAACGAGCTGCGGCGACCTCGTCGCCGGCCAGGACGGCCCGGTCGAGCCCCAGTAGCCGCCGAGCACGACATGAGGGCCGTCAACCGTCGGATAGCGACCCTCATGTCGTGCTCGACCGCGTGCGGTGTCGTGCTCGACGGCGAGCGACGTGCGGGGGTCGGCGCTACCCGCGGCCGCAGGCGCGGCAGGTGCCGCGGCGGCGGAGCCAGTAGGCGTAGGTGGCCGCGCCGAGGGCGAGGGACCACAGCGGCCACAGGAACGTCGGGCCGACGGCGCCCCACGAGTCCGCGGTGAGCGCCAGCCGGCTCTCGCCGAGCCCGATGACGATGAGCGAGAGCCCCGCGGGGAGCACGGCGACCGCCACGATCGTCGCGGGGACGACCGCCAGCCCGACCGGGACCCTGCGGCCCGCGAGCCCGACCATCCACCGGGGGAAGACCTCGCCCCAGCGCTGGAACAGGCCGAGGGTGAGCACGGCGCCGACGAGCGCGAAGCCGCCGAGCCCGAGCGCCGCGACCAGGCCGTCCTCCCCGGCGAGGTCGGCGACGTTCTCCGCCGAGAAGCCGAGCGGGATGCCGAGGACCCAGGCGATACGCGTCACCGCGTAGAACGTCGGGATCGCGGCGGCGACGAGCGCGGCCGTCCGGCCCCAGCGCGCCGCGGCCGCGGGCGTCGTCCAGGCCGGGTCGTGGCCGTCGTGCCGCCGTCCGCACGACGCGCACGCACCGACCCCCCGGCGCACGAACCGCCACGTCGAGGCGACGAGCAGCGCCGCGCCGGCCAGGAGCGCGAGCTGCGTCAGCGGGCCCGCGCCGAGGAAGTCCTGGAACGCCGCCCGGATCACCGGGTCGAACGGCGCCATGACGAGCGTGACCGGCAGGTACCCGAGCCGCGCCAGGATCGACGCGTCGGTGAGCGCGAGGACCCCGGCCGAGACGACCGCGGTGGCCGCGACCGTCAGCGCGCGGTCGGCCCGGCCGACGGTGCCGTGCCGGGCCCCGAGCCACGCCCGCAGCGCGGTCGCCGCGCCGACGAGCGCGAGGACCGCGACCCAGGGCGTGAGCGTCGAGCCCGCGACCCCGCTCAGGGCACCGAACGACAGGTCGTTCGCGTCACCCACCGCGAGCGTGCCGCCGGTCAGGGTGACGACGAGGGCCGCGACGCCCCCGACCGCCCACCACGCGGCGGCTGTCGGGGCGATCCACCGCCCGCGGGCCGCGTGCGCCCCAGGACCGGGCGGCGCACCGGCGAGGGACCCGACGACGACCGTGCGCGGGCCCGACGGCGTGGTGACGGAGGACGGGGGCGGGGTTCGTGTGCTCATGACTCGACCCTCGCGCCCGGCGGGCCGCGACGGATCACCCGCGGCGACGACGTCGCTCCCCCGTGCGGGGGAACGCTCGCGGCCGGTCAGCCCACCCGGACGAAGCCCGACTCGTAGGCGCGCACGACGGCCTGCGTGCGGTCGCGCACCCCGAGCTTCGCGAGGACGTTGCCGACGTGGGTGCGCACCGTCTCGACGCCGAGGTAGAGCTCGCCCGCGATCTCCGCGTTCGACAGCCCCTGCGCGACGAGCCGCAGCACCTCGCCCTCGCGCTCGGTGAGCTGCGCGGCGCGCAGCTCGTCGCCCGCGGGCGGGCGGGCCGTCGCGAGGCGCCGCACCGCGTCGGGGAACAGGAGCGACTCGCCCCGCGCGACGACCCGCACGGCCTGCGCGACCTCCTCGGGCCGCGCGCGCTTGAGCAGGAAACCGTGCGCGCCCGCGCGCAGCGCGTCGAGCACGTGGTCGTCGTTCTCGAACGTCGTGAGGACCAGCACGCGCGGCGCGTCGTCGCGCGCGAGGAGCGCCCGCGTCGCCGCGATCCCGTCGACGCGCGGCATGCGCACGTCCATGAGCACGACGTCGGGTCGCGCCCGCGCGACGACGCCCGGCACCTCCGCGCCGTCCCCCGCCTCGCCGACGACCTCGAGGTCCGGCTCCGCGCCGAGGATGACGCGCAACCCCGCGCGCACCAGGGGCTCGTCGTCCACGAGCACCACGCGCGTCGTCCCGTCGGTCATCCGCCCGATCCTGCCAGGGGGAACGTCGCGCGCACGACCCACGCGCCGCCGTCGGGCGCGGGACCCGCCGAGACCTCCCCGCGCAGCAGGTGGGCCCGCTCCCGCATCCCCGCGAGACCACGGCGCTCGCGCTCGGGGTCCTCGGCGGCCCGGCGCGGTGCACCCGGACCCAGCGGGTTGCGCACCTCGACGACCAGCGCGCCGCCGGGACCCCCCGCCACGCCGACGGCGACCGGCTCGCCCGGGGCGTGCCGGAGCGCGTTCGTGAGCGCCTCCTGCACGACGCGGTACGCCTCCTGCGAGACGGCGCGCGGGACGTCGGCCCGCGCGTCACCGCCCGTGCGCCGCACGTCCGCCCCGGTGCGGCGCGCGTCGTCGAGCAGGGCGTCGAGGTCGGCGAGCGTGCGCGCCGGGCTTCGCACGGGCGCGCGCGAGCCGTCGCCCGTGGCCGCGGCGACGTCCGCGCGGAGCAGGCCGAGCACGTGGTCGAGGTCCGCCATGGCGGTGCGCCCCGTCTCCTCGATCGCGGCGAGCGCGGCACGCGCGGCGACCGGGTCGCGGTCGAGGAGACGGGCGGCCGCGGCGGCCTGCAGGGTCGTGACGGTCAGCGCGTGGCCGACCGAGTCGTGCAGCTCGCGCGCGAGCCGGCCCCGCTCGGCGTCGCGGTCGGCCGCCGCCTCGAGCTCCGCGATGCGCTCCGTCTGGTCGGGGCCGAGGAGCGGGAGCGCCGCCTGCCGCAGCACCGCGCGCGCGAGCGCGACGGCGTACGGGACGGCGAGCAGCGCGAGCACCGCGGTGACCAGCCACGTCCATGCGGGCAGCGCCTCCCACGGCCGCCAGTCGGTGAGGAGGACCGGCTCCACGCCCGTCGCGGAGAGGACGAGCTGCGTCGCGACCGGGACGAGGAACAGCACCACGACGAGCACCGCGGCACCGAGCGTGAGGTGCAGCCCGTACCAGGCCGCGGCGCGCCAGCGCGTGGCCGCACCGGTTGCCGGTGCCCCCGGTGCGGGCAGCGGCACGTCGACGTCGAGGAACGTCCGGACCGCCGCGATCTCCAGCGAGCGCACCGTGGCCAGGAACGGCGGCGTGCTCACGAGGACCGCGGAGACGAGCGCCAGGACGAGGATCGCGACGCGCGGCGTCTGCAGCGAGGCGAACATCTGCACGAACCCGGCGACCAGCGTCACGTACGCGCCCGCGACCACTCCGCCGACCACGAGGTAGACGCCCGCCCGGACGGTGGTCGCGCTGCGCAACGGTGCGACGACCCGTCCCCATCCGCCCCGCCCCGGTGCGGTCGCCGCACGGGTCGGGCGGGCGTCGTCGGGCGTCATGGCCCCAGTCTCCCGGGACCGGGCAGGGCGCGCCTCCCCCGGCCGGGGGAACCGCACGAGCCGACCGCCCGTCCCCGCGCGGTCGCGCCCGGCCGCTGGTCCAATGGGCGCATGGTCGGCTTCTGGTGGGGCCTCGTCGGCGCGTCGTCGCTGCTCCTCGGCGCGGCGCTGGTCTTCTGGCGACCGCCGGGCCAGCGGCTCGTCGGGCTCATCATGGCGTTCGGCTCGGGCGTCCTCATCAGCGCGGTCGCGTACGACCTCGTGGAGGACGCGTCCACGCACGCGAGCGGGCTCGTGCTGCTCGCGGGCCTCGCGGGCGGCGCGCTGACGTTCTTCGTCGGCGACCGCATCATCGACCGGATGGGCGGCGAGGGCCGCAAGCGGTCCACCGGCGTGCAGGCGGAGTCCGTCCAGGCGGCGGGCGGCACGGGCGGCGCGGCGATCGCGCTCGGCACGGTGCTCGACGGGATCCCCGAGTCGGTCGTGCTCGGCGCGACCCTCATCGGGGGCGGCGGGGTCAGCGTCGCGATGCTCGCCGCCGTGTTCGTCTCGAACCTGCCCGAGGCGATGTCCGCGACGTCGGGGCTGCTCAAGGCGGGCACGAAGCCGTCACGGCTCTGGGTGCTGTGGGGGTCGACGACCCTGGTCTCGGCGCTCGCGGCCGGGATCGGCTACGTCGCGCTCGACGGCGCGTCGCCCGCGGTCGTGGCGGTCACGCAGGCGTTCGCCGCGGGGGCGCTGCTCACCATGCTCGTCGACACGATGATCCCGGAGGCCACGGAGTTCGGCGGCCCGGTCACGGGCCTGGTGACCGTGCTGGGCTTCGCGACGGCGTTCGGGCTGAGCTCGCTCTGAGCGTCAGGCCGCGAGGTCCTGGCCGCTCATGCGGTGGATCGACGCCATGACCTCGTCCGTGAGCTCGCGCCGTGCCTGCGCGGGCTTGGTGCCCGCCGTGATCTGGCGCTGCGGGTCGATGGGCTTGCCGAAGTGCACCTCGACGCGGTGCAGGCGCGGGATCCGCTTGCCGATCGGCTGCACCTTGTCCGTGCCGCGCACGGCGACGGGGACGACCGGGGCGTGCCCCGCGAGCGCCAGCCAGGCGACACCGGTGCGGCCGGCGTGCAGCTTGCCGTCGCGCGAGCGCGTGCCCTCGGGGTAGATGCCGAACGCGCCGCCGCGCTGCAGCACCTCGAGCGCGTCCTCGAGCGAGCGCTGCCCGGCGCGCGGGTCGTCGCGCTGGACGGGGATCATGCCGATCGTCGTGAAGAACCAGCGCGAGAGCCGGCCCTTGAGCCCGCGGCCCGTGAAGTACTCGGCCTTGGCGAGGAACGTGACGTGCCGCGGCGCGACGATCGGGATGAGGATCGAGTCGATGAACGACAGGTGGTTGCTCGCGAGGATGACCGCCCCGTTGCGCGGGATGTTGTTGCGTCCGGTCACCTGTGGTCGCAGCAGCACGTAGGCGAGCAGCGACAGGATGAGCCTCAGGACGCGGTAGGTCATCCGTTCATTGTGCACCGTCGTCGGCGCACGTCCGTGCACGCGGTGTTCCACCCGCTCGGGTCGGGTGTCGGACCCCCGCCCTACCGTGTCCGATGAGCTTGACCGTTCCGTTGGCACTCGCGAACACCAGGGGGAAAACCATGACAGAGCCTGCTGTGCCGTGCAGCTGCGGTACACCGATCGCTGACGATGCGCGATTCTGTTCCCGATGCGGCAGTCCGACAGTCCGACATGCACGGATCTGCCAGAGCAACGACGGCCCTGGCGTCAACATCGGCGGCGGGGTCAGCGCCGGGCGCGATGTCACGGTCAAGACGGGAGCCGAGTGGGACACTCGTGTCCCGATCGACTACGAGCGCGGAACTGTCCGGTCCCTCCTGCTCCCACCGGACCTGCTGTCAATCGTCGCCGGCGCCCTGGGGATCGGAACCACGCTCCTCGGCACAAGGTTCGACGTTCCGGTCTTGTCGATGACTCTGGTCGTCGTCGGCCTGGGCCTCCTTGCTGTCGCGTTCCTCGCCGTCCGTGCTCATGCTGACCTCCGCGCCAACAAGTTCCACTGTCTTCCGCTCGGGCTCGGGCTGCTCGAACGCGACCCGAACGGAAGGGTCGTCCGCTCGGACGTTCCGAGCAGCTTCTGTCCATACTGCCGCCCGGACAGCCCCGGCACCCTGACGCTGACACCGTCCCCAGCGGGTCCCTACTGGGCATGCTCCGAGTCGACGCAGCACCGGCTCCGGTTCGACCACACACAGATGCCGTCGATGCGCTGAGCCACCTCGCTGCAGGATCGCGCACCCTCGAACCAAACACGCCGGGCACGACGGCGCCCCGCACCCGGCGCGAGGGGGTCGCTCGGGTGCGGGGCGGCGTCGGGCACGACGCTGTGCCTGCTCGGCAGGTGCGTCTACGGGGTCGCGGTCCGCGGGAGCGGGGCGACCGCGTGCTGCCGGGGAGTCGTGCTCTCGCCGTCGGCGGCACCACCCGCGGGCGCCGCCTCGGGCGCCGGGGAGGGCGCCCCGTCGACCTGCTGCTCGCCCGCGACGGGCGCGGGGTTCGCCGCGGGCTCCGCCGGCGGGACCGTGTCGGTGGCCGCGGGCCGACGGGTCGAGCCGTTGATGACGCCGTCGTCCTCGAGGTCGTCGAGGTCGTCCTCGTCCACCGCGCTCGCACCGTGCTCCGCGCCCGCGGCGAACACGGACGGGTCGGGCGGGTTGCCGAGCTTGACGTGGTTGAACAGCAGGTTGAGCAGGATCGCCATGACCGCGGCGGAGCTGATGCCCGAGTGGAAGATGATGCCGAACCACGTGGGGAACTGGTCGTAGAAGTCGGGCTTGGCGATGGGGATCATGCCGAACGAGATCGACGCCGCCACGATGATGAGGTTCATCGGCCGGGAGTAGTCGACCTTCGCGAGCGTGCGGATACCCGAGGCGGCCACCGAGCCGAACAGCACGACGCCCGCACCGCCGAGGACCGGCGTCGGGACCGCGGCCACGACGCGGCCCAGGACCGGGAGGAGGCCGAGGACCACGAGGATCGCGCCGCCCGCCGCGACGACGAACCGCGACTTCACGCCCGTGATGGCCACGAGCCCGACGTTCTGCGCGAACGCCGACTGCGTGAACGAGCCGAAGAACGGCGAGACGACGGACGACGCCATGTCGGCGCGCAGACCGTTCGCGATGCGCTTGCGGTCCACCTTCGTGCCGACGATCTCGCCCACGGCGATGATGTCCGCCGTCGTCTCGGTGAGGGTCACGAGGATGACGATGAGCATCGAGATGATCGCGGCGATCTCGAACGTCGGGGCGCCGAAGCCGAGGAACGACGGGAAGGCGGCGACCGGGCCGTCGCCGACGCCGGAGAAGTCCGCCTTGCCCAGCGCGAGGGCGATGAGGGTGCCGACGACGATCGCGATGAGGATGGACAGGCGCGAGATCGTGCCGCTGCCCACCTTCGACAGCAGGATGACGATCGCGAACGTCAGCGCGGCGAGGCCGATGTTGCTCACCGAGCCGTAGTCGGGCGCGCTCGCGTTGCCGCCCATCGCCCAGTTGGCCGCGACGGGCATGAGGGTCAGCCCGATCGTCGTGATGACGACGCCCGTGACGACCGGGGGGAAGAACCGGATGATCTGCGCGAAGAACGGCGTGATGAGCAGGCCGACCGCCGACGCGACGAGCACCGCGCCCAGCACCCCGGGGATCCCTCCCCCGCCGTTGACGATCGCGACCATCGTCGACACGCCCGCGAACGACACGCCCTGCACGAGCGGGAGCTGCGAGCCGAAGAACGGGATGCCGAGCGTCTGCAGGATCGTCGCGAGGCCGCCCATGAAGAGGGACGCCGCGACGAGCGTCCCGATCTCGGCCCCGGTCAGCCCGGCGGCGCCGCCCACGATGAGCGGTGGGGCGATGATGCCGCCGTACATCGTGAGCACGTGCTGGAACCCGTACCCGAACGTCGACCCGATGGGCAGCCGCTCGTCCTCGGGGCGTACCGGACGACGTTCTGCGCCGTCCGTGGCCCTCGTGGCTCGCGCGTTCATAGCGGACCTCCTCGTCAGCTATCGTTCCGCTTGGCGGAAAACTACTTCCACTATTCGAACGCCGAGTGTGACGTGTGTCAAGTCCCCTCCGGCAACTCGCACGTGGCCAGCGCGAACACCCCCGCGAGCTGTCAGCACCTCGTCGTCCTGGAGCGCGACCACGTGCTGACAGCTCGCGAGGGCGTCAGCCCGCGACGAGGCGGCGGGCTGCGGCCGAGTGCTCGGCGACCAGGGCGCCGAGGTCGAGGTCCGGGATCGCGCCGTCGACGACGCGCCACTCGCCGCCCACCATGACGCGGTCCGCGCGGTCGGCGCCGCACAGCAGGAGCGCGGCGACCGGGTCGTGGGAGCCGGAGAAGCGCAGCTCGTCGAGGCGCCACAGCGCGAGGTCGGCCTGCTTGCCGACGGCGAGCACGCCGACGTCGTCCCGGCCCAGGACGCGTGCGGAGCCCCGCGTGCCCCAGCCGAGCGCGCGCGTCACGGGGATGTCGGCCCCGTACCTGAGTCGCTGGAGGTAGAGCGCCTGGCGCGCCTCCAGGATCATCGTCGAGGCGTCGTTCGACGCCGAGCCGTCCACCCCGAGCCCGACGGGCGCGCCCGCGTCCTCGAGCTCCACGGCCCGCGCGATCCCGGACGCGAGGCGCATGTTCGACGTCGGGCAGTGCGCGACGCCGGTCCCCGCGGCCCCGAGGCGACGCACCTCGTCGTCGTCGAAGTGGATGCCGTGGCCCAGCCACGCGCGGTCCGTGAGCCAGCCGACCGACTCGAGGTAGTCGACCGTGCGCAGCCCGAACCGCTCGCGGCAGAAGTCCTCCTCGTCGATCGTCTCGGCGAGGTGCGTGTGCAGGCGGACGTCGAGGTCCTCCGCGAGCGCCGCGCTCTCGCGCATCGCGTCGGTCGTCACGGAGAACGGCGAGCACGGCGCGAGCGCGATCTGGACCTGCGCCCCGGCGCCGCGCTCGTGGTGGCTCTCCACGAGGCGCTGCGAGTCGGCGAGGATCACGTCCAGGCTCTGCACGACCGACTGCGGCGGCAGGCCGCCGTCGTCCTGACCGAGCGTCATGGACCCGCGCGTGAGGGTCGCGCGCATCCCGAGCCGCTTGACGGCGGCGACCTGCAGGTCGATCGCGTCGTCCAGGCCGGCCGGGAAGACGTAGTGGTGGTCGGCCGCCGTCGTGCAGCCGGAGAGCAGCAGCTCGGCGAGCGCGACGGTCGTCGCGAGCTCGTGGTCGCGCGGCGTGAGCCGCGCCCACACCGGGTACAGGCGCTGCAGCCAGGGGAAGAGCGGGGCGTCGGCGACCGGCCCCCAGGCGCGCGTGAGCGTCTGGTAGAAGTGGTGGTGCGTGTTGATCAGGCCGGGCGTGAGCACGTGCTGCGACGCGTCGAACGTCTCGTCGACCGGCGCCGACGGCTGCGCTCCCGCCGAGACGACCTCGGCGATCACCCCGTCCTCGACGACGACCCCGCCGCGCGCGTCCGGCGCGTCCGGGGCGTCGTCGGCGGTGAAGACGCCGAGCGGGTCGCGGACCCAGGTGCGGGTGCTGGTCATGGTGCCTCCTGGTGGCTCGTCGCTCACCGGGGCGCGGCTCCGGCGCCACGGTGCGCCGGCTCAGTGGTCCTGTCTGCCGATCCAGGTGCCGCGGGACCCGCGGCTGGGCCGACCGTAGGCCGGGCCGCGACGGACCGTCAACCCCGGCGGACGACGCCGCGGGCCTCCGCCGCGCGCGACCTGCGGCGCTGCGGGATCCTGGGACCCGCCGCCCGCCGACACCCGGAGAACCGCCCGTGAACGTCTACGCCCCGCTCGTCCCGGTGTTCGTCGTCGCGCTGCTGGCGCCGCTGCTCGCAGGGCTCATGCCGGCGCGGTCGCGCGTGCCGCAGGTGGTCGTGCTCCTGCTCGGCGGCATCCTCATCGGCCCGTCCGCGCTCGGCCTCGCGACGCCCGCCGACGTCACGCTCCTGTCCGACCTCGGCATGGGGTTCCTGTTCCTCCTCGCCGGGTACGAGCTCGAGCCGAACCTCCTGCGCGAGCGCGTCGGGAAACGCGCCGGGGCGGCGTGGCTGACGTCGCTCGTCGTCGGGGCGGCCCTCGTCCTCGCCGTCGTCGGCCACGACTCCCCGCACGCGGTCGCGGCCGGGGCGATCGCGCTCACGACCACCGCGCTGGGCGTCGTGCTCCCGATCCTGCGCGACGGCGGTCAGCTCGGGTCGCGGCTCGGGCGCACCGTGCTCGTGGTCGGGGCGGTGGGCGAGCTGGGACCGATCGTCGCGATGGCGGTGCTGCTCGGGACGCGCGAGAGCGGGGTCGCGGCGATCCTGCTGGTCCTGTTCGCCGTCGTCGCGATCGCGCTGTCCGCGCTCCCGGGCCGGCTGGGGCGCCTCAAGGCGCTCGGCGGCGACCGCCTCTTCAGCGCGGCCGAGCACGGGACGGGCCAGAGCACCCTGCGCCTCACCGTGCTGCTGCTCGTCGCGCTGCTCGCGCTCGCCGCGGGGCTCGGGTTCGACGCGGTGCTGGGCGCGTTCGTCGGCGGCATGGTGCTGCGCCGCTGGGCGCCCGGCGACGTCGAGGCGCTGGAGAAGAAGCTCGACGCGGTCGCGTGGGGCGTGTTCGTTCCGGTGTTCTTCGTCAGCTCCGGCATGGGCCTGGACATCGACTCCATCGTCGCGTCGCCGCTGCTGCCGCTGACGTTCTTCGCGCTCATGGTGGTCGTGCGGGGCGGGCCGGTGCTGCTGTGGTTCCGGCGCGAGCTGCCCACGGTCGAGCGCGTCCAGACCGCGCTCTACGCCGCGACCGCGCTGCCGCTGCTCGTCGCCCTCACGGAGATCGCGGTCGAGCAGGAGGCGATGACGTCGCGCGTGGGCGCGGCGCTCGTCGGCGCGGGCGTGCTGTCGGTGATCGTGCTCCCGATGGTCGCGAGCCGCCTCGGCCCGCGACCCACGACCACCGCCGACACCACGGACGCCAGCGACCCGCCGAGCGGTGCACGTACGCACGAGTGAGGCACCCCGGGGTGCACCCTTCGTGCGCACGTGCAGCGCTCGACGCGGGCCGTCAGGCGAGCGGGCAGGACGTCAGAAGGTCCACTGCTGGTTGGTCGAGCCGTGGCAGTCCCAGATCACGAACCGCTGGCCCTCGTAGAGCGGGTTGCCGCCCTCGGCGTCGAGGCACTTCCCCGCCTGCGGGTTGCGCAGCGTCCTCGCCCCCGCGTCGTAGGTCCACTTCTGCGCGTTCGTGCCGTTGCACGTCCAGAGCTGGACCGCCGTCCCGTTCGCCGTGCCGCTGCCGCTCACGTCGAGGCACTTGCCGAGCGCCCTGATGGTCCCGTCGCTCCCCCGCGTCCAGGACTGGGCGACGTTGCCGTTGCACGGGACGATCTGCACGCGGTTGCCGTCGTGCGTCTGGCCCCACGGGACGTCGAGGCAGTACCCGTTCGTGATCCGGATCGTCCCGGTCCCGGTCGGGAGGCTGCCACCGGGGTTCGGGTTGGAGGTTCCCGAGCCGTTGTCGTAGACCCGGACGTAGTCCACCTTCATCTGCTGGGGGAACGAGGTCGTGCCGTCGGGGTACCCGGGCCACTGCCCGCCGACCGCGACGTTGAGGATGAGGAAGAACGGCTGGTCGAACACCCACGCGTTCGCGCCGACGCTCGCGCGCGTGACGCGGTGGAACTGCTGGCCGTCCACGAACCACGTGATCTCGCCCGGCTTCCAGTCGACCGCGAAGGTGTGGAAGTCGTCGGCGAACGACCAGCCCTGCGGGTGCTGGTACATGCCCGTGATGCCGGCGCCGCCCGAGTACCCCGGTCCGTGCACCGTGCCGTGCACGCGGTGCGGCTCGAAGCCGACGTTCTCCATGACGTCGATCTCGCCCGACGCCGGCCAGCCGACCCCCGGCAGGTTGCCGCCGAGCATCCAGAACGCCGGCCAGATCCCCTGGCCGCGCGGGATCTGGATGCGCGCCTCCACGCGCCCGTACTGCGGCTGGAACTTCCCCTGCGTCGTCATGCGGGCGGAGGTGTAGGACCCGTCGGCCTCGCGGCGCGCGGTGATGACGAGGTGGCCCTGTCCGTCGAGCGCCGAGTTCGCGCGCGACGTCGTGTAGTTCTGGAGCTCGGCGTTGCCCCACCCTCCGGCGCCCGTCTCGTGGTTCCAGCGGGCGGAGCTCGGGGCCGAGCCCGCGGCGCCGTCGAACTCGTCCGACCAGATGACGTCACCCGGCGCAGCGGTCGCGGCGGGGGCCGCGACGAGCGCCGCGGCGCTCACGGTGAGCGCCGTGACCGCGACCGCGACGACGCGGCGCGCGGTCTCGCCGACGCGCGGTGCCCGACGGCGTCGCGGCCGGCCGGGTCGTGGGCGGGCGCCCCGCAGGGGCGTGGGACGGGGTGAACGCTGACGTGCGAGGTCCATCGATCCTCCAGGTCCGGCGGCGGCTGCCGCCTGCGTCTCGCCACGGTGCGCGACGTGCTCTCGGCGCGACCCTGCACCGGGGCGGGGGCCGCTCCTCGGCCCTCCGCCCGCGAACCTACGGGGTGTCGGGCTTGTGAGCGAGCGCTCTCTCGGCGTGTCGTGGAATCGCTCCCACATCCCCCCTCGTGAACTGCAAGGCGCCGAGGCCAGGGTCCAGGCGCCCCAGGCTCAGGCCGTCGCCGGGACTGCCGCGTCGAGGATGGCCTCGGCCGCTCGGCGCGCCTGGCGCGCGACGTCGACGTCCTGCGTGATGGCCGCCGTCGTCTGCGCTCCCTCGGCGAGCAGCACGACCTGGAGCGCGACGTCGTCGGGCAGCCCCGCCTCGCGCACGACGTCACGGGCGTACCGCTGGAACGACTCCTTGTGCTCGCGCACGGCCGCGGCGACGGCGGGCGACGTCGCGCCGAGCTCGCCGAACGAGTTGATGAACGCGCACCCGCGGAATCCTTCCTCGCGGAACCACGCGTCGAGGAAGCCGAACACGGCGAGCAGCCGGTCGCGTGGTGTGGTCGCGCCGGCCGCCGCGCGGGTGATCCCCGCGTCCCACTGCTCGGTGCGGTGCCGCAGCACGGCGACCACGAGGTCGTCCTTGGACGGGAACAGCGAGTAGATGCGCTTGAGCGACACCCCGGCCTCGGCACGGACCGCGTCCATCCCCACGGACTGGACGCCGCGGGCGTAGAACAGCCGGTCGGCGGCGGCCACCACCGCCGTGCGTGCGCTCGCGTCATCGAGCATCGTCATCTCCTGTTCACGTCGCGCCACTTGCGCTGAGAACCATCGTTCTCTAGTGTAGCGACCACCGGGAGAACGATCGTTCTCTCGACTCTGCGAAGGGAGCACGGCCATGGGGTACATCACCGTCGGGCAGGAGAACTCCACCGACATCGAGCTCTACTACGAGGACCAGGGCACCGGCCAGCCGGTCGTCCTCATCCACGGCTACCCCCTCGACGGGCACAGCTGGGAGCTCCAGAAGCGCGAGCTGATCGCCGCCGGCCACCGCGTCATCACCTACGACCGCCGCGGGTTCGGCGCGTCGAGCAAGGTCGGCAGCGGGTACGACTACGACACCTTCGCGGCCGACCTCAGCACCGTCCTCGAGACGCTCGACCTGCGCGACGTGATCCTCGTCGGGTTCTCCATGGGCACCGGCGAGCTCGCCCGCTACGTCCACAACCACGGGCACGAGCGTGTCGCCAAGCTCGCGTTCCTCGCGTCGCTCGAGCCGTTCCTCGTCCAGCGCGACGACAACCCCGAGGGCGTCCCGCAGTCCGTGTTCGACGGGATCGCCGAGGCGGCCCGCGCCGACCGGTACGCCTGGTACACGCAGTTCTACAAGGACTTCTACAACCTCGACGAGAACCTCGGGAAGCGCATCAGCGAGGACACCGTCCGCGCGAGCTGGATCACCGCGATCGGGTCCGCCCCCGTCGCCGCGTACGCCGTCGTGCCCACGTGGATCGAGGACTTCCGGGCCGACGTCGAGGCGGTCCGCGCGGCCGGCAAGCCGACGCTCATCCTGCATGGCACGAAGGACAACATCCTCCCGATCGACGCGACCGGGCGCCGCTTCCGCGAGCTCGTGCCGGACGCCGAGTACGTCGAGGTCGAGGGCGCGCCCCACGGCCTGCTCGTCACCCACGCGGCCGAGGTCAACGAGGCGCTGCTCGCCTTCGTCGGGCGCTGATCACCGCGGCGGCCCTCGGGGCCCGGGCGCCGGGAGACCGGCGCCCGGGCCGTCGTCGGGCTCAGCGTCAGGCGACCGACACGCGGTAGTCGTCGGCGTCGTCGTCCCAGGCCAGGTCGACGGCGCCGGCGGCCTGCGCCGCCTTGCAGAACTGGAGGAAGCCGCGGTACCCGAGCGCCTTCTCGCTGAAGTCGGGGCGCTTCTTGCGGATCGCGTTCTTCAGGCCGGACAGGACGGTCGAGCCGCCCTCCTCCCGGACCACGTCGCGCACGAGCGCGAACGCCTGGTCGGTGTCGCCCTGCGCGGGCAGCGACACCTCCGGGTCGCCCGTCGCGGGTCCCGGCGCGAGCTCCACGAAGCTCCGGTCGGCGAGGAACCGCAGGAACTCGCCGAAGTTGCGGAACCCGTAGTCGGCCTCGCTGAACGTCGGGTCCTTGCGCAGGAGCGTGCGCTTGAGCACCGACGCGGTGACGGGTCCGCTCGTGGACGCCTCGAGGTCCGCGAGCGTCTGCGCGACGCGCACCTCCATGGGGACGTCCTCGCCCGACGGCGCGTCGTCGTCGCCCTCGGGGGTCGTCGCGGCGAGCGCGGGCTCGTCGGCCGGCTGCTCGACGGGCGTCGTCTCGCCGTCGACCTCGGCGTTCTCGGTCACGACGGGCTCGCCCCGCCGGGACGAGCGCCCGACGGCCTCGCCGAGCTCCGCGAGCGCCGCCGCGGCCGGGGTCTCGACCTCCGGCTCGGCGATCTCGGTCGCCTTGCGACGTCCGGACGTGCGCCCGCCGGAACGCTTCGCCTTGGCCCCGCCCGACGCCGTCGCACCGGACGTGCGCGAGCCGCGGACCGAGCGGGGCTCCGGCTCGTCCGGGACGTCGACGCCCTCGAGCCGGTCGTAGAAGAGGAACTCGTCGCACGCCGGCGGCAGGAGGCGCGACGTCGACTTCTCGACGCCCACGCCGATCACGCGCTTGTTGAGCTCGCGCAGCTTGTGGACGAGCGGGGAGAAGTCGCTGTCCCCCGTGCACATGACGAACGTCGAGATGTAGTCGCGCTCGAACGCCATCTCGATCGCGTCGACGACCATCTTGATGTCGGCCGCGTTCTTGCGCGACGCGCCCATGCGCTGCGGCATCTCGATGAGCTCGACCTGGTGCCGCGTGAGCGAGCGCCGGTCCTCGTCGAAGTACGACCAGTCGGCGTAGGCGCGCCGCACGACCACCCGCCCGCGCACCGCGAGCGCGTCGGCGATCGGGCCGAAGTCGAACGTCATGCCGCCCAGGTGCTCGCGCGCGCCGAGCGCGAGGTTCTCGTAGTCGATGAAGACGGCCAGGCGTTCCTCGGTGTCCATGCCCGCCAGCCTAGGTGCAGAGGCCGCCCCCGCCCCGCCGAACCCGGGTTCATGCGGTACCGCCCTCCGCCGAACCCGGGGTTACCCCCCACCTCGACGCCGATCTGGCGAACAACCCCGGGTTCGGCATCGTGAGCAGATGTGTACGAGCGTACGCATCGTGCGTACGATCGTCCGCATGTCGTCTCCTCCTCCCGTGCGGCCGGCGCCGGACGTCCGGCGGGCGCGGGTCGCCGTCGCCGCGCTGTTCCTCACGAACGGCGCGCTGTTCGCGAACCTCGTGCCGCGCTACCCCGAGATCAAGGCCGGGCTCGACCTGGGAAACGCCACGTACGGGCTCGCCGTCGCGGCGTTCCCCGCGGGGGCGATCACCGCCGGGCTCGCGGCCGCGGCGCTCGTGCGGCGCTTCGGGTCGGCGCGCGTCGCCGTCGCGGGCACGGTGCTCACCGCGGCCGGGCTGCTGCTCGCAGGCCTGGCGCCCGCCCTGCCGCTTCTCGTCGTCGCGCTGTTCGCGGCGGGCGCGACGGACGCGTTCACCGACGTCGCGCAGAACGCCCACGGCCTGCGCGTGCAGCGCCGCTACGGCCGCTCGATCATCAACGGCTTCCACGCGCTCTGGTCGGTCGGCGCCGTGGTCGGCGGTGGCATGGCCGCCGCCGCGATCGCGCTCGACCTCCCGCTCGCCGTGCACCTGGCGATCACCGGCGCGCTGTTCTCCGTCGTCGCGCTCGTCGCCCTGCGCGCGTGCCTGCCCGGGCTGGACGGCGAGGTGCCCGACGGCGTCGCGGGCGAGGCCGGGACGCTCACCACCCCGGGCGCCCCGACCAGCACCGAGGCCGCCGCGGCGGGCGCCGCCGCGCGGACGTCCCGCACGCGCACCGCCGCGGCCCTCGCCGCGCTCGTCCTCGTCGCCGTCGCGGGCACGCTCGTGGAGGACGCGGGCAGCACGTGGGCGGCGGTCTACCTCTCCGGATCGCTCGGCGCCCCGGCGACGCTCGCCGCCGCCGGGTTCGTCGCGCTCGTCGGCGCGCAGTTCGTCGGTCGGCTCGTCGGCGACCGCCTCGTCGACCGCTTCGGCCAGCGCGCCGTCGCCCGGACCGGGGGCGGGCTCGTGCTGCTCGGCACGGGGCTCGCGCTCGCGTTCCCGTCCGTCCCGGGCACGATCACCGGGTTCGCCGCCGCCGGGTTCGGCGTCGCGACCCTGGTCCCCGCCGCGATGCAGCAGGCCGACGAGCTCCCGGGACTGCGCGCGGGCACGGGGCTCACGCTCGTGTCGTGGCTCATGCGCCTCGGATTCCTCCTGTCCCCGCCGATCGTCGGGCTCGTCGCCGACGCCACGAGCCTGCGCGCCGGGCTGCTCGTCCTGCCGCTCGCCGGCCTCGTCGTCGTGCTCCTGGCCGGGGTGCTCGCCCCGCGCCGGCGCTCCACGGGCCGACCGGGCCCGGCCGGCCACGACCGGCATGATGACCACGACCGCCGCACGACCGCGCCCGAGGAGGCCACCACCGCATGACCACCGACTACTTCGCCGGCGACGACCGCACGAGCTACGAGCGCATGGCCGCGGGCGACCTGTACGTCGCCGACGACCCCGAGATCGCGCGCGGCGTCCACCGGGGCATGGTCCTCGTCGACGCGTTCCACCGCGCCGTCCTCGACGGCGACGGCGACGACACCCGTGCCCGCGAGATCCTCGCCGACCTGCTCGGGTCGCTCGGGGAGGGCTCGTGGGTCAAGCCGCCGCTCGCGGTCGACTTCGGCAGCAACGTGCACCTCGGAGACCGGACGTTCGTCAACTCCGGGCTCACCGCGCTCGACGTCGCGACGATCACCGTCGGCGACGACTGCCTCCTCGGGCCGAACGTCCAGCTCCTCACGCCGACCCACCCCGTCGACCCGCAGCCCCGGCGCGACAAGCTCGAGGCCGCCGAGCCCATCACGCTCGGCGACAACGTGTGGCTCGGCGGCGGCGTGATCGTGTGCCCCGGCGTGACGATCGGCGACAACACCGTGGTGGGCGCGGGCTCCGTCGTGACGCGCGACCTGCCCGCGAACGTCGTCGCGGTGGGCAACCCGGCCCGGGTGATCCGCGAGAACATCTGACCATGAGCGCCCCCGCGGCCCCGACCGGGCCGACCCCCCGCGCCCGCCGCCACGACCCCGAGCGCCGCGACCGCATCATCGACGCGTGCCTCGACGTCGTCGCCGAGCACGGCGTCGCGGGCACGTCGCACCGGCGCGTCGCGGCCGCCGCCGACGTCCCGCTCGGGTCGATGACGTACCACTTCGCCGGGATGGACGAGCTGCTGCGCGAGGCGTTCGGCCGGTTCGCGCGCGACGCCGCCGCCCAGTTCGAGCGCCGCATGAGCGACGCGCGCACGACCGAGGAGGCCGTGCAGGCGGTCACGACGCTCATCACGCACGACGTCTTCGCGACGCAGCGCGACCTCGTCCTGTCGCACGAGCTCTACACGCTCGCGGCGCGCGACCCGGCCTACCGGACGCTCAGGAACGACTGGATGCGCCGCAGCCGCGACGCGCTCGGCCGCCACTTCGACCCCGCGACGTGCCGCGTGCTCGACGCGTTCATCGAGGGCATGACCATCCACCGCGCGCTGGACACCGAGCCGCACGACGACGTCGACGTCCTCGGCGCGGTCCGGCGCCTCACGCAGGTCCCGTGACCGGCGGGCGACCCCGTCAGGGGGTCGTCACGTCGAACAGCTCGCAGGTCGTGCCGTAGTAGGCGTCGGTCGTGCCGCGGTGGGTCATGCCGATCCGCCGGCACACCGCCTGGGACGCCGCGTTGTCGGGATGCGTCACCGCGACGACCCGGTCGAGACCCCGCTCGAACGCGTGCGCCAGGACGGCGGCCGCCGCCTCCGACGCGTACCCGCGGCCCCACACGTCGGGGTGGAAGTGCCACCCGATCTCCGTGTCGCCCGACGGCTGCAGCGGGTCGCCGGTGCCGGACGCCGGGATGGGCTTGAGCAGGATGGTCCCCACGGGCGCGCCGTCGGGCAGCCCCGTGCCCTCGCCCTCGCGCGGGACGACCGCCCAGACCCCGTGCGTGCCGTCGTCGGCGGCCGCCCAGCGCTCGACCCGCTCCAGCGCCTCGTCGCGGTGCTCCAGGACGCGCGGCGTCACGCCGACGAACCGCATGACGTCCCAGCGCGAGTAGATGTCGAGGACGGCGTCGGCGTCGTCGGGCTGCCAGGGGCGGAGGGTGAGCCGGGGCGTCGTCAAGGTCTGCATCGCCCCAGGCTACGAGGCCCACAGGTGCCCGGGGGCCGCGGCGTCAGACGATCTTGGGGAAGGTCGCGAGGAAGACGACGCCGACGACGAGCACCACGCACGCGAGGCCGACCATGGCCCAGGAGGCGCGCTCGGAGCGGAACCGGCCCGCGAAGGCGCCGAAGAACAGCACGAGCGCGAAGAGCACGGTCGTCAGCGTGTAGTTGTCGCCCCGCTGGTTGTTGACGAGCGCCTGCGCGAAGAGGGCGTCCGCACGCTCGTCGGCCTCGACCGCCTCGACCGCGCCCGGCGGGACGTACACGTCGAGCGCGAACGGGCTGGGCGCGGCGTCGGGGTTCTGCAGGGGACGCGACGCGAGCCACTCGTCGAACGCCGGCTGGAAGTGGGGCGTGAACCGCGCGCGCGTGAACTCCTCGAGCTCGGTGTCCCCGGTCGCGTACGCCTCGAGCCACAGGCCGAACACCTGGAGGTCGATCGACCGGGCGGTGTCGGCGTGCGCGCGCTGCGTCGACGCCTCGATGCGCTGGGTCGACGCGCGCGAGAACGCGATCGACATCTCGCCGCCCCACTTGCTGGCCTCGAACCCGCTCCAGGCGGTGAGGACGGCCGTCACCGCGAGCAGCACGACGGTCACGGTCTCGCGCCACGAAGGGCCCGCGTGCTCGCGGTTCTCGGCCTGCTCGCCGTCCGCTGCCTGCTGGACCTGCTGGACCTGCTCGACCTGCTCGCCCTCGTCGGCCACGGCAGGACCGTAGCCCGCGCCGTGGATTCGCGCGCGGCGGGCGCCGTTCGTCGCACGCGGGCCACCGTTCGTCGCACACCTCGACCGCCGGTCGACGTGACCTGGATCACCCCCGCGCGGGCTCCCTAGCCTTCCGAGGTCGGACGCAACGACGCGACCCTGGAGAGGCTCGATGACGACAGACACCCGCGCGGCGCGGAACGCCGCCCCCGACGAGCCGGAGATCGTGCCGGACCCGTCGCTGCCCCCCACGGCGGTGCCCGAGGACCGCACCCGGACCCGCTGGACCCCGCAGAAGGTCGCCCTCTGGGTCGCGATCTCGCTGCTCGGCGGCATCGCCTGGGTCATGCTCGCGGTCGTCCGCGGCGAGACGGTGAACGCGATCTGGTTCGTGTTCGCCGCCGTGTGCACGTACCTCATCGGGTACCGCTTCTACTCCAAGGTCATCGAGCGCTACGTCACGCGCCCCGACGACCGCCGGGCGACGCCCGCCGAGTCGCGCGAGGACGGCAAGGACTACGTCCCGACCGACCGCCACGTGCTGTTCGGCCACCACTTCGCCGCCATCGCCGGTGCGGGCCCGCTCGTCGGCCCGGTGCTCGCCGCGCAGATGGGCTACCTGCCGGGCACGATCTGGATCATCGTCGGCGTCGTGCTCGCCGGCGCGGTGCAGGACTACCTCGTCCTGTTCTTCTCCATGCGCCGCGGCGGGCGGACCATCGGCCAGATGGCGCGCCAGGAGCTCGGGCGCGTGGGCGGCACCGCCGCGATCGTCGCGTCGCTGCTCATCATGATCATCATCGTCGCGATCCTCGCGCTCGTCGTCGTCAACGCGCTCGGCGAGAGCCCGTGGGGCGTGTTCTCCGTGTCCATGACGATCCCGATCGCGCTGTTCATGGGCGTGTACCTGCGCTACCTGCGCCCGGGCAAGATCACCGAGGTCTCGGTCATCGGCTTCGTCCTGCTGCTCGCCGCGATCATCGGCGGCGGCTGGATCGCCGACACCGCCTGGGGCGCCGACCTCTTCACCCTCGACCGCACGACCATCGCCGTCGGCGTGATCGTCTACGGCTTCGTCGCCGCCGTCCTTCCCGTGTGGCTCCTGCTCGCCCCGCGCGACTACCTGTCGACGTTCATGAAGGTCGGCGTCATCGTCGTCCTCGCCGTCGCGGTGATCGTCGTGCGGCCGGAGATCACGGTGCCCGCGATCAGCGAGTTCGCGAGCGGCGAGACGGGCCCGGTCGTGTCCGGGGCGTTGTTCCCGTTCCTCTTCGTCACCATCGCGTGCGGCGCGCTGTCCGGCTTCCACGCGCTCATCGCGTCGGGCACGACGCCGAAGCTCGTCGAGAAGGAGCGCCAGACGCGCTTCATCGGCTACGGCGGCATGCTCATGGAGTCGTTCGTCGCGATCATGGCGCTCGTCGCCGCGATCTCGATCGACCGCGGCATCTACTTCGCGATGAACTCGTCCGCGGCCGCGACCGGGGGCACCGTGGAGGGGGCCGTGGCCTTCGTCAACGGGCTCGGCCTCATGGGCGTCAACCTCACGCCGGACATGCTCACGTCCACGGCCGAGGCCGTCGGTGAGCCGTCGATCGTGTCCCGCACGGGCGGCGCCCCCACGCTCGCCCTGGGCCTCGCGCACATCATGCAGCAGCTCGTGGGCGGCACCGCGATGATGGGCTTCTGGTACCACTTCGCGATCATGTTCGAGGCGCTGTTCATCCTCACCGCCGTCGACGCCGGCACGCGCGTCGCGCGCTTCATGCTCCAGGACACGATCGGCAACGTCGTGCCGAGGTTCCGGGACGTGACGTGGCGCCCGGGGGTGTGGTTGTGCACCGCGATCATGGTCGCCGGGTGGGGCAGCATCCTCTACCTCGGCGTGACCGACCCGCTCGGCGGCATCAACACGTTCTTCCCGCTGTTCGGCATCGCGAACCAGCTCCTCGCGGCCATCGCGCTCGCCGTCGTGCTGGCGATCGTCGCCAAGCGGGGGCGCAGCTACCAGCGCTGGCTGTGGATCGTCGCGGCGCCGCTCGCGTTCACCGCGGTCATCACCATCTGGGCGTCGATCGAGAAGATCTTCTCCCCCGTGCCCGCGGTCGGGTACTGGGCCAACCACAACGCGTTCAAGGACGCGCTCGCCGCGGGCGAGACGTCGTTCGGCACGGCCGGCTCGGTCGAGGCCATGGAGGCGGTCGTCCGCAACACGTTCGTCCAGGGCACGCTGTCGATCGTGTTCGTCGTCCTCGCGATCGTCGTCATCGTCGCGTCGGTCCTCGTGACCGCGAAGGCGCTGCGCGTCGGCGGCGGCACGAACCACGAGGACCCGCCCGTCGCGTCGCGCCGCTTCGCCCCGGCCGACCTCGTCGCGACGAAGGCCGAGAAGGCGATCCAGAAGGAGTGGGCGGCGCTGCCGCCCGAGAAGCGTCCTGCCGCGACGGGGCACCGGTGACGGTGCGGCAGGGCACGCAGGGTCCCGCCACGACGGTCCGCGCGACCGTCGTGGCGGGGCTCCGCGCCGTCCGCTGGTACGTGCGGCAGGTCATGGGCGACGACGCGTACGCGACGTACGCCGCGCACCAGCGCGCGGTGCACCCGGGCGGGGTCGTGATGACCGAGCGCGAGTTCTGGCGCATGCGCCACGCCGAGCAGGACGCCAACCCTGGCTCGCGCTGCTGCTGACGGCCTACGCTCGGCGCCGTGCTCCGCGTCCCCCTCGACCTGCTCCTGCCGCGCGTCTCGACCGCCGACGTCCGGCGCTGCGTCGCGGAGCTGCCCCGCCGCGGGCAGGAGGTCCGGGTGCGCGTGCGCGGCGACGCGCTGGTCGCGCGCCGCTGGGCCAGCGGTGCGCACGCGAGCGGCCACAGCGTGCTGCGAGCCCGTCTCACCCAGGAGCCCGACGGCGTCCGGGTGCGCGGGGCGGTCGCGCCCAGCGGGCTGGACCTCCTCCTGGTCGCGATCTGGCTCGCCGCGGCCGCCGGGCTGGCGACGCTCGGCGCCGTCTACCAGAACGGTGTCGCGTGGTGCGTCGCGCTCCTCCCCCTCGCGTTCGGCGCCGTCTTCGCCGCCTGGCTGCTCGGGGCCGCACGGTCCGGTCACGCCGTCCTGCTCCGGGCGCTCGCCGGCCTCGGCGAGAGTCCCGACCCGGACCGGCTACGGTGACGGGCGTGGCCCGCACTCCCGTCCCCGTCACGCTCGACCCGCCGCGGGGCCAGATCCCCACCGTCTCGGTCGTGCTCGCGACCGACCCCTCGACCGCGGCCGGCTGGGTCGCCGAGGCGTTCGGCTCCCAGCGCTGGAAGCGCCGCGCCTCGGACGCCGCCCACCGGGCGGGCGCCGCCCTGTGGGAGATCGGGGGCGCCGGTCGCGCCTTCTTCCTCGACGACCTCGACGTGCTGCGCTGGATCACTCCGCGCGCGACGGCGCTCGTCTCGCACGGCCGGGCCGTCGCGACGGTCGGCCCGCTCGACCCGGGGACGGGCCACGCTCCCGCCACGACCGTCGCCCTGTCCCTGGTCGACGGCGCCTTCTCGTGCCGCGAGAGCCTCGGCGCCGTCGCCCGCGGCCTGTGCGACCGTGCCGTCCGCGCCGGGGTGCTGCACCCGGACGACGTCCCGGTCTGGGCGAACGCCGTCGAGATCCCCGCCGGGTCGCCCCTGCACCCGGCCACGGGACGACAGCTCTTCCGCCGTGGCTGAGGCGACGGCCGGGCACGGGACGGTCCCGCCCCTGGTCGAGCTGGCCATGGGCGACGCCGCGAAGCGTCAGGTGCTGCGCTCCAACATGGCGCTGATCTCGATCCTCGCGCCGCTCGTGGGTCTCGCGCAGCTCCCGGCGGCGATCGCGAGCGGCAACCTGGCGCTCGCCCTCGGGTTCCTCGCCTTCGCGCTGTCCATGATCCCGCTGACGTACGCGATCGGGCGTCGCATGGTCGACCGCGCGCGGATCGTCCTCGGCGACGGGACGTACACCGTGCACGGCTGGGGCCGGACGAAGCGGTTCACGGTCGCGGACGTCGACCGCGTCGTCACCGTGGACCGCATGGCGTTCGGGATGGCCGGGGCGACGCACCACCTCATCGTCGTCGCCCCGACGAAGCGGCTGCTCCTGCTCGTCGGGCAGATGTGGGACCGCGACCAGCTCTCGACCGTCGCGCTCGACCTCGCGCGCCGCGGCGTCCCGCTCACACCCTGGCACCAGCCGGTCACGCCGGCCCAGCTCCGCGCGTTCGACCGGCGGCTCGTGCCCTGGACGCAGGCCCACCCGGTCGCGCTCGCCCTGCTCGTCGGGCTCGGCACGCTCCTCGTCCTCGTGGTGCTGTTCGTCGTCCTGGTCGCGATCCTCGTCTGAGCGTCGCGAGGACGTACCCCTGGAGGGCGTGCGGTCCTCAGGCTTCTGCGCGTGGGGCGCGACGGAGAGCGCCACCGTCGCGCGGGTCCGCGCCGAGATCCTGACGGTCACGCGCACCAGGCGCGGGCCGACGTCGTGCACGCGCGCGACCGTCGTCGAGCACGGCCTGGCCGCCGAGCGGCCGACGCCGCTGATCCAGGACGACTGGTCGACGGCCGAGGCGAGGACGCCTCAGGGCGGGACGTGACGCTGGTTACGATCGCTGCATGTCCGGGCCCGTGTTCGCCGGCGCCGTCGCCGGTCTCGTCGTGGGCGTGCTGCTCACCCTCGGGCTCGTGCTCGCGTGGCGGCTCGCGCGCGGGTCGCGCGAGCTCGGGAGCGACTCGGACCGCGCGACGTTCCGCACCCTGCACCTCGCGTCGCGCGCCGCGACGCACCTGCGGGGCGGGCTCGACGGCGACGACGTCGGGCGCGCGGCCCGCTCGCTGCGCCAGCTCCTCGGCGCGGACGCGCTCGCCGTGGTCACGGCCGAGGGCGCGGTCGCGCTCGACGGCAGCACGACGCTGGAGCCCGACGCGCGCCGAGTCGCCGAGCGCGTGCTCGCCACCGGTCGACGGCACGTCGAGAGCCGGGACCACAAGAACGGCGACGAGGCGGGCGGCGACGTCGCGGACGCCGTCGGGGCCCCGGTCGTCGCGGGCGGTCGCGTCGCGGGCGTCGTCGTCGCGTTCGCGGGCACAGTCCGCCCGCCGCTCGTGCGCGCGACGGGCGAGGTCGCGCAGTGGTGCTCGGCGCAGCTCGAGCTCGGCGAGCTCGAGGCGTCGCGCACCGCGCTCGCGCAGGCCGAGCTGCGTGCGCTGCGCGCCCAGATCAGCCCCCACTTCGTCTACAACGCGCTCGGCGCCATCGCGTCGTTCATCAGCACGGACCCGGAGCGGGCGCGCGACCTCGTGCTCGACTTCGCCGACTTCACGCGCTACTCGTTCCGCGGCCGCGGCGACTTCACGACGCTCGCGGACGAGCTGCGCTCCATCCACTCCTACGTCGAGCTGGAGCAGGCCCGGTTCGGGGAGCGCCTCGCCGTGACCCTGCAGATCGCGCCCGAGTCGCTGACGACCGTCATCCCCTTCCTGTCGGTGCAGCCGCTCGTCGAGAACGCGGTCCGGCACGGCCTGGAGCCCCAGGAGCGCGGCGGGACGATCGTCATCACCGCGCGCGACGAGGGCACCCAGACCGAGATCACGGTCGAGGACGACGGCGTCGGCATGGACCCGGCCGTCGTGCGCGAGCTCCTCACGTCGCGCGGGAGCGAGCACGTGGGCCTGCGCAACGTCGACCGGCGCGTGCGCCAGCTCTACGGCGACGACCACGCGCTCGACATCGAGACCGCCCCCGGCTCCGGCACGCTCGTGCGCCTGCGCGTGCCCCGCTCCCAGCCCCTGCACGAGACGGAGGTGAGCGTGCCGTGACCGGCACCGACCCGACCCCCGGCCCGGCGCCCCAGGACCCGGCCGCCGTCGGGCTCGACGTGCTCGTCGCCGACGACGAGCGGCCCGTGCTCGACGAGCTCGTCGCCCTGCTGCGGCGCGACCCGCGCGTGCGGACCGTGCTCGGCGTCGCGACCGGCTCCGAGGCGCTGCGCGAGCTCTCCTCGCGCGCGGTCGACGCGGCGTTCCTCGACATCCACATGCCTGGCCTCACCGGCCTCGACCTCGCCCGCGCGCTGTCGCGGTTCACCGACCGCCCCGCGGTCGTGTTCGTCACCGCCGACGAGGCCCGCGCGCTCGAGGCGTTCGACGTCGAGGCAGTCGACTACGTGCTCAAGCCCGTGCGCCGCGAGCGCCTGACCCGCGCCGTCGACCGGGTCGTGGAGCGCGTCGCGGACCGCGCCGGGCGCGGCGTCGGGGCCGGGGCCGGCGTCGGGACCGGCGGCGTGCCCGACGGCGGAGCCTCACCGTCCGTGAGCGCGGCCCCTCCCGCGCCGGCCGCCCGGCCGCGCGAGGCGCCGGAGGACGAGACGCTCGTCGTGACGGTCGGGACGACGACGCGCCTCGTCCGCCGCAGCGCGGTGCGGTGGGTCCAGGCGCAGGGCGACTACTCGCGGCTCGTCACGGACACCGAGCAGTTCCTCGTGCGCGAGCCGCTGTCCGACCTCGAGGAGCGCTGGGCGCCCGCCGGGTTCCTGCGCGTCCACCGGTCCTACCTCGTGGACCGGGCCGCCGTGACCGCGGCACGGTTCGGCGGGGCGCAGCCCGCGCTCGTCGTGGCGGGGCACGAGGTGCCGGTGAGCCGCCGCATGGTCCCGGCCGTGCGGGAGGCGCTGCTCGGCCCGCACCGGGGCCCGTCGTGAGCGGCCCGGACCCGTCGTCGGGCGCGGCCCCGACCGACGACGGACGCGCTCCCGCTCGAGAGACGCACCCCGAGGTGCATCCCCCGGCCCGGGGTGCAGCACCCGGCGAGGGTCGACCCGAGCGCGTGCGCGTCCGGTCGACCGATCCCCTGCCCGCCGGCGGACCCGCGGCCGGCGTCCCGGCGGGCGGGCCGCCGTCGGGCACGTCCACGGCCACCCCGCGTCGGCCCGAGGAGCCGGACGCCGCCGCGGCGCACTACACGCGCGGCCTCGTGCGGGCCCAGCTCCGGCTCGGGCTCGCGTGCGTGGTCTCGTTCCTCGCGGTCGTCGCGCTGCTCACGGTGACGATGAGCGCGGTGCCCGCGCTGGACTCCGTGGTGCTCCTCGGCGTCCCGCTCCCCTGGCTCGTGCACGCGTACGGGTTCTACCCCGTGATCGTCGCGTTCGCGGTCGTGTTCGCCGTCGCGGCGGCGCGCAACGAGCGCCGGTACCGCGCGCTCGCCGAGGGATCGGGCGGGTCCGTGGATCCCGCCCCCGACGAGGCGGGCGCCCCGTGAGCGCGCTGCCCCTCGTCGCGATCGGGCTGCTCCTGCTCGCGACGGGGCTCATCGGGTTCTACGGCCTGCGCATCTCGCGCACCACGAGCGACTTCTTCGTCGCGTCGCGCACGGTGCGGCCGGTGTGGAACGCGTCGGCGATCAGCGGCGAGTACCTGTCCGCGGGCACCTTCCTGGGCCTCTCGGGGCTCGTCCTGCTCTCGGGCGCCGAGGCGTTCTGGTTCCCCGTCGGGTACGCGGCCGGCTACCTGCTGGTCCTGCTGTTCGTCGCGGGCCCGCTGCGCCGCAGCGGCGCGTACACGATCCCCGACTTCGTCCACGCCCGGCTCGACTCCGTCGTCGCGCGCCGCGTCACGAGCGTGCTCGTGCTCGTCATCGGGTGGCTCTACGTGGTGCCGCAGCTCCACGGCGCGGCGCTCGTCATCACGAGCGTCGCGCCCGTCCCGCCGTGGGTCGGGTCGGTGGGGATCGCGGTCGTCGTGAGCGCCGTCGTCGCGGCGGGCGGCATGCGCTCCATCACGTTCGTCCAGGCGTTCCAGTTCTGGGTCAAGCTCACCGCGCTCGCGCTGCCCCTCGTGTTCGTGCTCATGGCGCTCGGCGGCGCGTTCGAGCCCGGGGGTGCCAGCGTGACCTTCGACCCCGCCGCCGTGTTCCCGCACGACGCCGGGCCCGGCGGCCTCGACGCGTACGCGACCGTGTCGCTCCTGCTCGCGCTGCTGCTCGGCACGACCGGCCTGCCGCACGTCCTCGTGCGCTTCTACACCTCGCCCGACGGCGGCTCGGCCCGCCGCACGACCGTCGTCGTGCTCGTGATGATCAGCGTGTTCTACATGGTGTCCAGCACGCTCGGGCTCGTCGCCCGGGTCGTCGCGCCCGACCTCGCGACGCCCGGCGTCGCGGACACCGTCGTGCTCACCCTGCCGACCCGCCTCGTCCCCGGGCTCGGCGGCGAGCTGCTCGCCGCGCTCGTCGTCGCCGGGGCGTTCGCCGCGTTCCTCGGCACGTCGTCGGGGCTGGTCGTGGCGCTCGCGGGCGTCGTGAGCCAGGACCTGTTCGGCGGGACCGTGCGCTCGTTCCGCTGGTCGGCGGTCGCGTGCACGCTCATCCCGCTCGCGTTCGCGCTCGTCACCATCCCGCAGGGGCTCGTGACGAGCGTCGGGACGGTGTTCGTGTTCGCCGCCTCCGCGCTGTCGCCGGTGATCCTGCTCGGCGTGTGGTGGCGCCGCCTCACCGCACGCGGCGCGGTGGCGGGGATGGTCGTGGGGTCCGTCCTGTGCGCGACGGCGCTGCTCGCCTCGTCCGCGCTCGTCGCCGCGGGCTACGGTGCCGGCCCGACCGGGGATGCAGCCGACGGCGTCCCCGGCGTCGTGCGTGCCCTGCTCGCCCAGCCCGCGGCGTGGACCATCCCGCTCGCGACCGCGACCGTCGTCGTCGTGTCGCTCCTCGACCGGCACGGCCCGCCCCTGCGCACCGACAGGTTCCTGCGGCGCCTGCACGTGCCGGAGCTCCGGCGTCGTTGACGACGGTGTGAAGCCTGAGATCTGTAGCGTGGAAAGCGTGAAATCTGTAGCGCAGGAGCCCTGACCTGGTCAGATCCAGCGCGCGCCGATCTCGTCGTGGAGCTGCTGGGTCTTCTGCACGCGCAGGACGCCGTCCTCGACCGCGGCCTCCAGGCCGACCTCCCGTGCGATCGCGACGATCGCGTCGCGCTGCTCCGGGTGGTCGTCGGCGTCGCCGCCGTCCCACAGCTCGAGCCACCGGTCGGTGGGGTCGTCGCTGCCGCAGTCGGCCCACACCCGGCAGATCCGGTCGAGCTCGTCCTGGGTCATCGGGCGGGTCGGGGTGGCGTACACGCGGGCTCCTCGGTTCGTCGCTGTCTGAGGCTGTCGGCTCACCGTAACCACTGCCGGCGGGCCAAGTACGCACCACGGAGGTATGGTCCGATCGCATGCAGCCGATGCCTTCCGCCGAGATGGTCTCGCTCATCTCCTTCCTCGCCGCTCTGCTGATCTTCTTCAGCATCGACGTGCGGACCCGAGACACGCAGGATGACGCTCCCTGGCACAGCCACCTGTTCTCGTGGTCGTCGCGCCTGGGCGGGGTCTCGACGGCCCTGGCCCTCTCGCTGGGCTGGATCGATCTCTTCCTTCCGGACGAGGACAGCCCGATCCACGTCGCGTTCGTGGCGGTCCCCGGGACGCTGGGTGTCGTGTGCGCGATCGTCCTGGGCGTCGAGATGCTGTGGCAGCGAGATCGCACCTGAGCGAGCCTGGTGGCGCGGTCCGTCCGACACGGGGACCGATGTCGCCCGTCTCAGCAAGCGGTCACTCTCGACCGCATGTCGGATGGGTCGTAGGATCGTGCCAACCATCCAGAGCGGTCGAGAGTCCTGGCTCGACGACACCGCAGCAACCCGCCGACGGAAGCCTCCCGAGGACAAAGGTGCTAACGCCAGGGTCGATGGAGCGACTAATGGTCTCAGAGGCATCCTTCGCGCACCGTCCGGGCAGCACGTGCCCGACGGCGGTCGCGCACGCACGCACCCCGGGCGAGGCGACGTCGTGAGCGTCGCGGACGCCGTCGGGCAGGCCCACGGCGGGGCGGCACGGCCGACGGTCTCGTTCGAGCTCATGCCCCCGCGGCGCCCGGACGCGGCGCCCAAGTTCTGGGAGACGGCACGCCGTCTCGTCGCGACGCACCCCGACTTCGTGTCCGTGACGTACGGGGCGGCGGGCACCGACCGTGCGACGGCTCGCCAGGTCGTCGGGCGGCTGCTCCAGGGCACGCCCGTGCTGCCGATCGCGCACCTCACGTGCGTCGGGGCGTCGCGCGAGGACGTCGAGGAGGTCATCTCCGACTTCCTCGACGAGGGCGTGCGCAGCTTCCTCGCGCTGCGGGGCGACCCGCCGCGCGACCAGCCGGACTGGCAGCCGGCGCCCGACGGCGTGCGGTCGTCGACCGAGCTCGTCGCGCTCCTGCGCGAGGTCGAGGCATCGCGCTGCGCGGCCGACCCGGCCGCGGCGCTGCGCGGCGCGGCCCGGCCGCTGACGATCGCCGTCGCGACGTTCTGCGACGGCAACCCCGCCGCCGGCACGACGCGCACGCAGGAGGTGCGCCGCCTGTGGCAGAAGCAGCAGGCCGGCGCGAGCTTCGCGATCACGCAGCTCTTCTACGACGCGTCGTCGTACACCGACTTCGTCGCCGAGGCCCGCGCGGCCGGCGTGACGATCCCCATCCTCGCCGGGCTGCTGCCCACGACGGAGCCCGCGCGGCTCCGCCGCGTCGAGGAGCTCACGGGCGTGCGCGCGCCCCAGCACCTGCTGGACGCGCTCGACGCCCTGCCCGACCCGGAGGCGCAGCACGCCTACGGGATCGCGTACTCGGTCGACCTCGCGCAGCGCGTCCTCGACGCGGGTGCGCCCGGTCTGCACGTGTACACGTTCAACAAGCACCGCGCCGCTCTTGACCTGCTCGAGGGTGTCCGCCTCGGCGGCGGGTCGGCCGGGACGGGAGGCAGCGCCAGCGCTGCCGCCGCCCCGCTCGTCCCGGACCTGGCCAGCGGGCCGTGGGTCACCGGCACCTCCCTGCCCACGACGAGCGCCGCCACGCACGGCACGCCCGTCTGACCGGTCCTCCGGACCAGCAAGAGGTTTCGATCATGACCACTTCCGTACCCTCCCCTACCCAGATCCAGGCCGGCTTCCCCGCCGGCACCGTGCTCGGCTACCCCCGCATCGGGCGTCGCCGCGAGCTCAAGAAGGCCGTCGAGGCGTTCTGGGCCGGGCGCACGAGCGCCGACGAGCTCGAGGCCACGGCCCGCGAGCTGCGCCTCGCGACCGCGCGCCGGCTCGTGGACCTCGGCCTCGGTGCCGACGACGCGGCGGTCCCCGGGTCGTTCTCCTTCTACGACCAGGTGCTCGACGTCGCCGCCTCGCTCGGCGCGGTCCCGTCGCGGTTCGCGTCGCTCACCGACGACGCCGGCCGCCTCGACCTCGCGGGCTACTTCACCGTCGCGCGCGGCCAGGGCGACGACGCCCCGCTCGAGATGACCAAGTGGTTCGACACCAACTACCACTACCTCGTGCCCGAGATCGGCCCGGACACCCCGATCCGGTTCGTCGACGACCGCATCGTGCGCGAGTTCGTCGAGGCCAAGGAGGCCGGCGTCGTGACGCGGCCCGTCGTCGTCGGGCCGGTGACGTTCCTCGCGCTCTCGAAGGCCGCCGAAGACGCCCCCTCGGGCTACTCGCCCCTCGACCGCCTGGACGACGTCGTCGCCGCCTACGCCGACCTGCTGCGCGCGCTCGCCGCCGCCGGTGCGCCGTGGGTCCAGCTCGACGAGCCGATCCTCGTCACCGACTCGGTCGACGTGCCGTTCACGGAGCTCGCGGCAGCGGTGGAGTCGGCCTACCGCACCCTCGCGACCGACCTCCGCCCAGTGCCGAACCCGGGGTCGCTCCCCACGGAGGCCGCCGGGTCGGGAGAGATCCCGGGTTCGGCGCAGGACGCGCGGCCCGCGATCCTCGTCGCGACGCCGTTCGGCGGGTTGGAGACGTCGGTCGACGCCGACGGCGGGACCCACGACTTCCTGGCGACGCTCGCGGGAACGGACGTCGAAGCGATCGCGATCGACGCCGTCCGGGCAGACCTCCCGGACTCGCCCTACGACGACCTCGTGTCGAAGACGATCGTCGTCGGCGCGATCGACGGGCACAACATCTGGCGTGCCGACCTCTCCGCGAAGCTCGACGTGCTCGATGCCGCACGCAACCTCGGGGCGGGCGCGGTCGCCGTCGGGACGTCGACGTCGCTGCTGCACGTGCCGCACGACGTGGAGGACGAGACGTTCGCCGAGGCGGGGGCGGCGTCGGGCACGACGCTCGACCCGCGCCTGCGCGACTGGCTCGCGTTCGCGGACCAGAAGGTGGGCGAGGTCGCGACGCTCGCCCGCGCGCTCACGGAGGGTCGCGACGGCGTCGCGGCCGAGATCGAGGCGTCCCGCGCAGCGGTGGCGTCACGCGCCGCGGCGAGCGGCGTCGTCGTGCCCGCGGTGCGCGAGCGCGCCGCCGCGCTCACCGAGGCGGACTTTGCGCGCGGCGACTACGCCGAGCGTGCGGCCGCGCAGCAGGAGCGCCTGAACCTGCCGCCGCTGCCGACGACGACGATCGGCTCGTTCCCGCAGACCCCGGAGATCCGCCGCGCCCGCGCGCTGTGGACGAAGGGCGAGCTCGCGGACGCGGACTACACGACCGCGATGCGCGAGGAGATCGCGCGCGTGGTCGCGCTCCAGGAGGAGCTGGGCCTCGACGTGCTCGTGCACGGCGAGCCCGAGCGCAACGACATGGTGCAGTACTTCGCGGAGCACCTCGACGGGTTCGCGGTCACGGCGAACGGCTGGGTGCAGTCGTACGGGTCGCGCTGCGTGCGCCCGCCGATCCTGTGGGGCGACGTGACGCGCCCGGCGCCGATCACGGTCGAGTGGTCGTCGTACACGGCGTCGCTCACCGAGAAGCCGGTCAAGGGCATGCTCACCGGGCCGGTGACGATCCTCGCGTGGTCGTTCGTGCGCGACGACCAGCCACTGGGCGACACCGCGAACCAGGTGGGCCTCGCGCTGCGCGACGAGATCGCGGACCTGGAGGCCGCGGGCATCGGGATCGTGCAGGTCGACGAGCCCGCGCTGCGCGAGCTGCTCCCGCTGCGCAAGGCCGACCAGCCTGCGTACCTCGACTGGTCGGTCGGCTCGTTCCGGCTCGCGACGTCAGGCGTGGCGGCGGCGACGCAGATCCACACGCACCTGTGCTACTCGGAGTTCGGCGAGGTCATCGGCGCGATCGACGGCCTCGACGCCGACGTGACGTCGGTCGAGGCGGCGCGCTCGCGCATGGAGATCGTGCCGGAGCTGCGCGACGCCGGGTACGCGCGCGGCATCGGGCCGGGCGTCTACGACATCCACAGCCCGCGCGTGCCCTCCGCCGAGGAGGTCACGGAGCTGCTGGAGCTCGCTGTGAAGTCGATCGACCCGAAGGTCGTGTGGGTCAACCCCGACTGCGGCCTCAAGACCCGCCGCTACGAGGAGACCGTGCCGTCGCTCGAGCACCTCGTCGCGGCGGCGAGGGCGGTTCGCGCGACCTTCGCCTGACCCAGGAGATAGCAGACATGCGATGTATGCTTCATCGCATGTCTGCTACCTTCGATGAAGGTCTGGTGCGCCGTACGACGAGCACGAACGCTCTCCAGTCGCATCTCGATGCCGTGGTCAGCCACGGGACCGGACAGATCGTCGCGCTGCGCGGGCGACGACACGTCGGCAAGTCCACCCTGGTCGAACAGTTCGTCGAGTCGGCGGAGGTGCCGTCTGTCTACGTCCCCGGCGTCTACGGGTCATCGGTGCGGCGCCAGCTCGACGACGCCACCCGAGCGATCGTCGAATCTCGCCGTCCGCTGCCGGACGCCGACCTCCTGACCCAGGCTCCGGCCGCCTCGTGGCGGGAATGGCTCGGCCGCCTGTCCGTCGCAGCACGGTCCGGACCTGTGATCGCCGTTCTCGACGAGTTCCCGTGGATGGTCGCCGCCGACCCGGCCCTCGAGGGCGAGCTGCAGGCCCAGTGGGACCGGACGCTGGAGAAGCTACCGATCCTGCTGGTCCTCATCGGCTCCGACGTCGCGATGATGGAACAGCTGTCGGCGCACGGTCGCCCCCTCTTCGGACGCCTGCGCCCGTGCGCCGTCGCACCGCTCGACCCGGCCGAGGTGGCGTCTGCGCTCCCGGGCCGCAGCGCGTTCGACGCCTTCGACGCCTACCTCGTCACGGGCGGGTACCCGCGACTGCTCACCGACCTCGCGAGGTCAGGGCGGAGCCCCGAGGAGTACGTCAGGGCCTCTCTCGCCGACTCCTACAGCCCGCTCGTCACGACGGCGCGGCTCACGCTCGACGCCGAGTTCCCCGACGCACCCGCCGCGTACCGGGTGCTCGCGGCGATCGGCTCGGACGACACGGCGAACCCCGGGTTCAGCGACGTGCTCTCCGCGATCCAGGACTCCTCGGAACGCAAGGCGCTGGAGACCGCGACGACCCGGGCACTCAAGACCCTGACGGAGACGAAGTCGCTCGTCGAACGCGAGGTACCGGCCTGGGCCGCGCCGGGGGGCCGGCTGCGTCGCTACCGGATCACGGATCCGTACCTTCGCTTCTGGTTCCGCTACGTCGAGCGGAGGGTGGAGCAGATCTCGCGCGGTCGAGAGGATCTCGCCATCACCGCCTTCGATCGCGACTGGGCGAGCTGGCGAGGACGAAGCATCGAACCGGTGGTCCGAGAAGCGCTGACCCGTCTCTCGCGGGACGACGAGCGGCTCGCCGACGTCGAGACGGTGCACCCGTGGTGGACCCGGGACGGCGGTGTCGAGGTCGACGTGGTCGCCATGACTCGCGACCGCTCTTCGCTGGTCGGTTCCATCAAGTGGCGGCGGGAGCGCGGCGTGTCGGCCCGGGAGATCAGCGCACTGCACGCCGTGCGCGGCCGGGTCCCGCGGGCGGCTGACGCGCTCGTCGCCGCCGTCAGCCCGTCGGGCGAGGTCCCCACCGGTGCTGACCTCGCCTTCAGCGCCGACGACCTGCTGGACGCATGGCGTCGATGAGGACCCGGAGCGCACCGCGGCGGTCGGGACGCCGCAGGCCACCGCGCGGCGCCACCCGGCGCCACGCGGGAGCCGTCCGCTCAGCGCTCCGCGGCGCCCGACATCGGGAGGGCGAACGCGAGCGTGCAGGCGGCGAGGCCGCCGACGAACAGCCACACGCCGCCGTCCACACCCGACATGCCCGAGCCCATGAGCACGAGCCCGCCCAGGAACAGCGCGAAGGCGACGACGAACCGGGCGACGGCGCCCGCGCGGTCCGCGACGTCGCGCCCCTCGGTGCCGGTGGGGATCTGCTGCGTGTCCTGCGTGCTCACAAGGGCTCCTTCGGTGCGGGTCAGTCCAGGTACCCCTCCACGGTACCGGGGTCGCGCACGGTCGCGGCATCCGGGTCGCTCCCGAACTCGCGGGCCGCGTCGCGCTGCCGCAGCAGGTCCCAGCACTGGTCGAGCTCCACCTCGATCGCGCGCAGCCGCTCGTGCTCCTGCCCGCCGGTGATCTCGCCGTGCGCGAACTGCTCGCGGAGCTCGCGCTCCTGCGCCACGAGGTCGCCGATCGTCCTGCGGATGCCGCCGTCGCTGGTCATGCGCACCACGGTATGCCCGACGGCGCACGCGCGCCCGGGCGGTCGGGCGGCACGTGGGACGTCCTAGGCTCGGGCCCATGACGACGACGATCGGCCGCACCGTCCTGCTGTGCCACGACCTCGACGCGAGCGCCGCGTTCTGGGCGGACGGGTTCGGGTTCGGGACGCTGTTCCGCGGCGAGACGGACGGCTTCCCGCTGCTGCACGTCGGGCCGGGTCGCGTCGACGAGCCCGGGCTCTGGCTCGTCCCGCTCCCCGCGGGCGGCGCGCCCCTCGTGCGCCACGGGCTGCCGAACCTCGTGCTCTACGTCGACGACCTCGACGCGACCCTCGCGCGGCTCGCCGCCGTGGGGGTCGCGCCGTTCGTCGGGCCGGACGCCGACGCCGAGTCCGGGGGCCGGTTCGCGCACGTCCACGACCCCGACGGGCACCGGATCGTCGTCGTGCAGCTCGGCCCGGTGGCCGACCCCGCGTAGGGCTACCGCGCCAGCACCCAGGTCGCGTCGTCGGCGAGGATCGTCACCTCGTCGTCGTCGACCACGACGAAGCCGCCGCCGATGCGCAGCTCCGCCGTCGGACGGTCGGGCGTGCGCAGCCGCACGCGACCCGCCCTCAGGGTCGCCGCGACCGGCTGGTGCCGTGCGAGGATCCCGAGCGTGCCGGACACCGACGGCACCGTGACGCTGCGCGCCGGGCCCGACCAGAACACCCCGGACGGCACCACCACCTCCACGGACACCAGGCGCTCCCCCACGGGAGCGGCGGTCTCGGACGGTGACGGCGCGACGGGCACGGAGGATCCTCCTCGACGACGGGTGGCGGAGCCTCCGAGTCTCGCGCCCGCGAGCGTCCGGACCAGCCGTCTTTCGTCCCTTCCGGGTCGCCGGAGGTCACCGGCTTCGTGGCGTCCGTGCCGAGCCCGGGGTCGCTCCCCACGCGGGGCGAATCCTGGGGAAGAACCCCGGGCTCGGCGGCCGGACGGCGCCGCGCGAGCGGAATCACGTTGACGGGGGCGGTGCGCGGGGCGCACCATCGAGGGTGACGGTTGCCGAGGGCAGCCGTTCGTCGTGCCGGACGGGCACGACCACGGATCAGGTCGCGCCGGACGGCGCACCGCACGGGACGAGGAGACGCGGATGCACGGCACCGCAGGTTGCGGGGTGGCCATGGCGGCCTGCTCGGGCCCCCTCCCCTCCCGCACCGTCACCCGCTGAGACCAGCCTCCGGACGCCGACAGGGCGCCCGCCCCGTCGAGTGCTGGGTGTTCGTCGTCACGACGCGTTCCTGACGACACATCCCCCGCACACAGCAGGTCTTGGCGACGGCGGTAGCGGGCATGCCGTCCTCCCCGCCTTCCCCGCCTCGGACGAGCGACGTCGTCGTGCGGCCACCGCGACCCCGCGTCGCCGTGAGCCGACCGCCTGCGCCGCCGCACGCCGTCGGGCAGGGTGGGACCGTACCGACACGGAAGCCGTGAACCCATGATCCCCCTGACCGAGAAGCAGATCCGCGCGTCGTTCGTCAACGCCTCCAAGCGGGAGGCCGCGCAGGCGACCCTCCCCGACCTCGACACGCTCGACTGGGACCGCCTCGACTACCTCGGGTGGCGCGACCGCAAGGCGCCGCTGCTCGCGTACGCCGTCGTCGTGGTCGACGACGAGCCGCGCGGCGTCCTGCTGCGCTCCACCGACGCCAAGACGGGCGGCATGCGCAAGCGCGCCGTCTGCGCGTGGTGCGAGGACGTCGTCGTGACGGACGACGTCAGCCTCTACGTCGCGCGACGCGCCGGCGCCGCCGGGCGCCGGGGCAACACCGTCGGCACCCTCATCTGCACGCAGTTCCTCTGCTCGCAGAACGTGCGGCGCACCCCGACCCGCACCGAGATCGGCGACGACGAGTCGATGCGCGAGCTGTTCGTCGAGCTCCGCGTCGACGGCCTCCGCGAGCGCTCCGCCCGCTTCGTCACCGAGGTCATGCGCGACGCCTGACGCACCACGGCTCTCTCTCGGCGGACACGGGCTCTACCTCGGAAGCCCCGAGCTGTTTCCCTCACCGGGAGTCGGTGACGCCGAGTCGGGAGCCGAGGCCGGAGCGGGGGTGGGGCGGGTCGTGGCGGGTCTGGCGGGAGCCCGCGAGGAACGAGCGGGCGGATGGTAGACCCGCCCCGCCCCCGCGGAGGTCTCGGCGGAAGCCAGCCCCGCGGCGTCGGACCGCCCGCCACTCCCCGGCCACCAGTTCCACCGCCCGAGGAGGGTCATCGTCGCGGGGAGGAGGAGGCCGCGCACGACGGTCACGTCGAGCAGCACGGCGACGGCCATGCCGACGCCGACCTCCTTCATCGCGACGAGCTCGCCCGCCGCGAAGCCGAGGAACACGATGCCGATGGCGACGGCCGCCGTCGTGACGACCGGGCCGGTCGCGGTGATGCCGCGGAGCACGGCCCGGTCGTTCGCGGCGCGCGGGTCCTCGCCGGGCGTGCGGGCGCGCCACTCCTCGGCCGTGCGCGCGAGGAGGAACACCTCGTAGTCGGTGGACAGGCCGAACACGAGCATGCCGATGAGCAGGGGCGTCGTGACGTCGAGCGCACCCCAGGGCTCGAACCCGAGCAGCGAGGCGCCGACACCGTGCTGGAAAACGGAGACGAGCACGCCGAGCGTCGCGGCGAGCGTGAGCAGGTTGAGCACGAGCGCCTTGAGCGGCACGACGAGCGAGCCGGTGAGCAGGAACAGGAGCACGAACGTCGCGAGGACGACGACGCCCGCCGCGAGCGGGAGGCGCTGCGCGAGGTGCTCCTGGGTGTCGACGACCTCGGCGGCCGGGCCGGCGACGTGCACGTCGAGGTCGCCGGTGTCGATCGCGCGGATCGCGCGCAGCAGGTCCTGGGCCTCGGCGGCGGTCGCGTCGCCGCCCTCGCCGACGTCGGGCGTGACGTCGACGACGAGGACCTCGGGCGGGTAGTCGGTGTCCTGCATCGCGTCCTCGACGCCCGGCAGTGCCGCGACGCGGTCGAGGTAGGCGGACGCGGCCTCGTCGCCGCGGGGCGCCTCGACGAGCACGGTGATCGGGGTGACCCCGAGGTCGGCGAAGCGCGACGTCGACGCGTCGGCGGCGAGGCGCGCCTCGGCGTCGGCGGGCAGGGAGTGGACCTCGGAGCTGCCGAGCGTCATCGAGCCGAGCGGCGCGGCGAGCGCGACGAGGAGGGCGGTCGCGCCGAGCGTGACGAGCACGGCGTGCCGCTGGGCGGTGCGCGCGAGGCGCCCGAGCGTCCCGGCCCCGCCGCGACCGGTCCACGGGTGGGACCAGGTGCGGGCGCCCGGGGCGGGGATGGCGCGGTGCCACGTCGCGACGAGCGCGGGCACGAGCGTGAGCCCGGCGGCGGTCGCGACGAGCACGACGACGGCGCCGCCGACGGCCATGCCGGAGAGCAGCGAGTCGCCGAGCAGGAGCAGGCCGGTGAGGGCGATCGCGACGGCGAGCCCGGACGCGAGGACGGCGCGCCCGGCGGTCGCGAGCGTGCGCCCGACGAGCTCGTCGAGCGGGAGGCCCGGGTTCTCGGCGCGCTCCTCGCGGAAGCGCGCCAGGACGAGCAACGAGTAGTCGACCGTGAGCCCGAGGCCGAGCAGCGTCACGACGTTCACGGCGAACTCGTTGACGGGGACGACCCCCAGCAGGCCGCTCAGCACGAGGAGCGCGACCGCGATGGCGGCGAGCGCGGACAGCAGCGGGACCAGGCCCGAGCGCAGGCCGCCGAGCACGACGACGAGCACGACGAGGAGGACGGCGATCGCGACGCCCTCGCCCACGGCGGCGTCGGTGATCGCCTGGTCGACGAACGCCTCCTCGGCGAGGAGGGCGCCCCCGACGAGCACCTCGGGGGTGTCGATCGTGTGGAGCGCGTCGGCGACCTGGTGCGCGAGGGCCAGCGCGTCGTCGTCGGACAGCGCGGGGTCCAGCTCGACGATCACGAGCGAGCCCTGGCCGTCGTCGGCGATGAGGCCGCCGCCGGTGTAGGCGTCGAACAGCTCGACGACGCCCGGCATCGCGCGGATGCCGTGCATGACCTCGCTCGCCTGGGCGATCAGGTCCGTGGAGAAGTAGTCGCGCCCCGACAGGACGGCGACGACGGTCTCGCCCTCGGGCGAGAGCTCGTCGAGGCGCTCGGCCGCGAGGGCGGAGGCGCTGCCGGGCGGCGCGGGCTCGACGTCGGTGGTCTTGTCGAAGACGGCGCCGCCGAGCACGGCGCCGAGGACGAGGAGGACCGCCCAGACCCCGAGGACGACGCCGCGGCGACGCGCGGCGAACCGTCCGGTCCGGTGCAGGAGGCGTCCGAGCGCCATGGGCAGTCCTCCTCGTCGAGGGACGTCGTGCGGAGAGAGTCGGTCGCGCAGGAGCGGGGTACGAGTCCTGCGCGGACGGTGGGGTGAGGTCAGCACCCTACGCGAGGGTGGGAGCGCCGTCGGACCACGCTCCGCCCGTGCGAGGGGCGTGCCCCGGGATCACCGAGGGGTGCAGAAGGGGGGTGAGACGGGACGGGCGGGGACGGCTCGTGCTGCCGCCCCCGCCCGGTCCGTCCCGGGGCGGACGGCTCACGCCGCCCGCCCCGGGGTCTCAGCTCAGCCGCAGCTCGCGGCCTCGTAGGCGACGTCCGCCTGGAACGTCAGGTCGCCGCCCGTCGCGGCCACCTGGGCGGTGCCCGCCTCGACCGAGGTCGAGCGCGTCGCGAACGACTGGTACGCGGAGGCACCCGGCTGGACGCCGGTCACCGTCTTCGTCCCGAAGGGCGTCGTCAGCGTGATGTCCGCCGGCACCGTGTCGTCGTTCGTGGCACGGACCGCGACGTAGACCTTGCCCGCCATGCAGCGGGTCTGGACCGTCGTCGAGATCGCGAGCTCCTCGACCGGCTCGTCGGTCAGCTCCTTGAACCGGATGTTCCGGTAGTTGACCATCTCGCCGCTGCCGTGGTTCTGGACCCCGACGAAGCTGTTGACCAGGCGGGCCGGGTCGGTGCTCGTGAAGTCGTTGACCAGCACGTCGTTGAGGTAGATGCGGATGCGGTCGCCCTCGACGCGGATGTCGTACGCGTTCCACTGCCCGACCGGGTTGAGGGCGGCGTCCCGGGCTGCCTCGTCGGCGCCCTGGAACGTGTAGACCGCGCCGGTGGTGCGGTCGTCGGCGTCCGTCGCGTCGATCTGGATCTCGTAGCCCTTGTTGACGGCCACCCACGGGTCGTCGCCCGGGTTCGGGAACCCGACGAACACGCCCCCGTTGTCGTCCTTCGTGAGCTTCCAGTCGAGCTTCAGGCTGTAGCTCTCACCGAGCTCCTGCGCCGTGTACCAGAGCAGGCCCATGCCACCCGCACCGCGGATCGAGCAGTCGTCCTGGCGGCCGAAGCCACCCGGACCGGCCATGCGCCAGCCCTCCTGCAGGCTCGCGAGGGTGCCGTCGAAGAGGGCCGTGTAGCCGTCCTCGACCTCACCCGGGGTGCAGATGTCCGGGTTGTCGCCGAGCGAGAGCACGTCGATGTTGATGTTGCCCTCGTCGCCGTCCTCGTACTTGAGCGTGATGGTGTTCGCGCCGGCCTGGAGCTCGAGGTCGCGCGTCTGCACGCCCCAGTCCTTCCAGCTGCCCGTCGTCGGGAACGTCCACTGGCCGAGGTCCTCGCCGTTCACGTACAGCGAGACGCGCTTGGACCGCAGGTCGGGGTACGGGTGCGTGCCGTTGGCGTAGCGCACGTTCACCGCGTAGGTGCCCGCCTCGGGCGCGGTCACGGAGAACGTGCGGCCCGCGCCGACGTTCGTCATGCCCGCGGCGAAGCCGGAGCCCGAGTAGTTGCTGTGGTCCGAGCCGATGCTCGAGCTGCCGAGGGGCTGCGCGAGCTCCGCCTCGTACCAGCCACGGTCGGCCGGGGCGACGTAGCCCGGGAGCGAGTTGAGCGTGTACCAGGCCTCGGTGCTGAGGAGCTCGGCGCCGTCGGCGGACGCGAACGGACGCGGCGACCGGATGTAGACGACGTGGCCGGGCTTGAGGCCGTCGATCTTCAGCGTGACGGTCGTGCGGTCCTCGGACACCGTGGCGTCGGTGACGAAGAGGGGCTCCTCGTCGACCTTCGGGCCGCCGTACTGCTGCGTCGGCACGTAGCGCCACTGCTTGACCTGGTAGGCGTCGGCGAGCTTCTCGACGACCTCGTCGGACACCGGGTCGGTGTACTCGATCTCGAAGCCGCCCTCGACGACGCGCATCTCCTTCATGTCGAAGGAGTCCTCGTTGACGGGCACGAGCTTCTGGAGGCCGTACCGGAGCTTGCCGGACTCGCCCCAGTTGCCGCCCTCACCGGTGCCGCCCGCGTACAGCGAGCCGTCGGGGCCGTAGATGACACGGTTCACGCCGACCTCGAGGCCCGCGGTGTGGCGGAAGACCGCACCCTGGAACTCGCCGTCGACCTTCTCGAGGAACGCGCGCTGGATGCCGCCGTAGGTGACGTCGCCGATGAGCATCTGCCCGGCGAACTCACCGTCCTGGACGAGGAGCGGGTTGCCCGGGGAGTTGGCGATCTCGTTCTGCGGGAGCCACACGGCCGGCGGCGAGACGGGGTTCGCGTCGAACATCCCCGCCGGGTTCGTGTAGTGGTTGAAGAACTTGTCCTGCTCGATGTGGATGAGCTTGTTCGCCGGGAGCCACGCGCCCTGGTTGTCCGTCCCGAAGATCGCGCCCTCGGGGCCGAAGCCGATGCCGTTGGGCGTGCGCAGGCCGCCCGCGACGTACGAGACCTCACCCGTCTCGCGGTCGATCTTGATCGACGTGCCGCGGTTCTGGCCGGGCTGCGGGTTGGTCGTCGCGCCGCCGTTGTCGATGGCCACGGAGAGGTTGACGTAGAAGTAGTCCTCGTCGTGGATCAGGCCGAACGCGAACTCGTGGAAGTTGCCGCCGTCGGGCCACCCCGCGATCTTCGTGTGCTGGTCGTAGAAGCCGTCGCCGTCGGGGTCGGTGAGCTGCGTGAGCTGGTACCGCTCCGAGACGAAGATCGAGTCCTCGACGACCTCGATACCCATCGGGTTGAGCAGCTCGTCCGCGACCAGGGTCGCCGTGACGTCCTCGGGGCCGTCCGCCGTGGTGACGCCGTCGAGGAAGTAGACCTCGCCGGACACCGGGTCGGGGCGCCAGCCGCCGGAGCTGACCTCGCCCGTCGTCACGACGGCGAGCTTCTCGTCGGGCGTGAACGCGAGGCCCGAGACCTTGGGCTCGAAGCCCTCGGGGCGCAGGTCGACGAGGTCGTAGTTGGGGTTGACGCCGTCCAGCCGCAGGCCGTCGCCGGCCGTGTCGGTGGCGCCCTCGCAGTACTTGTAGCCGGGCGCGGTCACGCGCACGACGCCCGCCTCGGTGCTGAGCGCCGACGTCGGGATGACCTCGAACGTCGAGCTGCCCGGCGTCTTCCACGCGAGCGTGAGGCGCTGCTTGTCGCTGCCCTCGTAGTAGTCGACCCGGAGGTCGTGCACGCCCGCCGTGAGGGTCGCGCTGCCCTCGACGGAGGTGGAGTCGTTCGGGCCGTCGTTCTCGAGGACGAGCTGGCCGTCGACGTAGACGAGCGCGCCGTCGTCGTTGGTCACGCGGAACTGGTACTGGCCGTCCGCGGGGACGTGCAGGTTGGCGAGGGCCTGGGAGATGAAGTTGTCCTCGGCGCCGAACTGCTCGGCGGTCGACCAGTCGATCGTCGGCATGAGCTTGTCGACGTTCGGGGTCTGGCCGGACTTGAGGGTGCAGACGGCTCCCGGGTTCTGCGCGAGCTGGAACGTGCGCAGCGTGACGCCGGGCTCCTGCTCCGGGAGGTCTGCGGCGGCGGGGACGGCCCAGCCCGCGACGACCATGGCGCCGAGGGTGAGGGCGGCCGCGCCGCGTCGGTACCTGATCCGGCGGGACACCGGCAGGCTGGTGCGTTCGAGCATCGTTGCTCCCTAATACTCGGTCGGACTTCGAGTCCACGGAGCGTAACCCCTGCCCGGCTCCGTCGATAACAACGCTGGACAGGCTAGCCCGCGTTCTATCGATGTGTCTACAACTTCCGACTTGCAGTCGACAAAAGTGCCCTGACGTGCCCGGACGTACGCTCGGGGACATGAGCGCACGCCACGGCGACATCGCCGACAGCACCGCGTCCCGGCCGTTCGCGCAGGTGGACGTGTTCACCGAGGTCCCGACCCTCGGCAACCCCGTGGCGGTCGTGCTCGACGGCGACAGGCTCACGGACCAGGAGATGGCCGCCTTCGCGCGCTGGACAAACCTCTCGGAGACGACATTCCTCCTCCCGCCCAGCCACCACGGAGCGGCCGGCGGCGCCGACTACCGCCTGCGGATCTTCACCCCCGGCGGCGAGCTGCCCTTCGCCGGGCACCCGACGCTCGGCTCCTGCCACGCGTGGCTCGAGGCGGGCGGCGCGCCCCGGGCGAGCGACGTCGTCGTGCAGGAGTGCGGCGTCGGCCTGGTGACGATCCGGCGCGAGGCGCGGGGCGCCGTCGGGCCGGACGAGGAGCCCGACGGGGACGGCGCGGGCGGGCTCGCGTTCGCCGCGCCCGACCTGCTCGCCGACGAGCCGCTCCCGGCCGACGACCTCGCGGCGATCGTCGCCGCGCTGGGCGTCCCCGACGACGCCGTGGTCGACCACCGCGTCCTCGACAACGGCCCCGGGTGGCGCGTCGTCCTGCTCGACTCGGCCGACCGCGTCACCGGGCTCGCGCCCGACTGGACGCGCCTGCGCGTCGAGCGTCCCAACCTGTCCGTGGGCGTCGTCGGGCTGTACGGGGACGACGGCGGTCCCGACGGCGCGGCGGTCGAGGTCCGCGGGTTCGCGCTCGGCATGGGCATCCCCGAGGACCCGGTCACCGGCAGCCTCAACGCCGTCGTCGGGCAGTGGCTCACGCGGGACGGCCGCCTCCCGGACCGCTACCTCGCCGCCCAGGGCGCGGCGCTCGGCCGGGCCGGGCGCGTGCGCGTCGAGCGCGACGGGTCGGGGACGGTCTGGGTCGGCGGCGCGAGCGTCACCTGCGTCGCGGGCACCGTCCGCCTCTGAGCACCCGTCGGCGACGGGCCGAGGTCCGGGTGGCGAACCCGGGGGCATCGCCGGGATCGGCGCTCGAGCTCGGCGACATCCCCGGGCTCGGCGGTCCCCGGTCTCCGTAGACTGGGGCAAGTGTCAAGAACCCCACCTGTTTCCGGGTCCGACCGCGCCCTGACGGACCGCGCGGTCGTCGCGCGCGCCCGCTGGGCGCTCATGGTCCAGTTCGGGCTGTTCGGGGTCATCGGCGCGTCCTGGATGAGCCGCCTGCCCTCGGTCCGCGAGGCGCTCGGGATCAGCGCGAGCCAGCTCGGCCTGCTGCTCGTCGTCGGGGGCCTGGGCTCGCTCGTGTCCGTGGTCTCCGCGGGGGCGGTCGTGGCGCGGTTCGGCAGCCGCACGACCCTCGTCGTCGCGACCGTCGGCAACGTCGTCGGGTTCGGGCTCGTCGCGCTCGGCACCGGGACGGGGGGCGTCGCCCTCTTCGCGGTCGGGGCCTTCCTCAACGGCGTGTGCGGCGCCCTGACCAACGTGCCGATCAACATCTGCGCAGCGTCCGTCGAGCAGCACGTGGGGCGGGCGATCCTCCCCCACTTCCACGCCGCGTTCTCGATCGGCGCCGCGTGCGGCGCCCTCGTCGCGGCCGCGTTCTCGTGGGCGCACGTCGGCATCACCGCGCAGATCGTCGTGGTGACGCTCGCCGTCACGGCGGCCCGCGCCCTGCTCATCGCCCCCGCGACGGCCCTCGCCCCCGACCGGGCCGCACCGGCCCGCTCGTCCGCGCCGGCGGGCAGCGCGGACGGGGCCGACGACGGCACCCCGCCCGCGCCCGCCCCTCGACGCGGGGCCGGGGTGCGCGCCGCGCTCGCCGCGTGGCGCGAGCCGCGCACGCTCCTCATCGGGCTCGTGCTCCTCGCGTCGTCGCTGTCCGAGGGGTCGGCGGGCAACTGGCTCTCCATCGCCGTCGTCGACGGGTTCGACGTGCGCGAGGCGCTCGGCGCGGTCGCGTACGGCACGTTCGTCGGCGCGATGACGGTGTTCCGGTTCGCCGGGACCGGGCTCATCGACCGGTTCGGGCGCGTCGCCGTGCTGCGCGCGTCGGGCGTCTCCGCGCTCGTCGGGCTGCTCGTCTTCGGCCTCGCGCCGAGCCTGCCGCTCGCGTGGGTCGGCATCGTCCTGTGGGGCTGCGGCGCCGCGCTCGCCAACCCCGTCGCCATCGCCGCCGCCTCCGACGACCCGGCGCACGCCGCGCCGCGCGTCGCGGTCGCGACGTCGTTCTCGACCGTCGCCATGCTCACCGCGCCGCCGCTCCTCGGCCTGATGGTCGACCAGGTCGGGGCCCGCCACATGCTCCTGGTCATCTGCGCCGCGACGGTCCTGTCGCTCGCCGTGGCAGGCCAGGTGCGCCCGCTCCCCCGCCCGGTGCCCCACCCCGTGGCCGCGGCGCGCACCTAGGATCACTTCATGCCTCGACGTCGACGTCCTGACCACGGCCGGGTCGCGTTCGAGCTCGAGGAGGGTCCGCGCACGGCGGACGCGGCTCCCGACGGCGACCCGCCGGGCGCGTCGGCAGACCCGGGCTCCCCGGTCGGCGACTCCGCGAGCGCGGGCCCCGACGCTCCTCGCCCGACCGGCGCGGCACGACGGCGGCGCAGACGGCGGGGACCCCCGCCACGCTGCCCGGCCTCGTCGTCCTCGTGCGGGACGACGAGGCGGTGGCCCACGACCTCGACACCGGCGAGGTCCGGTGGACGGTACCGCTCCCGCCCACCTCGCGGTGCGGCGGCGAGCTCGTGGTCTCCTCGTCGGCCCCGGTGCCCGACGACGAGCTCGTGTGCGTGACGGACGACGTCCCGTCGCCCCTCGAGGCGACGACCATCCTCACGCCGCTCACGGACGAGCCGGTCCCCGCCGCCGAGGGTGCCGAGGTCACCGTGGTCGACGCCGACGGGAACGCCGAGACCCGCACGCTGGACGCGTCGCGCGGCTGGTCCGCGCCCGGCCCGGACGGGACCGTCGCCCGGTTCCGCCGCGCGGGCGAGGCGCCGGTCGACAGCCCGCGCGTCACGGTCGACCAGACGACCGGCGTGCCCCCCGACCTCTCCACCGGCCGCCCCGCCGTCGTCACGCTGGAGGACGCGAGGACGGGCCAGGTCCGCTGGGAGCACGAGCTCCCGTTCGTGGTCGAGGAGGGGTGGTGCCCGCAGTACGCCGACGCCGAGGGCGTCACCTACGCCGACCTCGACGGAGGGACGTTCGTCCCGGGCGCAGGGCTCGTGGTCGTCCAGGGGTGCGGGGTCGACGCCTGGTTCACGGCCGACGGGACGCGGGTCGACGACCCGGGGGCGCCCGCCGACGTGCTCGCGCGGCTTCCCGACGGCGCGCTCTCCCGCACAGTCCCACGGGAATCTGTCGCCGACGGCGCGGCGTCGCCCGGACCCCCGGTCGTGCTGGAGCCGTCGGGCGAGGTCCGCTGGGAGCCCCCGGACACGGTCCTCGTCCCGCAGGCCACGGACGGCGCCGCGGGCGGCCTCGTCCTCACGCGCGAGGTCACCTCTCTCGTCGCCCGCGACGCGACGGGCGCGCGACGCTGGGAGAGCGCCGGGGTGAACGGCGCCGAGTCCGCCTACGTCGTCGCGGCGGGCACCGCCGTGGTCCGCCAGGGGATGGGCGACGTCGTCGTGGGCGTCGACGTCGAGACCGGGCGCGTGCTCTGGACGCGAACCGCCGAGGTGCTGGCCCCGCCCGACCCCGACGACGCCCCGACCCCTGCCCCGATGTCGATGGTCACGCAGGCGTTCACGGACGGGGAGCGGGCGCTGCTCGTCGTGACGACCTGGTCGGAGGACGGCGAGGGCACCGCGCGGCTCGTCGCGCTCGACCTCCGCGACGGTGACGTCGAGTGGCGCGGCGGTGCGACGAGCGGGTCGTGGTACGTCGCGGTCCAGGGCCGGCTGCTGCGCGTGGACCGCGGAGACGACGCGACCGTCACCCGGCTGGGCTGAGCCCGCGGGTCCGGCCGTGCCCGGTCAGCGCGCGAGCCACTCCTTGCGCTCCGCGGGCGGCAGCTTCTCCACCGCGGCCCGCAGCACGTCGCGGGGCATGGTCGCGGCGTGCTGCTCGAGGAACGTGCGCAGCCGCTCGGGCTCGACGTCGCCCGCGTGACGCAGCATCCACCCGACCCCCTTCTGCACGTAGGGCTCGGGGTCGTCGACGAGGAGCTCCGAGAGCCGGAACGTGTCGTCGACCTGGCCGCGCCGCAGGAACGCGGCCGTCGCGACGATCGCGGAGCGCCGGCGCGGCCAGTCCGGCGCGCGGGCGAGGTCGTCGAGGACGTCGCGCGGCCGGTCGAGGAGCCACGACCCGAGCACCTGGTACGCGGTGAGGTCGACGAGGTCCCACGTGTCGATCCGGTCGTGACGGCGCAGGAACAGCTCGACGAGCTCCGCGTGCCGTTCGACGGTGACGCGGCGGGCCGTCGCCGACTTGCCCATGATCGAGCAGCCGCCGGCCCGCACCTCGTGCACGCGGTCCTCGAGGAGCAGCTCGATCTGGTCCACCGGCAGGTCGAGCGCGCCCTTCGCGAGCGTGAACACGTCGCCCATGCGCACCCCGGCGAGCGTGTCGTCGCCCGGGAAGTACCGCGTGTAGGCGCGGCGCTGGGCCGCGGTCGCGCGCGCGAGCAGGTCGGCGCGGAAGTCGGTCGCCGTGGTGTACGGCGGCATCGTCCTTCTCCTCTCGTGCGGGCGGTCGCCCGCGGTCCGTGCGTCCCGCGCCGCGGCGCGGCCCGTGCGCTCAGCGCGGTGCCATGCGGATCGCGCCGTCGAGGCGCACCACCTCGCCGTTGAGCATCGGGTTCTCGACGATCGCGCGCACCAGGTGCGCGTACTCCTCCGGCCGCCCGAGCCGGCTCGGGTGCGGCACCTGCGCGCCGAGCGACTCCTGCGCCGCCTCGGGGAGCGACGCCATCATGGGGGTGCGGAAGATGCCGGGCGCGATGGTCATGACCCGGATCCGGTGCTGCGCGAGGTCGCGCGCGAGCGGCAGCGTGAGACCCGCGACGCCCGCCTTGGAGGCCGCGTAGGCGACCTGCCCGACCTGCCCGTCGAACGCCGCGACCGACGCGGTCTGCACGACGACGCCACGCTCCTCACCCTGCGGGTCCGGCCCGTCGGGCCCCAGCGGGTCGAGCGCGAGCATGCGCTCGGCCGCGAGCCGGACGACGTTGAACGTCCCCACGAGGTTGACGTCCATGACCCGCCGGAACGCGTCCAGGGCGTGCACGCCGGACTTCCCGAGCACGCGCTGCGCGAGCACGATCCCGGCGCAGCTCACGACGACGCGCGCCCCGCCGAGGGCGTCCGCCGCGTCGAGCGCCCGCGCGACGTCGTCCTCGCTCGTCACGTCCGTGGGGACGAACCGCGCGGCGTCCCCGAGAGCGTCGGCGACCGCGACGCCGTCGGACGACGCGAGGTCCGCGAGGACCACCCGCGCCCCTGCCGCGACCAGGCCCTCCGCCGTCGCGCGCCCGAGCCCTGAGGCCCCGCCGGTCACCAGGGCGACCGTGCCCTCGATCCGCATGTCTCACCCTCCGTCACCTGCGCGGGCGTCGTCGCCCGCCCCGCTGACCGTACCCAGGTCGACCCGCAGGTCGCGAGATTGACCCACCGAAGGCCGATCTCGGACGCTCGGGCCGATCTCGCGGCGGCACCTCCGAGGGCGTCAGTGCGACGGCACCTCCAGGCACCCGCCGTCGGCGATCGGCCCCCCGGAGTCGAGCGTCACGGCGTCGGGCGCGACCGCCCCGAACACGCAGCCGCCGGGGACCGCGACCCCCACGCCGACGACCGGGACGACGTCGCCGAAGGCGTTCCTGTCCACGACCTGCACGTTGTCGAACCCCGCCGCGACGAGCGCGGCCGAGACCTCGGCGCCGTCGACGGCGGACCCGTCGGCGACCGGGTCGAGCGCGGCCTGGACGGCGGGCACCGCGAGCGCCGCCTCGGCGTCACCCTCGGGCGTACCCGCCCGCTGCCGGTACGCCTCGTTGGACGCGTCGAGCCCGGTCTCCTGCCCGACGGCGGTCGTGTCCTCGGCCGTCGCGGTGACCTCGGGCTCGGACGAGTCGTACGACCCGGCCCACTGCTTCATGGTGATCCCTACGAACAGGGAGTACCCCACGACGCCCACGCAGGCGAAGATCACGAGCCCCACGACCACGCCGACGACGGCGCTCCCGAGGCGCGACGTGCCGTCCGTGCGAGAGTCGTCCAGGTCGGGCGTGGTCATGTCGCGAGTCTGACGGGCCGGGTGGTGGACGGCGACCGCGGGCGCGGCCTCGGCCCGAGATCTTCACATCTCGGGCGCCGCCGGGTGCAGGATGGGAGACGAGCCACCTCCGCCCGACCTCTGGAGCGCCCCGCATGAGCCTGTACGACATCCCGTTCGACGCCATGGACGGGACGACGCGCACCCTGCGCGAGCACGCGGACGACGTCGTGCTCGTCGTGAACGTCGCGTCGCGGTGCGGCCTCGCGCCGCAGTACGCGACGCTCGAGGCGATGCACGAGAAGTACCGCGACCGCGGGTTCACCGTCATCGGGTTCCCGAGCAACCAGTTCCTCCAGGAGCTCGGCACCAACGAGGCGATCCAGGAGTTCTGCTCGCTGACGTACGGCGTGACGTTCCCCGTGGTCGACCGCGTGCGCGTCAACGGGCGGCACGCGCACCCGCTCTACGAGGAGCTCAAGAAGGCGCCGGACGCCGAGGGGAAGGCCGGCCGGGTCACGTGGAACTTCGAGAAGTTCGTGGTCCTCCCCGGCGGCGAGGTGCACCGCTTCCGCCCCCGCACCCTCCCCGACGACCCGGCGATCGTCGACCTCGTCGAGGCGCACCTGCCGCGCTGAGCGCTCGCCACCTCGCGTGGGCGTCAGCGCACGACGAGGGCGGGGTGCCGCGCGTCGTCGACCCGCACGACGACGTCGGCCGCCTCCGCGGGCCGGACCTCCCGCTCGTAGCGCGCGTACGCGTCGAGCGTCCACGCGTCCGCGGGCGCGGTGCGGCGCGCGAGGGTCGCGTCGCGCAGCGCGAGGTGCACGGAGAGGTCCACCGCGAGCCCGCGGCCGAGGGCCAGCGCGCCGTCGAGCACGACGACGAGCCCCGGCTCCGCGGCGACGGGCGCCGCGCGCGTGGACCGGCTCGTCGCCGGGTCGCGCAGGCTCGGCAGGTAGCGGCCCGTCCCGCCCGGGCCGACGGCGTCGAGCACCTCGCGGTTGAGGCCCGCCACGTCGACCCACTCGTCGAGCAGCGCGTCCGGGTCCGCGCGACCGCGCTCGAGCCGCAGCGACGCGGGACGCCAGAAGTCCTGCACGCGGACCCGCGCGACGGGTCGGCCCGCCGCGCGCAGCGGGGCGACGAGCCGGTCCGCGAGCGCCTCGGGGTGCGTCGACGGGTGGCCGTCGACGAGGAGCCGCACCGCGCCGTCGGGCACCGTCGCCCGGTCGCCGCGCCGGAACCCGAGGACGAGGTCCACGACCCGGTCCACGAGGACGTCCTCGGTCACCGGTTCCACGCGCACGGCGTCAGGATGCCAGATCGCGCGGCGGCGTCTCCGGGGACGTCGGCAGGTCGGGCTCCTAGGGTGGACGCATGCTGCGCACCGTCGCCCTCAACGACCCCGCCCCCCTGCTCATGGTCGAGGGCCTGGAGAACGCCCACACGACCCTGCAGGTCGAGACGGACGCATGACCGCACCCTTCCGGCCGGGCACGGTCCGCGAGGCCACGGGCGGCATCGTCGCCCTGGGCCTCGCGACGTTCGTCGCCATCACGACCGAGCTCGTGCCCGTCGGGCTGCTGCCCCTCCTCAGCGCGGACCTCGACGTCACCGAGTCCGTCGCGGGGCTGCTCGTCACGGCGTACGCCGTCATGGTCGCGGCGCTCGCCGTGCCGCTGACCCTCGGCACCGCCCGGTTCCCGCGCAAGGGCCTGCTGCTGACGACGCTCGTGCTCTACACCGTGAGCAACGTGCTCGTCGCCGTCGCGCCGACGTTCGGCGTCGTCGCGGCGGCGCGGGCGCTGGGCGGCGCGTCGCACGCGGTCTTCTTCTCGGTGAGCATCGGGTACGCGACCCGGCTCGTGCTGCCGCACCTCACGGGCCGTGCGCTCTCGCTCGTCACCGCCGGCGCGGCGGTCGGGTTCGTGCTCGGCGTGCCGCTGACGACGACGCTCGGGACCGCGATCGGCTGGCGTCCCGCGTTCGGCGTCCTCGCGGGCGCGTGCGCGCTGGCCACCGTGCTCATCGCGTTCCTGCTGCCGCCCGTGCCGGGCGGCGGCGCTCCGCCGTCGGACGCGTCGAGCGCGAGCCGGCGCTCCGCGCTCGCGGTGGCCACGACCACCAACTCCCTCACGTACCTGGGCCAGTACACGGTCTACACCTTCGTGTCGCTCCTGCTCCTGGGCGCGGGTCTGCAGGAGTCGGCGCTCGGCCCCGCGCTCCTCGTGCTCGGGGCGCTCGGGCTCGTCGGGACGGCGTTCGCCGCCGCGCGCCTCGACCACAGGCCGCGCCGGACGACGGTCGTGACGCTGGTCGCGGTCCTGGCGGGCATGCTCGCGACCGGGCTCGCGTTCCCCGGGACCGTCGGGGTGCTCGTCGCGATCGGCGTGTGGAGCGCGGGGTTCGGCGCGGTCGCGCCGGTGTTCCAGGCGGCGGCGGTCCGCGCGCACGGGGCCTCGCCCGACCTCACGGGAGCGCTCGTCAACGCGTCGTCGAACGTCGGCATCGGCGGGGGCGCCGCGCTCGGCGCGCTCGTCCTCGCGGGGTCCGGGCTCGACGTCGTCCCGTTCGTCGGGGCGGGGATCGTCGCCGTCGCGCTCGTCGTGGTCCTCGTCGCGCGGCGCACGTTCCCTGCGGCGCCGACGGCGGTGGTGACGGACGCGCCGGTGACGGGCACGGCGGTAGCGGATGCAGCGGGGGCGGACGCGGCGAGGGCGGACGCGGCCGGGGCGGAAGTGCCCTCCGACCGGGAGGGCCCGCACGCCTAGGCTGGCGGGATGACGACGACGGTCAGGCAGGTCCAGGTCACCTTCGACTGCGCGCAGCCGGGACGCGTCGCCCGGTTCTGGTGCGAGGTGCTGGGCTACGTCCCACCGTCGCCCCCGGACGGCTTCGCGACGTGGGACGACGCGAACGCCGCGCTCTCGCCCGAGCGGCGGGACGCGTGGTTCGCGTGCAGCGACCCGGACGGTGTCGGCCCGCGCCTGTTCTTCCAGCGCGTCCCGGAGGGCAAGGTCGTCAAGAACCGCGTGCACCTCGACGTGCGCGTCGGCACCGGGCTCGTGGGCGCCGAGCGCCTCGCCACGCTCGAGGCCGAGCGGGACCGGCTCGTCGCTCTCGGCGCGACGTGCGTGCGCGTGATGGTCGCGGACGAGGATGACGAGTCGTGCATCGTCATGCAGGACGTCGAGGGCAACGAGTTCTACCTGGACTGACCAGGCTCGGCTGCCGCGCCGCGGCTCAGCGCAGGAACGGGTCCATGATCGCAGCCACCGCGCCGGCGGCAGCGTCCGCGTCCGCGTCGACGATCGCCTCGACCAGCTCGTGGTGGTGCCGGTGCGCCGCGTCCTCGTCCTCGTTCTCCTCGTCGCGCATGTGGACGGCGAACACGTCGAGCATGCTCGAGTAGAGCGTCACGTACAGGGGGTTGTGCGTCGCCTCCACGATCGCGCGGTGCAGGTCGAGGTCGGCGCTCGCGCGTGCGTCGGGGTCGTCGGTCGACCACGCCGCCTCCCGGCGGTCGCGCAGCTCGCGCAGCAGCACGACGTCGGCGTCCGTGCGGCTCGCGGCGGCGAGCGAGGCCGCGGTGCTGTCCAGGGCGAGGCGCAGCTCGAGGTAGTGGCGGCGGGTGCCTCCGGCGAGCTGACGCTCGAGGGTGCCGGTCAGCTCGGAGCGGGAGATGACGAAGGTGCCACGCCCCTGCTCGCGGCGCAGCAGGCCCGCGTGCACCAGCGACTGGAGCGCCTCGCGGACCGTGTTCCGCCCGATGCCGAACTCCGCCACCAGGGCGGCCTCGGTCGGGATGCGTTCGCCGACCGGCCAGCGCCCGGAGACCACCTCGTCGCGGAACCGTGCCGCCGCCTGGTCGATGAGTCCTACTCGACGCAGCGGCTCGCGCGTGTCAGACTGCTCGGGATTCATCCCATGATCCTATCGTCGGCCGACCTCACAGCGGAGCTTGACATGGCCACACTCTCCCCCACCCGCGTCCCGGCCGGGCGTGTCCGCCTCACCCTGTGGGCCGGGATCGCCGTCGCGCTGACGGCGATCAACCTCCGGACGGCCGTCACGGGGTTCACCCCGCTCCTGGAGATCATCGGCGCCGAGCTCGGCTACGGCGTGGCCGTGGCCGGGCTGCTCGGCACCGTGCCCGCGGTGTCGTTCGGCCTCTTCGGGTTCCTCGCCCCCGTGGTCACGCGCCGGTTCGGGCTCGAGCGCACCGCCACGGTCGCGCTGGGGCTGACGGCCCTGTCGCTCGTGCTGCGCGCCGTCTCCCCGTCGACCACCTGGCTGGTGGCGTCGACCGTGCTGGCCCTCGCCGGGATCGGCGCGGCGAACGTCGTGATCGTCCCCCTGGTGAAGGCGTGGTTCCCGGACCGGATCGCCCTGTGGACGTCGCTCTACCTGATCCTCATGCAGACGGGGCAGTTCGTCGCCCCGCTCCTCGCCGTCCCCGTCGCCGAGGCGACCAGCTGGCGGTTCTCGGTCGGGGTCTGGGCCGGACCCGCGGCGCTGGCCGCCGTCGTCTGGCTCGTCCTGGCGACCCGGATGCCCGCCGACCACCACGCGCCCGCGGCGACCACCGCGCCCGGGGCGCGGCCGCGCATCGGCCGGTCGTCGACCGTGTGGGGCCTCGTCGTCCTGTTCGCGGCGATCTCGTGGTCGAACTACGGGATCATCACCTGGGTCCCGGCCGTCCTCACCGACGCGGGCGGCAGCGCGGCGCTCGGCGGCACCATGGTCGCCCTCTACTCCGCCTGGGGCATGGCCGCCGCGCTGGTCGTGCCGCACCTCGCGACGCGGCTGGCGAACCCGTTCGTCGTGGTCGTCGCGTGCGCCGTCGTGCTCGTGACCGGGTACCTCGGCCTGCTCCTGTCCCCGCTCGACGGCACCGTGCTCTGGATGTGCGCGCTGGGGATCGGGGTGAGCACCTTCCCGCTGTGCATGACCCTCATCAACCGGCGGACCCGGACGCCGCAGACCGCGTCGGCCGTGTCGGGCTTCGTCCAGGGTCTCGGGTACGCACTCGCGTGCTTCGGCCCGATCGGCCTGGGCCTGCTGCGCGAGGCGACCGGGTCGTGGTCGGTCCCGCTCCTGGTGCTCGCCGCGACCGCCGTCCCCGGCGTGGTCGGCGGCTGGTTCGCGTGCCGCCCGCGCTTCGTGGAGGACACGGTGCCCCCGGAGCCGGTCGCCGACCAGCTGCCGCTGCGCTGAGCGCCGGGCCCCGGGCCCCGGGACCACGACCTTCCCCCGCGCCGGGAACGAGGTTGGTGTCGTTATCCGGCCGATAACGACACCAACCTCGTGTTCGGCGAGGCCTTACTGGCCCGTGAACGTGAACTGCGAGCCGGGCTCCTTGGCGACGTCGCCGTCACGCGAGTTCGTGACGGTCACGTTCGACAGGATCGCGTTGCCGCGGGCGCCGCCCATCGCGAGGATGCCGGAGCCGTTGTTGGACTGGTCGATCCGGACGTTCATGATCTTCACGTCCGGCATGTTCCCGCCACCGTTCTTGAACTGGATGCCGTCGTACGTGGAGTCGACGATGTCCGTGTCGCGGATGGTGACGCCGACGATGTCGTGCGTCTGCGGGAAGATCGTGATCGCGCCGAACTCCTGGTCCTCGTTCCAGAACGCCCCGCCGGTGCGGTAGAGCCCGTTGTTGGCGATGAGCGTCGTCCCCGAGAACGGCAGGGGGTCGTGGTCGGTCGCCAGCATGATGCCGGGGTAGTTCATGGTGTCGTAGACGAGGTTGTTCTCGATCGAGTTGTCGTAGCCGCCGTAGATCGCGATGCCGTTGGCGCGCCACGGGAGCTGGACGGTGTTGTTGCGGAACGTGTTGGAGTGGCCGATGTCGACGGCCCGGTCCTTCACGTACGGGTTGGCCCAGACGGCGAGCGCGTCGTCGCCGGTGTTGCGGAACGTCGAGTTCACGACGAGCGAGTTGCGCGTCCCGTTGCTGAAGTTGATGCCGTCCGCGTAGGTGTTGCGGATCCGCATGCCGGAGAAGACCAGCCCGTCGCCCGGGTTCCACAGCTCCGGGATGTTCGAGTAGTCGCGCCCGACCCAGACGCCGACGTTCGCGTGCTCGATCCACACGTTGGTGATCTTCGTGTTCTTGCCGAACCGGCCGTTGAGGCCGACGCCGCCCTCCTCCTGGGCGTTGTTGCCGCGGATCGTCCCGGAGCCGAAGATCGCGATGTCGGAGATCTGGGTGTTGTCGTCGATGTCGAACCCGAAGTTGCCCTCGTGCGGGTGGTTGATGACGCCCGGGGCCAGGTGCGGCGGGATGAGGCTGTAGAGCTGCGAGTGCCACATGCCCGCACCACGGATCGTCACGTCGCGGATGCCGACCTGGTTGTGCATGCCGCGGTCGAGCGGGTCGTCGGTGAGGATCTTCTTCTCCTGGCGCCACTGCCCCGCGGGGATCCAGACGCAGTCGATCTCCCCGTTCTGGTTCGCGGTGACGGCGGCCTGGATGGCGGCGGTGTCCTCGAGCCCGTCGTCCGGCACCGCGCCGTACTCGGTGATCGACGTGCACTGCGCAGGCTTGGCCAGCGGCGGCGCGACCTGCTCGAGCTCGACGAGGTCGATGACGTAGAACGCCGCGTCGTCGCCCGCGTCGCGCTGGAGCCGGAACACCGTCCCGGCCGGGAACGACCGCCCGAGCAGCGCGTGCGACTCGTCGAAGAGCCGGCGCGCGTCCCCGCCCGGGGTGTTGACCAGGCCCTCGGGCTGGTCGGTCGTGCCGTAGAGCCAGGCGTGCTTCGACGAGAGCGTCAGCTTCTGCACGAACTGGCCGTCCGCGTAGAGGCTGATCGTCTTCTCCTGGCCTCCGCCACCGGGGGCGTCGGGGATCGAGTTCCGCACGACGATCGAGTTCGTCGCGTTGGTGGAGGTGAACTGGACGTACTGGCCCGTGCTGGTCAGGCGCACGGACTCGCGGCCCGACGACTCGGTCGCGAAGTTCGTGTGGCCGAACGTGCGCAGCGCGTCGGTCTGGAGCAGCGTGCCGGTGTACTGACCGTCCTCGGCCTCGTACGTCGTGTACGGGACGGCGGCGCCGCGCCCGACGGTCACGGCGAGCGTGCCGGTGTTGTTGTCCTCGTTCGTCTCGGCGACCACGCCCGTGGCGTCGGCCGTCGCGGTCACGGTGACCCCACCGTTCGTCGCGGTCCACGAGCCGCTCGGCGTGACGGTGACGGTCGCGCCCGCGGGGACGGCGGGCGTCGTGCCGTTCAGCGTGGTGGACCCGGCGACGACGCGCGTCACGGACCCGGCCGCGACCGGCTGGTTGCCGCGGTTGCGCACCTGGACCGAGAACGTCACGACCGAGCCGACGGACGGGTTGGCCGGGTTCGAGGACACCGAGACGACCTCGAGGTCCGGTCCGGGCGCCTCGCCCACGACGAGCTTCGCCGGTGCCGTGAACGCGTTGTCCGTCTCGTCCTGCTCGACGACGGTGTTCGCCGGGTCGACGACGGCGCCGACCGTGTACTCGCCCGCGGGCCGCGTGCCCGCAGCGACCTGGACCTGCGCGCTCGCGCCGGGCTGGAGCGCGGCGACGGCGGCGGAGCCCGCGGTCGACCCGCCGAGCCTCCCGTCGAGCGTGGTGGCCGACGACGCGCGATCGCCCGTGTTCTTCACCGTCGCCGTGAGCGTCACGGGGGTCGTCGCCGTGGGCGACGCCGGGGACGCGGTCACCGCGGTGACGGTCAGGTTGGGGTTCGGCGCCGGGGCGCCGTAGACCTCGAGCTCCGCGACCTGACCGTTGCCCGCGCCCGTGTTGCCGGTGAAGCGCAGGCGCACGTCGGTCGCCGTCCCGGTCACGGGGACGTCGACGAGGTTGCCGCTGCCCGGCGCGAACGCGTAGCCGGCGGACGCCTTGAGCTCCTGCCAGGCGCCCGTGCCGGTGCGCCCCCACACGGAGAACGTCTGCGTGCGCGGGCCCCACGCGGCGTCGGGGTTGAGCCGGACGCGCACGCTGCTGAGCTGCGTGGGCGCGGCGAGCGCGACGTCGAGCGTCGACGGGTACTGCCCGCCCGCGCCCTCCCAGTACGTGGTCGCGCTCCCGTCGACCGCGTTCGCCGCGACGAACTGCCACTCCGTCGACGAGGCCGTCGCGGGGCGGCTCTTCGCGTAGTTGGTGCCGGTCGGGTCCGTCGGGTCCGTCGGGTCGGTCGGGTTCGTCGGGTCGGTGCCGCCCGTGGGTGTGCCCCACACCTGGAGCTCGGACACCTGGCCATTGCCCGCGCCGGTGTTGGCAGTGAAGGCGAGGCGCACCTCGTCGACCTCGGCGTCGAGCGGGATCTCGACCGTGTTGCCGCTCGCCGGGTCGAACCCGTACGCCGCCGACGCCTTGAGCGTGCGGAACGCCGTCTCGCCGTCGGAGCGGCCGAGCACGCTGAACGCCTGGGTGCGCGACGACCACACGGAGGGCGGGGGCAGGGTGACGACGACGCGGTCCACCTCGGCCTCCGCCCCGAGGTCGACGGTGAGGTGCGACGGGTACTGGTCGCCCGCGCCCTCCCAGTAGGAGCTCGCGTTCCCGTCGTTCGCGTTGCCCGCGACGTACGTCTCCGTCACCGACGACGCGGCGATCGGCTTGCCGAGCGCCAGGTTGGTGGCGTCCGCGGCGTGCGCCACGGCGACGACGCCGAGCGGCGCGACGAGCGCCACCGCGGCGCCTGCCACGACCGTGTGCTTCCAGGGGGTTCTCATGAACGTCCTCGTTCTCCCGCCGGGGCGGGCTCGTCCACCCGCGGGCAACGGTGCCCGACGGCGGGCGCGACCGTGCCGGCGCCGCGCCACCGTCACGGGTGGGTCGGGTCAGGGCTGGTTCAGGGTCGGGACCGGGCCCGAGGTCGGATCCGGTCAGCCGGGTGCCACGAACGACCCGTCAGGGATGGTCACCGGTCGGACCCGTGGCGGCATTCGAGAGTTGCAGCGTGTGCACTGCTTTGTGCTGAACTTCTGTCAACTTCTTGCGTCGTGCAGTACGGACGTTACGAGACGGACATCCGGGGCGTCAAGGGTGGGCGCGGAGCGAGTTCCCGGCGTGACGATGGACTGGACCGGGAACCCACGTACCCGCAGACCGCGCGGATCGAGGGCGGCTACACCGTGCTGGAGCTGCCCACGCGCGACGAGGCGCTCCGGTGGGCCGCGAAGATCGCCGTCGCCTGCCGGTGCCGACAGGAGGTGCGCGTGTTCCAGGACGACCCCGAGACCTGACGGCACCCCGGCGCGGCCGTGCGCACCGGCGCCGTCGATCCCCGTGCTGCTACCCGGTGGTGCGCGTGAGTCCGGCGGCCGCCACGGCCGCGTGCAGCGCCGCGCGTGCGGCGGCGACCTCCGGGTGCGTCCGGGAACCGCGACGGTAGGCCAGCGAGGTCCGACGACGGATGGCGAGCGGCGTGAGCACCACGCCGGCGGGAGGGCTCCCGGCCGCGAGGTCCGGCACGAGGGCGACCCCCTGCCCGGCCGCGACCAGCGCGAGGACCGCGCCGAAGTCGTCCGCGTGGTGACGGATCGCCGGAGCGTAGCCCGCGGCCTCGCAGGCCCTGACGGTCAGCGTGTGGCACAGGGTCCCGGGCGTGCCGGCGATCCAGGGCGCGGCGCGACGCTCGGCGAGCGGCCCGGCGTCCAGGGCGGCCAGGTGGACCGTCTCCTCCAGCAGCGGCTCCGTCTCGACGCCGGGCCCGACCGTGAGCGGGACGTGGTCGTACTCCTGGACCAGCGCGACGTCGACCGCGTCGCCGCGCAGCGCGGCGGGCACCGTGGCGGGGTCGAGCTCGGAGACCAGGAGCCGCAGCCCCGGGTGGTCGGAGCTCAGGCGCACGACGGCGGGCGTGAGCAGGGTCGGCACGGCCGTCGGGAAGACGCCGATGCGCAGCGTCCCGCGGAGCGTCGTGGCGGCCGAGGCGAGGTCGGCCTCGGCCTCACGCAGGACCTCGAGGATCCTCTCCGTGTGCCCGACGAGCGTCACCGCGGCCGCGGTGAGCCGCACCCGGCGGCCCGACCGCTCCAGGAGGGGCACCCCGGCGTCGCGCTCGAGCGCGGAGAGCTGCTGCGACACGGCCGAGGGAGTGTAGGCGAGCGCCTCGGCCACGGCGGCGATGGTCCCCCGGTGCGAGAGCTCACGGAGCAGCCGGAGCCTGCGGACGTTGCCCCCCGGGTCCGCACGCGTCGAGAGTGTCGGCATGCTGATCAGACGCGAGCGACCGTCCGACGTCCCGGCGATCCGGGCGGTCACCGCGGACGCCTTCTCCGCGGTCGAGCACGCCGCCCCGTCCGTCGAGCCGGACGGCGCGCCCGGCGAGGCCACCCTGGTCGGGTGGCTGCGCGAGGACGGCGGGTGGGTCCCGGAGCTGTCGCTGGTCGCCGAGACCGGGCGCCCCGATCCGCAGGTGGTCGGACACGTGGTCGCCACCCGTGGGCGGCTCGCGGACCGGCCTGCGCTCGGGCTCGGGCCCCTCAGCGTCCGTCGCGACCACCAGCAGCGCGGGGTCGCTTCCGCGCTGATGCACACGATCCTCGGTGCGGCGGACGCGCCGGGCGAGCCCGTCGTGGTGCTGCTCGGGGAGCCGGCCCTCTACTCCCGGTTCGGGTTCGTGCCCGCGAGCGCCCTGGGGATCGAGGCTCCCGAGCCGGCGTGGGGCGACTACTTCCAGGCACGCACCCTGAGCGCCTGGCGCGACGAGTACGCGGGCCGGTTCACCTACGCCGCCCCGTTCGACCGCCTGTGACGTGAGCAGCGGACCGGACGTCGCTACCCCAGCCCGTCGCGGCGACGGGCGAGGGCTGCCGACTCTGCGGCGTTGCCGGCGAGGTCGACGGCCCTGTCGTACGCCTCGCGAGACCGTCGACCGTCGCCGAGCCGACGAAGCAGGTCGGCACGTGTGGCGTGGTAGGCGTGATAGTCGGCGAGCTCGTCGTGAAGCCGTTCGACGGCTGCCAGTGCCACGTCGGGGCCGTCGAGCTCGGCGACCGCGACAGCCCGGTTGAGGGCGACGATCGGTGAGGGGTCGAGCCGACCCAGCTGGTCGTAGAGGGCGAGGATCTGTGACCAGTCGGTGTCGCGGGCGTCTCGGGCGTCGGTGTGGACGGCGCTGATCGCGGCGAGGATCTGGTAGCGCCCCGGGCGGGTCCCGCCGCGGGCGGCGGCGAGACGCTCACGCACCAGCTCGTGGCCCTCGGCGATCAGGGCCGCGTCCCACGTCCTGCGATCCTGCTCACCGAGAGAGATCAGCACCCCGTCGGCCGAGACCCGTGCCGGGCGGCGAGCGTCGGTGAGGAGCATCAACGCCAGCAGCCCGGTCACCTCGCCGTCCTCGGGCAGGAGGGTGCGGATCAGGCGTGCGAGCCGGATCGCCTCGTCGGTCAGATCCTGACGCACGGGATCAGCATGCGGCCCGGTCGCCAGGTAGCCCTCGTTGAAGATGAGGTAGAGGACGGCGAGAACGCCGGCGACGCGGACGGGTAGGTCCTCGGCAGCCGGCACGCGCCAGGGGATCCGCGCAGCCGTGATCTTGGCCTTCGCCCGGGTGATCCGCCGGCCCATCGTGGGCTCCGGGACGAGGAAGGCGCGGGCGATCTCGGGCATGGTCAGACCGCCGACCATCCGCAACGTGAGCGCCACCCGGGTCTCCATCGCCAGGGCCGGGTGGCAGCAGGTGAAGATCAGCCGGAGCCGGTCGTCGTCGATCACCCCGAGAGGCTCGGGCGGAGCGTCGCCGACCAGCATCAACGCCTCCCTGTGCTTGCCCTCGCGCTTGTTCTCGCGGCGGATGCGGTCGACGGCCCTGCGGTTCGCGGTGGTCGTGAGCCAGGCCCCGGGGCGAGGAGGCACGCCTCCCGACGGCCAGCTCGTGACGGCGGTCGCGAACGCGTCCGCGGCGGCCTCTTCCGCGATGTCGAGATCGCCGAACCGTCGGGTCAGGGAGGCGACCACCCGGGCCCATTCCTCTCGGTAGGCACGGACGATCGCTGCGTCGACGTCGAGGCCGGTCACGCGAACGGCCGCACTTCGACCTTTCGGTCGCAGATCTTCGACGCCTCGGCGGCGAGCCGTAGCGCCACGTCCAGGTCGGGCGCCTCCCACACCCAGACGCCCGCGAGGTACTCCTTCGACTCCACGTAGGGGCCGTCCGTGACGACCGCCCGCTCGCCCCGGTTGTCGACGACCGTGGCCGCGGCGGTCTCAGCGAGTCCCCCGGCGAACACCCAGTACCCCTCGGCCATCAGCCGCTCGTTGAACGCGCTGATCTCGGGCCGCCGGTCGGCAGCACCGGGCTCGGTCGAGTCGTCGATCACGGAGATCAGGTACCGCATGCGCACGCTCCCTCGTGTGTGTCCTGCAGATTCTGCGGCATGCCGCTCAGCCGTTCCGCACGACGCGACCGCGCGCGTCGGTCACGACGTGCTGCGGGCGGCCGGCCGGCCGGAAGACCTGGGTCGTCACGCCCTTGGTGTCCGTGCGCGACCAGACCAGGTCCAGCGACGTCTCCGGCCCGACGTCCGGGAACAGCCTCCTCCCCTGACCGAGGACTACCGGGACGGTGATCAGCGTCATCTCGTCGACCAGGTCGTTCTCCAGCAGGCAGCGCGTGAGCACGCCGCTGCCGTGCACCTGCAGCTCGCCTCCCGGTGTGGCCCTCAGCCCACGGACGGCGTCCACGACGTCGCCGGACAGGACGGTGACGTTCGACCACGTCGCCTCGGTGAGCGTCCTCGACGCCACGTACTTGCGTCGTCCGTGGAGCGCGCGGCTCACGGGCTCCCACCCGGGGACGTCGTGCTCCCCCAGGGTTCCCCACGAGTCGGCGAACACCTCGTAGGTCCGGCGACCGAGCAGGAACGCGTCGGCGCGCTGGTAGGTCTCGTTGATGAACCTGCGGGTCTCGTCGTCGCCCTTCCCCCGGGCCCACCCGCCCCGGTCGAACCCGCTCCTGCGGTCGTCCTCGGTCGTGTGACCGTTCCCCTGCATCACACCGTCGAGCGTGATCTGCGTCGTCGTCGTCAACTTCATGCCCGTGGCCCTTCGCCTGGCGCCGCCTCCGGTAGTGGGCAGCCTCACCACTTCGACGAACGCCACGGCCCGGATCCGACAGGTCCCGGCAGAGATCTCCGACGAGCGTCCGTGCCGAGACCGATGACAACGCGGCGGCGGTCCGGTCTCACCGGGCGTGACCTCGGTCGGCCGACAGCCACGCACAAGGGGGCCACGAGCGTGCCCAGAATCTCCCAGAGAAGGAAGGCCATCATGACGAAGCCCGTCGACGCGAGACTGACGACCAGCGAGGTCATCGACCGCTTCAACCGAGCGTTCCAAGAACGGGACGCCACGCTCCTCGTGGACATCATCGACCCTGACTGCGTCATGGAGAGCGTCCAGCCAGCGCCGGACGGTACCCGCGACGAGGGCTATGACGCGTCGTTCAGCTCGTGGAAGGCGCTCATCGACGACACGAGCAGCCATTTCGTGGTCGAGGACGTCCACACCGGTGACGAGTGGGCGATCGTCCGGTGGCGCTACGTGTGGGGCACCGGCACCGACGAGTCGGTGCGCGGCGTCAACGTCATGCGAGTCGTCGACGGCAAGATCGTCGAGGCCGCCGGCTACTCGAAGACCGCTCCGGTCGTCGCCGCCCTGGAGACGTGAGTCTCCCGGGCCCCGGGGCCTGCGGACCGGCCACGGCCGCGGCGCCTCTGTGCTTCGTCGAGCGCGTCGTTCCGCCGGCCGGTCATGGCCGAGCGAGGCGAGCGCGACGACGGCGACCCCCGCCGCGACGAGCCACAGCGGCACGCGGCGGCGCGCCGGTGCTCCCGAGGCGTTCACGTCGTGATCGTGGGGCCCCGCGGCACGGGCACGAACGCTCAGGGGTGCGACGTCGGCCCGTCATCCTGGGGTGCGCAGCACCCGTCGGCGCAGGTGTCTGCCTCGCCCTCGCCGACGAGCGCCGAGACGGGGGCGCAGCACGCGTCCCCGCGCCAGGCCTCGACACCCTCCTTCACCGCGACGGCCGCGATGACGAGCGCGGCGAGCGGGTCGGCCCAGGACCACCCGAGCGTCGCGTTGAGGACGAGCCCGACGAGCAGCACCGCGGACAGGTACGTGCACAGGAGCGTCTGCTTCGAGTCCGCGACGGCGGACGCCGACCCGAGCTCGCGGCCCGTGCGGCGCTCGAACCAGGACAGGAACGGCATGACGGCGAGGCTCACCGCGGCGAGCCAGATGCCCACGACGGAGTGCGCGGGCTCCGCCGCGCCGAGGAGCGACCGGACGGCGTCCACGGAGACGAAGACGGCGAGGCCGAAGAACGAGACGGCGATGACGCGCAGCGCGGACCGCTCGCGCCGGTGCGGGTCGGGCGCGGCGAACTGCCACGCGACCGCGGCGGCGGACAGCACCTCGACGAGCGAGTCGAGCCCGAACCCGACGAGCGCGGCCGAGGACGCGACGCGGCCGGCGGTGATCGCGACGACCGCCTCGACGACGTTCCACGAGATCGTCGCCGCGACGACCCACCGCACACGGCGCTCGAGCACGGCACGACGCGCGGCGGTCGGGGCGCCGGGACCGGGCGGCGTGCGGCCGATCGAGACGGAGGTCATGAGCACGTGCACCCGTCGGGGCCGCAGCACGTGGGGTCGACCTGGACGACGAGCCGCAGCAGGTCGTCGAGGGCCGGCGCCAGGTGGGGGTCGGCCAGGCGGTACCAGGTGCGACGGCCGTCCGGGATCGCCTCGACCAGACCGCACCCACGCAGGCAGGCGAGCTGGTTCGACATGACCTGGCGTGAGACGCCGAGCGCGTCGGCGAGGTCGGACGGGTAGGCCGGAGCCTCCCGCAGCGCGAGCAGGACGCGCGTGCGCGTCTCGTCCGACAGGGCGTGCCCCAGCCGCGCGAGCGCCGCGGTGTGGGTGAGCGTGACCGTCTCGACCATGAGCGCGACAGTACATGCTCCCCTGTATTCAGGAAACCCTGTACCGAGCACGACCACCTCTCCGCGGCCGCAGCCCCCGACCCACCCGGCGCCCGAGCCGCCGAACCCGGGGTTGCTCCTCAGGGCGCGGCGGCTGTGGGGAGCAACCCCCGGTTCGGCGCCGTGGTGGAGCTCGCTCCGTTAGTATCTGCGTATGCGTGAAGATACGAAGGGGTGCACCTTCGGGGTGGAGAGCCAGTACGTCGAGCTCGCGACGGAGGTGTTCTCGCTGCTCGCGGACGCGACGCGCGTCCGGATCGTCCTCGCCCTGCGTGACGCCGAGCTGCCGGTCAACGCGCTCGCGGAGATCGTCGGCAAGTCGCCGACGGCCGTGTCGCAGCACCTCGCCAAGCTGCGCTGGGGTCGCATCGTCCGCGCCCGCCAGGAGGGCAACCGTGTCTTCTACTCGCTCGTCGACGAGCACGCGCGCACGCTCGTGACCCAGGCCGTCTTCCAGGCGCAGCACGCCGTGGACGACCACCCCGCGCACCACGCCGACGACGCGCACGCGGTCGACGGGTCCTCCCCCGCCGCCGGGGCCGCCACGTCCACGGCGGCGGACCGATGAGCACGACCCGCCCGGCCGTCGTCGGTCACGACCACGACCACGACCACGACCACGACCACGACCACGACCACGACCACGACCACGACCATCCTCACCCGGGTGGGCTGCGCGGCTGGCTGCACGAGGTGTTCGTGCCGCACTCGCACGACGCGGCCGACTCGATCGACGACGAGCTCGTCGCGAGCGGGCAGGGCATCCGGGCGGTCAAGGTGTCGCTCGTGGTGCTCGGCGCGACGGCCCTGGCGCAGCTCGGCATCGTCGCGGTCAGCGGTTCGGTCGCGCTGCTCGCGGACACCGTCCACAACCTCTCCGACGCGCTCACGGCCGTGCCGCTGTGGATCGCGTTCGTGCTCGGCCGCCGCGCGGCGACGCGCCGGTACACCCACGGGTACGGCCGGGCCGAGGACCTCGCGGGCCTGTTCATCGTCGCGATGATCGCCCTCTCGGCGGTCGTCGCGGGCGTCGAGTCGGTGCGACGCCTCGCGGATCCGCAGCCTGTGGACAACCTCGGCTGGGTGATCGCCGCGGGGGTCGTCGGGTTCGCGGGCAACGAGGCGGTCGCCGTGTACCGCATCCGGGTGGGGCGCCGCATCGGCTCGGCGGCGCTCGTCGCGGACGGCGTGCACGCGCGCACCGACGGGATCACGTCCCTCGCGGTCGTGCTCGGCGCGCTGGGCGTCCTCGCGGGTCTCCCCCTCGCGGACCCGCTCGTCGGCCTGCTCATCACCGTCGCGATCCTCGTGCTCCTGTGGGGCACCGCGCGCGACGTCGGGCGCCGGCTCCTCGACGGCGTCGACCCGGACCTCACGGACCGCGCGCGCCACGCGCTCGACGGCGTGGACGGGCTGGAGGGCGTGGACGACGTCCGGCTGCGCTGGTCGGGGCACCGCCTCGCCGTCCAGGCGCGCGTCCTCGTGCCGCCGCAGACGCCGGTCGCCACCGCCGACCAGGTCACGGCCGCCGCCGACACGGCGCTGCGACGCGCACTGCCGTCGGTCGGGACGGTCGACGTCGTGGTGGCGCCCACTCGCTGACCGGCCACGCGCCGGGTGCCGCCGAACCCGGGGTTGCTCCCCACGGGACCTCGATCGTCGGGAGCGACCCCGGGTTCGGCGCCTGAGGGAGCGCGGGCGGGCGTGGGTGGTCGGCGTGAGGATGGAGCATGCTGCTCGCCGAGGTCGCCGCCACGTCCGACGCCGTCGCCGCCACCCGCTCGCGCCTCGCCAAGCGCGCGGCCATCGCGGACCTGCTGCGCCGCGTCGCCGCCGACGTCGGCACGGCCGGCACCGCCGGCAACGCCGACGGTACCGACGGCCGGAGCGCGCGCGACGAGGTGGAGATCGCCGTCGCGTACCTCGCGGGCGAGCTGCGGCAGCGGCGCACGGGACTCGGGTGGCGCTCGCTGCGCGACCTGCCCACCCCGGCCGAGGAGCCGAGCCTCACCCTGACCGCGGTCGACGCCGCGTTCGCCCGCATGGCCGACCTCTCCGGCCCTGGCTCGGCGACGGCCCGCCAGGCCGAGGCCGCGGCGCTGTTCGGTGCCGCGACGGCGCGCGAGCAGTCGCTCCTCGCGGGGCTCGTCTCGGGCGAGCTGCGGCAGGGCGCGCTCGACTCGGTCGTGGTCGACGCCGTCGCCGAGGCCGCCGGGGTGCCCGCCGACACGGTGCGCCGCGCGGTCATGCTCGCGGGCGCGACGGGGCCGGTCGCGCGTGCCGCGCTGACGGCCGGGAGCCCCGAGGCCGCGACCGAGGCCCTCGCGACGTTCCGGCTCACGGTGGGCCGTCCCGTGCGGCCGATGCTCGCGCAGTCCGCGCCCGACGTCGCCGCCGCGCTCGAGAAGCTCGGCGCGGGACCCGGTGGCGACGGCGAGGGCGACGCCGAGGGCGAGCACCCGCCGTCGGGCACCGCGGTGGCCGTGGACGTGAAGCTCGACGGGATCCGCATCCAGGTGCACCGCGACGGCGACGACGTGCGCGTCTTCACGCGCTCGCTCGACGACATCACCGAGCGCGTCCCGGAGATCGTCGCCGCGACGCGGTCCCTCCCGGCCCGGGCGCTCGTGCTCGACGGCGAGGCGCTCGTCGTCGGGCCCGACGGCGTCCCGCGCCCGTTCCAGGAGACCGCCGCCCGCTCCGCGACCCAGGGCGAGCGCAGCGCCGCCGAGGAGGCCGAGCTCGCGGCGTCGCTCGAGCTCTCGCCGTTCTTCTTCGACGTGTTGCACGTCGACGGCCGCGACCTGCTCGACGAGCCGCTGCGCGACCGGCTCGCGGTGCTCGACGACGTCGCGGGCCCCCACGCCGTGCGGCGCCTCGTCACCGACGACCCCGCCGACGCGGCCGCGTTCTTCGAGGGCGCCGTGGCCGAGGGTCAGGAGGGCGTCGTCGTGAAGTCGCTCGACACCCCCTATGCGGCCGGGCGGCGCGGCGCGGGGTGGGTCAAGGTCAAGCCGCGGCACACGCTCGACCTCGTCGTGCTCGCGGTCGAGCAGGGCTCGGGTCGCCGCCGCGGGTGGCTGTCGAACATCTGGCTCGGCGCGCGCGACCCCGACGGCGGGTTCGTCATGCTCGGCAAGACGTTCAAGGGCATGACGGACGAGATGCTGGAGTGGCAGACACGCCGCTTCCGGGAGCTGGAGACCTCCGACGACGGATACGTCGTGCACGTGCGACCCGAGCAGGTCGTCGAGATCGCGTTCGACGGACTCCAGCGGTCCACCCGCTACCCCGGCGGCCTCGCGCTCCGGTTCGCGCGCGTGCTCCGATACCGCGACGACAAGACCGCCACCGAGGCCGACACGATCGACGCGGTGTGGGCACTCGCGCGGTAGGCGCGGTCAGTCCGGACGGATCGGTCGGTCCGGATCGGCGAGCCGGACGGCGCCGTGCCGGTCGACGAACGCCCGGCCGCCGGACGCGTGGTCGTACACCTCGACGTCGTCCTCCGGGGTCACCGTGACGGTGAACATGTGCCGCTGGCCCCCCGGTGCCGGCGGGTACGGCCGGAGCGCATATGCACCTCTGTTCGCCCGCACCGTCTGCTCTGGCGTCAGGCGCGCCCACGAGAGGCGTTCGCGCAGCCAGGACGGCTGCGTCTCGACCGACCGCGGGAACCGTTCGAAGTCCCTCGCGTAGTCCTCGGGGCCCGGGGGCGGCAGGAACCACGGCTCGGTGTCGAAGTCGTACGACACGCCGACCTCGCCGTCGGCGCGCACCGTTAGCGAGATCGTGAACCAGGCGCCCAGGCCGGCCGGCGCGGTAGCGGACCGCAGTTTCGCGAGGGCCTCCTGGAAAGCCGGGGACGTCGGCTCCTGCGCGCGACCCGGTGGCCACCCGCCGACGAGCGACACGTGCGCCTGCGTCCGGTCGGCCACGACGGACGCGCGATACGACAGCTCGTCCCAATGCTCTGTCTGGGCCGCCGCCAGCTCCTGCACCAGCACCGTCACCAGACGCATCTGAGCGTCAGCAGCAGGCGACTCGTCGGCGGCGGGTCGTCGCGCGCCGCGCCCGCCGAACGGCCACCGTCCTCCGCGCGGGCTCACGGGCGACCCTCCCCGACCCGCACCGGAGCGAGCCCCGGCGTCCTGACCTCGACGACCGTCATCGCACGCCTCCCCGTCGCCTGGCCCCGGACCGGGACCGACCTCCGCGCATTCTGCCGCACGCCAGGACCCGCCCGTCCGCGGAGACGCGCGTGCCCGCGTCACGGCACGAGGCCGTGACGCGGGCACGTCGGGCGCGGGTCAGCAGGTCGGGATCGTGACCGTCTGCTCGACCGTCTGCTCGCCGTCCGGGCCGGTGGCGGTCACGGTGACCACGAGGTCACCGGTCGCGCCGCGCGCGGCGAACGACTGGTAGGCGTTCGCCCCGGGCGCGACGTCCGAGAACGTCTTGGCCCCGAGCGCCGAGGCGAGCTCGACGTCCACCGCGGCGTCGGAGACGTTCACCGCGCGGACCGCGATGTACGGCTTCCCGGCGAGGCAGCGCGGGCTGAGCGTGACCTCGACGAGCTCGACGTCGGCCGGCTCCTCCAGGGCGTCGATCGCGCCCTGGAGCGCGAGGCGTGCGTCGCGCAGCGCCGCGTCCGACGCCGCGGCGTCGTCCCGGGTCTCGGTCGCCGCGGCGAGCGCCGTGCGGAACGCCTGCCACGACTCGGGGCTGTACCCCTCGTCGGTCAGGGCCTCCGCGCTCGTCACGAGGTTCTCGAGCCGACGACGCTCGGCCGGCACGAGCTGGTCGGTCGCCAGCCCGAGACGGCGCGCCCGCTCGTCGACCTGCGCCTGGGCGGCACCGGCGTCGGCGAGCAACGACCGCGCTGCGGCGAGCTCGCGCGAGAAGACACCCGCGTCGATGCGGCCGTACCGCTCGATCTCCGCCTCGAACGCCTCGGCGCCCTCGATCGACGCCGCGAGCGCGGCCGTGTCGGTCGGCGGGACCTCGACCTCGTAGGCGTCGGTGAAGAACCGCATGCTGTCGAGGTTCGCGACGTACGGGTGGTCGGCGTACGCCTCGGTGGACAGGCGCACCCATACCTGGTGCGTGCCGCGCACCGTGCTCGGCAGGTCGACGACGGCCGTGCCGTCCGTCGTCCAGCTCGACCCGGTGTTGGCCAGCGGGACGGTGACGAACGGCTCGCCCGGGTTCGCCGGGTCGAACGCGTCGAGGTACACCGACAGCGCGGAGTTGCGCCCCGACCGGTTGGAGTTGTGCACGTAGTGCACGGAGAGCTGGTCGAGCGCGGCGGAGCCGAGGTCGATCTCGCCGTACGCGAGCCAGTCGCCGTCCGCGGTCCCGCCGACGTTCGTCACCGGCCCGCTCGTCCAGGTCGAGCTCTCGTTCTTGAGCCCGCGGCCCGAGTTCGAGGTCCAGGCCTCGGACTCGACGACGACCGACGTCGGGCCGCCCGGCGCGAACGTCAGGCTGTCGAGGTTCGCGACGTACGGGTGGTCGGCGTACGCCTCGGTCGTCAGGCGCACGAACACCTCGTGCGTCCCCTGCACCGTCTCCGGCAGGACGACGGTCGCCGTCCCGTCGGCGGTCCAGCTCGACCCGGTGGTCGGCAGCGGCACGGTGACGAACGGCTCGCCCGGGTTCTCCGGGTCGAACGCGTCGAGGTACACCGACAGCGCCGAGCTGTTCCCGGACCGGTTCGAGTTGTGCACGTAGTGGACCGACAGCTCGCCGAGCGGGAGCTCACCGAGGTCGACCTCGCCGTAGGCGATCCAGTCGCCGTCCGCGGTCCCGCCGACGTTCGTCACCGGCCCGCTCGTCCACGTCGAGGACTCCTTCTTGAGCCCGCGACCGGAGTTCGCGGTCCAGTCCTCGGCCTCGATCGTCACCGTCGGCGACTCGCCCGGCTGGCCCGGGGCCGCCGGGTCCTCGGTGCTGAACCGGAACCAGTCGAAGTTGCCGACCCAGCTCCGGCCCGACGGCGCGAGCAGCTCGAACGTGACGGCCTTCGCGTCGACGAGCGCCTGCACGTCGCCGAGCTCCGCCGTCACCTCGGTGTACTTGCCCCAGCCGCTCGTGCCCTTCAGGTCCACGGTCGCGACCACGGGGCCGTCGACCTCCCCCGCGTGCACGCGCACGGTGCTCGGCGTGTCCGTCGGGGCGAAGTTCGTGTCGTACCGGACCGTGAGGAAGCGCGGCGGGGTGTCCCCGGCGGCCGTCTCGAAGGTCATGTCGCGGTACTGCACCCACGACCCGGAGCGCACGCCGCCGAGGTTGCCGGACGAGCTGTTCGCCTCGTTCTTCAGCTCCCCGCCCGACCACGCCTCGGACTGCTCGGCCTCGAGCGTGCGGTAGCCGCCGCCCGTGAGGTCGAGCGCGTCGATCGCCGCGCCCAGCCGGTCGGCGGCGAACCGCAGCGCGATGCTCGTCGCGGCCTCGTCCGCGAGGGCGTCCTGCGCCTGGGTCAGCGCGGTGGAGAACCGGTCGAACGTCACCGAGGAGTAGTTCCCGTGCCGCACGAGCACGGCGTCGTCGACGAGACCGGCGAGCGCGTCGCGCTCGGCGGACGCGGCGGACAGGCGCAGCGGGGAGAGCACGGAGACGCCCTGGCCGCGGAGCGACGACGCGGCGACGCCGTCGGCGAGCGCGCCGTCGCCCAGGTGGACGTAGAAGCGCGCGTCGGCAGACGCCGTCCCGGTCAGGGAGACGGTGAGCGCGGTCGGTGACGTGACCGTCACGGCCGCCGTGACGCCGTCGGGCAGCCCGACGACGCTCGCCGCCCCGCTCGCGACGAGGTCCGTGCCGACGGACGCGGCGAACCGCGCGCCGTCGAGCGTGAGCGTCACGGTCGCGTCGAGCGCGCCGCCGTCGCCGGTCTGCACGGTCGTCGGGTCGGCGCTGACGCGCGGCCCCTCGGCGGGCTCGTCGGAGGCGGTGCTCATCGAGAACGCGGGCTCGGTGTCCGTGCCCCAGTCGCTCGGCTGCTCGCCCATGCGGAACGCGAGGTCCGCGCCACCGATGACGGTCGCGTAGTCGACCCACGTGTTGCCGAACGGTGCGCCGTCGAGCGTCGCGGACTGGACGTAGAACGCGTCCTCGGAGACGCCGTCGGCCGTCACCGTGAAGGCGCTGCCGTCGTCGTACGTGATGGTCGTGGAGTCGAAGAACGGCGACCCGATCTGGAACTCGTCCGACCCGGCGGTCACCGGGAACAGGCCGACCGCCGCGGCGACGAACATCGTCGACATCGTGCCGGCGTCGTTGTCCATCGTGGGGAGCATGCCGCGCGGGTCGAGCTGGTAGACCTTCGTCTTCACGGGCGGCGTGAACTCGCCGCCGCCGCTCGGGACCGCGCTGGAGGAGCCGGTCGCGATGTACCGGTTCCAGGTCTCCTTCGTGTAGATCGCGCGCGCCCACTTCTGGGTGAGGCTCGGCTCGCCCGTGTAGTTGAACAGGTACGGCGCCTGCAGGTCGATCTCGTTGGCGTTCGAGTGGAGCATGGCCTTGCCGTCGTCCGGCGCGTGCTCGCCGAACATGTGGCGCATCGCGAGGCGGGCCGCCTCGGGGCCGCCCATCGCCTCGATCAGCGCGTCCATGTCGTACGCGTCGTACCAGTGGTACTGCCAGAGCGTGCCCTGGTAGAGGCTCGCGGCCTCGAACTTCGCGTAGTCCGCGGTCTGCCACGAGCCGTCGGCGGCGCGCGGCGTGAGCAGGCCGACCTGCGTGCCGTCGGCCGCGGTCCACGCGCCCGGCTTGGTGAGCTTCTCGATGGGCCACGACGCCTGCTCGCGCATCGACTGCGCCTCGTCCGTCAGGCCGAGCTCGTCCGCGATCACGGAGAGGCCGTACTGGTCGTAGCCGCGCTGGACCGACGCGCCGGGGTTGCCCGCCACGTAGCCGCGCTGGAGCTCGTCCGCGCTGTACTGCCCGGCGAGCCGCTTGAGCGCCGGGTATGCCTCGTCGAGGCGGTCGAACCCGTCGAAGCCCTTGGCGATCGCGTCGGCGACCACGACGGACGACCGCTCCCAGCGGACGGTCGGGACCGAGTGCACGAACCCGCCGAGGCCGCTGCCCGTGCCGGTCGCCTCGGCGTCCGCGAAGAGGTAGACGAGCGACTGCACCATGTCGCGGTACAGCGCCGGGTCGATGTAGGCGATGACGGAGAACTTGCGGAAGTCGTCCCACGTGGCCCACGAGTCGTAGTACGTGAAGCCCTGCGCCGCGTGCACCGCGCCGTCGACGCCGCGGTACGTGCCCGACGTGCTCGTCGCGTTCATCGGCATGGCGAACATGCGGTAGAGGTGCGTGTAGAAGAGCTGCTGGAGCTCGCCCGTCGGGTCCGTCGCCGTCGAGGCGTCGATCGCGACCCGCCCGAGCGTCGCGTTCCACTCGGCCCGCGTGCGGTCACGGATCGCGTCGAAGGACAGCTCCCCGAGCTCGACCTGCTGGTCGATCCGCGCCTGCTCGACGCTCACCGGCGACAGCGTGACCTGCAGGCCGACGTCCCCCGCGTCGGCCGGGTCGAACGTGAGGACCGCGCCGGTGTCGACGCCGTCCTGGGCCGTGGCGTCGACGAGCTTGTCGTCGTCGCCCCAGGTCTGCACCGTCGCGGGCTGGAGCGTGCGCGCGGTGTAGTACAGCGTGTACGCGGCGTTGTAGAAGTAGCCCGTGACCTGCCCGGACAGCTCCACGGTGCCGTCCGCGCGCGTCTCGACCTGCACCGAGGACGACCGGCGGCTCGTGTTGTTCGTCTCCAGGTCGACGACGAGGCTCGGCGTCGAGCCCTCGGGGAACGCGTAGCGGTGCACGCCCGAGCGCGTGGTCGCGGCGACCTCGGCCTCGATGGTGCCCGGCGCGGCCGCGATGGCGCCGTCCTTGCCCGCGGTGTTGCCGAGCCCGACGGAGTAGAAGCCCGGGCCGGCCTGCTCGTCGTCGTGCGAGAAGGTGTGCGCGTAGGTGCCCGTGCCCGGCCGCGCGGTGTACGACCCGGAGGTCGGGACCACGAGGATGTCACCGCCGCCGCCGGAGCCCCCCACCCCGTCGAGGTTGGTGTGCGTGAAGCCCGAGATCTTCGACTGCGCGTAGTCGTAGCCGGTGTTGTTGCGGCCCGGGGTCGTGCGCGGGTTCACCTTGGCGAGGCCGTTCGGTGCCTGCGCGGCGGGCATGTCGTTGCCGAAGTCGCCCTCGGTGCCGACGAACACGTCGACGAGCGATGCGAGGTCGCTCTCGGCGGAGGGCGCCGCGGGGGCTGCGACCGCGGCGGCGGGCGGCAGGACGCCGACCGCGAGGGCCGCGGCGAGCGCCCCGGCGAGGGCTCCGCCGAGCCGGCTGCGGCGGCCTCGTCGGGGGTGGGGGTCGGACGTCGGGCTGGCCCCGCGTCGTCCGACAGCGCTGTCAAGACGCGCGGCAGATGGTCTGGCCACGAAAGCTCTCCTTGGGGGGTCGTGCCGAGGCTGCTCCGCCTCGCCGCGCCCACGGTACGTGCCGGACCGGGCCGCCTCAAGACCCCGTCCGCGAAGTTCACCTGCCCGACGGGCGCGGTTCCCTGCCCCGACACCGGTCTGCCGAGCGCCCGCGGCCGTCCGAGAACTCGTGCCGAGACGCTGCATCCGCGCGGGCCTCCCCGCCGGAAGAGGGGGTGTCAACAGCCCGAGCGCCCGGTCCCGACCGGGCCCCGCAACCGGAGGACACCATGCACCGCACCGCACGACGCAGCGCCGCGCTCGCAGGCGCAGCCACCCTCGTCACCACCCTCGCCGGGGTGGGAGCTCTCGCGCTCCCGGCCCACGCCGCCACCGCCGACGGCGCCTCCCTCTCCGTCCTCCACGGCGTGCCCGACACCCCCGTCGACGTCTGGGTGAACGACGAGCTCACGCTCGACGACTTCCAGCCGGGCGACCTCGCCGGCCCGCTCGACCTCCCGGCCGGGTCCTACAGCGTCGCGATCACCGCGCCGGACGCGACCGACACGAGCTCCCCGGTCATCGGCCCGGTCGACCTCGAGCTCGCGGCCGGGACGAGCTACACCGCCGTCGCGCACCTCGACGCGGGTGGCGATCCGACCGCGACGCTCTTCACCAACTCGACCGAGCCGACGGCGGCCGGCCAGGGCCGCCTGACCGTGCGCCACGTCGCGGCGGCGCCCGCGGTCGACGTGCTCGCGGGCGGCACCGCGGTCGTCACGGGGCTCGAGAACCCGAAGGAGGCCGTGCTCGACCTGCCGGCCGGCACGGTGTCGGCGTCGATCGCCGCCGCGGGCACGACGGACCCGGTGCTCGGGCCGGCCGACCTCACGGTCGCCGAGGGCGTCAACACGATCGCCTACGCGTGGGGCAGCCTCGAGGCGGGCAACCTCGCGCTCGCCACGCAGACGGTCGAGGGGCTCCACTCGTCGCCGTCCGGCGTGCCCGCGGGCCTCTCCGGCCTCGCGGCCGAGGCACCGAGCAGCACCGCCACGGGCATCGTGATCGCGTTCGGCGCGTCCCTGTTCGGGCTGCTGCTCGTCGCGGCGGTCGTCATGCTCGCGCGCGCATGGCGCGAGCAGCACGCGCACGCCACGCACCCCGTCCGGAGCGACCGGGACGCATGACGCAGCGCACGAACCCCGGTCCCGTGCGCCCCGCCCGGGGTGCGCGGGACCGGCTCCTGACCCTCCTGGGGGCGGTGCTCGTCACCGCAGCGGTCGTCGGCGGATGTTCCCCGCCGTCCGCCGACGAGCCGGCCGACGGACTCCTCGGACCGACGGCCGACACCCCGCCCGTCCCGGCCCCCGGCCGGGGCGGGGCGGGGACCGCAGGCCCGTCCGGGCCCACCCGGGACGTGCCCGTCCGACCAGCCCAGGACGTGCCCGACCCCGCGCCGCCCGCGCCCACGCGCGTCGTCGTCGCCGACCTCGACGTCGACCTCCCCGTCGAGCCGGCGGGCGTCGACCCCGAGGGCCGGATGGCCCTGCCGGGCAGCGGGGACGTCGCCGCGTGGTACCGGTTCGGCCCGGCACCCGCGAGCCCCGCCGGCACGACGGTCGTCGCGGCCCACGTGGACGACCCCGACGGCGTCGGGCCGTTCGCCCGGCTCGCGGAGATCACGACGGGAGCGCGCGTCGACGTCGTCGACGCGACGGGCGCCTCGTACACCTACACAGTGACGGACGTGCGGAGCGTCCCCAAGCCCGACGTCCCGCTCGACGAGCTCTTCGACCGCACGGGCGAGCGCCGCCTCGTGCTCGTGACGTGCGGGGGCGCGTGGGACCGCAACCGGCGCTCGTACTCGGACAACGTCGTCGTGACGGCGACGCCCGTCCGGTGACGCCCCTCGTCGGCAGGCGCCCGCGGGGCGCCCCGCGAGCGTACGACCGCCCCGGCGCTACGATCGCTGCTACCCGCTCGCCGCTGCCGCCCGCGCGGTCGGCGCCGACCCTCGAGGACCCGCCCTGAACGTGACCGAGACCGGGACGCCCGACCCGGACCTGTGGCGACTCGGCCGCGCGTTCGCGGACGGCGACGAGGGCGCCCTCGCGGAGGCCTACCGGCGGTGGTCCGCGCTCGTGCACACCCTGGCCCTGCGGTCGCTCGGCACGCGCGCCGACGCGGAGGACGTGACGCAGCAGGTGTTCGTCGCGGCCTGGCGCGGCCGGTCGCGGTTCGACCCCGACCGCGCGCGGCTGCCCGCGTGGCTCGTCGGGATCACGCGGCACACCGTCGCCGACGCGCACGAGGCCCGCGCCCGGGTGCGACGGTCCGAGCAGGCGGCCGCGACGGAGCCGCGGCCCGCCGTGGACGAGGACGCCGACGTCGGACGCGTCGCCGACCGCGTGCTCCTCTCCGACGAGCTGCGGCGGCTCGGCGATCCCGGCCGGACGATCCTCGAGCTCGCGTTCTTCCGCGACCTGACGCACGTGCAGATCGCCGAGGAGCTCGGCCTCCCGCTGGGTACGGTCAAGAGCCACGTACGACGGAGCCTGATCCGGCTGCGCGACCGATTGGAGGTGGACGGTGCAGCACATCGATGACGAGACCCTCGCGCTCCTCGCGCTCGGCGAGGACGTGCTCGACGACGACGCGCGCGCGCACCTCGCCTCCTGCGCGGAGTGCGCCGACGCCGCCGCCCGGCTCGCGCGCGTGGCCGACGCGTTCGACGGCGCCGACGCGCCCGACGAGCTCGTCGAGCCGCCCCCGGCGGTGTGGTCCGCGATCCGTGCCGAGCTCGACCTGCCTACGGCGAGCACGGACCTCGACGAGCCCGCCGCCGTCACCCCGTCCCGTGCCGACGCGCCGGACGGCGAGCGCGCGGGGGCCGTCGTCGTGCCGCTCGCACCGCGTCGCCGACGGGTCTGGGTACCGGTCGCGGCGGCCTCGGCCGCGCTCCTCGTGGGCGTCGCGGGCGGCGTCCTGTGGGAGCGGCGCGAGGCCGAGCCGCCCGAGACGACGGTGGCCAGCGCGACGCTCGACCCGCTGCCCGACTGGGAGGACGCGAGCGGCGACGCGCGTGTCGAGGAGCAGCCCGACGGGCGGCGCCAGGTCGTCGTGACGGTCGATGCGCCGGTGCCCGAGGGCACGTATCGCGAGGTGTGGCTCCTCGCCGAGGACCTCAGCGGCCTCGTGAGCCTCGGCGTGCTCGACGGCGCGGAGGGCCGGTTCGACCTGCCCGACGGCCTGGACCTCACGCAGTTCCCCGTCGTCGACGTCTCGGAGGAGCACTTCGACGGCGACCCCGCGCACTCGGGCGACTCCGTCGTGCGGGGACCGCTCGACGTCTAGCCTCGCGCCCGCACCACGCCGGGCCTCACGCCCGCTCGTACTCCGCGAACGTCACGCCGGAGCGGAACGTCTGCGTGCTCGTCGACCGCCAGGACAGGGGTGCGTAGGTCCGCTCGCCGAACAGCGGGATCCCGGCTCCGAGCATCACCGGGTTGACCTTGAGCGCGAGCCGGTCGATCTCGTCGACGAGCACCGCGGCCAGCGCGCCTCCGCCGCACAGCCAGATGCCCTTGCCGTCCTCGCGCTTCAGCGCTCGCACCGTCTCGACCGGGTCGGAGCCCGTGAACTCGACCCCCTCGCTCCCGCTCGGCGCCTCGTGCGACCGGGTGAAGACCACCTGCCGCAGGTGGCGGTAGGGGTTCGTCAGGTGGTGGTCGGGGAGCCCGACGGCATAGGTGTTCCACCCCATGAGGACCGTGTCGAAGGGGCTGTCGACGAGCGGGAGCCCCGCGGCGGCGGCCAGGTCCGTCGGCGCGGTGCCGCCGTACCGCGCCCAGATCGGCTGCATGTGGTCGCCCTCGGCGAGGAACGCGTCGAACTCGCCGTCCGGACCCGCGATGTACCCGTCGAGGCTGACGGCGACGTAGTAGGTCAGTTCTCGCATCATCTCTCCAACTACTACAGGTGAAGTGGTCGGTACGAGACTACAACAGGTGCAGTGGTTGCGATACCGTCAGCGCATGGCGAAGAACTCCACACGGCGGAGCGCCCTGGCGGACGCGGGCATCGCCGTGCTCGCACGCGAGGGGTCGCGCGGCCTGACGCATCGCGCGGTCGACGAGGAGGCGGGCGTCCCGACGGGCACGACGTCGAACTACTTCCGGAGCCGGGACGCCCTCGTCGCGGGGCTCTTCGAGCGCATCGGCGCACGCCTCGCGCCCACACCGGACGACCTGGAGCGACGCGCCGCCCAGAAGCCGGACCGCGCGCTCTTCGCGGACTACCTCCGCGACATCGTGCGCCGGCTGTCGGCGGACGCCGACGTCACGCGGGCCCTGTTCGAGCTGCGGCTCGAGTCCGGCCGCCGTCCCGAGCTCGCAGCCCTGCTCGGGCCGTGGCTGCGCGCGGGGTTCGAGGCCGACGTCGAGTTCAACCGGTCGGCCGGCCTGCCTGGAGGGCCCCGCGAGATCGCCCTGTTCCACTACGCGATCGACGGGCTGCTCCTCGACCTGCTCACGACCCCGATCGACCCCGGCGTCGCGGCCGACGACGTCATCGACGCACTCGTGGCAGGGCTGCTCCCGGAGCGTTGATCGGGCGAACCCCCGGCGGCGATGACAACCCTACGCGCGGCGACCGTCGAGGCGGTCGAGCCACGCCCGGACCGGGCCCGCGGACACGAGCCCCGAGCCCGCCCCGGCGAGCTCGTCCGGCACGCGCGCGAGCGCGTGACGGGCACGCCCCGCCAGGCCCGCGTCCCCGAGCCGAACGGCGGTCTCGGCCACGAGCGTCCACCGCAGCTCGCACAGGTGGTCCGCCGGGGGTTCCGGGACCGCGCGGGCCAGGTCGGCGGCGCCGCGACGGTCGCCGGCGTCGAGCGCGAGCAGCGGCTCGACCCACGGCGCGTACGGCCCCGGGTCGCCGAGCCCGGCGAGCGGGCGGCCGTGGCGGAGCCGGACCGTGAGCAGCGCGAGCGGGAGCAGCCCGTCACGCACGCCCGGCATGCGCACCCCGGCCAGCAGGTCGTCGGCGGCCCGGTACGCGCGCGCCGCGGCGTCGGGCGGCGCGGTCTCGGCGTCGCGCATCGCCCGGTACCAGGCCGTGAGCATGGGAACCACGGGCGACTCGTACCCGGCCGCGACGTCCTCCGCCGCGGCGGCGTGGGCGTCGGCGTCGCCGAACCGCCCGGCCCCCGCGGCGGCCTGCATCCGGACGAGGTGCCCGAGGATCGCGAACGTCGGCAGGTCGTGGGCGGCGGCGAGCGCGACGAGCTCGGCACCCGTCGTCTCCCGCTCCGCGCCCGCGCCCGGGCGTTGGAACGACTGGAGGAACCGGGCGTTGAGCGCGAGCGCGAGCGTCCCCGGGTCGCCGACGTCGCGCGCGACGCCCACCGCGTCCTGGGCCGCGGCCCACGCCCACGCGTCGCGCGTCCCCCGGTGCTCGATCCCGACGACGGCGAGCAGCCGCGCCCGCAGGACCGGCGCCGCGTCGGGGCCCAGGCGGCGCAGCGTGCGCCGCGCGACGCCGACGAGCGCGCCGGCCGCCTCGGGGTCGTCGCTGCGCGTCCAGACGGCGGGGACGTCGTACGCCGTGACCGTGCGGGCGGTGAGCACCGGGTCGCCCGTCGCCTCGGCGGCGAGCGCCGCGGCGACCCGCTGCTGCTGCGCGGTCGCGAGGTGGTCTCCCCCGGCGATCGCGAGCGTGCGCGCGACGTCGACCGTGGACCGCAGCTGCGTGCGCGAGGTCGGGGCCGTCACCGCGAGGCGGGGCCCCGGCGTCGGGCCGTCGAGCGACGGAGCCTGGTCGAGCACGTCGCGCTCGAGACGCGCGAGCTCCGGTCCCGGGTCGAGGCCGAGCTCGTCGGCGAGCCGGCGACGCGCGCCGCGCACGACGGCGAGCGCGTCCGTCTGGCGCCCCTCGCGGTACAGCGCGAGCGCGAGCAGCGCCCACGCGTGCTCGCGCCACGGGTGCGCGGCGGCGTGCGCGTCGAGCGCCGCGACCGCCTCGGCCGGGCGTCCGTCCGCGAGCAGCGCCTCCGCGAGCAGCTCGACCGCCCGCGCGTGCACCTCGGCGAGGTGCCGCCGTTCGGACCGTACCCACTCCTTGTCCGGCAGGTCGGCGTACGGCTCGCCGCGCCACGCCGCGACCGCGTCGCGCAGAGCACGCGTGCCCGACGGCGCGTCCCCGGCCCCGATCCCCGGCGTGGCGCCGGGCGCGGGGGCGTCCGGACCGTGCGTCGTCGGTCCACCCACCGGGGCGACGGCCGACTCCAGCCGCGCCGCGTCGAGCGCGCCGTCCGGGAGCCGCAACGCGTAGCCGCCGTGCTCGGTGACGAGCACGCGCGGCCGCGTGCGCGGTGCCCGCTCGGGTTCGAGGCGGCGGCGCAGGTCGCCGACGAACGTCGCGAGGGCACCGCGCCGGGCGCGGGGGTCGTGCTCCGCGTCGTCGTCCCACAGGTCCGCCGCGAGCCGCTCGAACGAGACCGGGCGACCGCGTGCGGCGGCCAGCCGCGCCAGGAGCTCGCGCTGACGAGGCCCGCCCGGGTCGACCTCCGCGCCATCGCGCAGCAGCCGGACGGGCCCGAGCACCTCGACGCGCAGCTCCACCACCCGGCCATTCTCGCTGGGCCGCGCCGCGGCGACGAAGGCGACGGCGCGTGCGCGCGGAACGGCGGCCCGCGGCACTGATCGGACGCTGATCCGCCGCTCCGAGGATGGTCACAGCCGTCCGGGCACGACCTGCGGCGGCCCGCACCGCCCCGAGAGAGGACCCACCCCATGCACATCCCCGGCTTCGAGACCCGCACCGTCGAGGTCGCGCCCGGCGTCGCGCTGCGCGCGGAGACCGCGGGCGAGGGCACACCCGTCGTCCTGCTGCACGGCTTCCCCCAGACGCGCCACATGTGGCGGCACGTCGCCGCCGACCTCGCGCGCGACCACCGCGTCGTCGTGCCCGACCTGCGCGGCTACGGCGACAGCGCGAAGCCCGCGGCGACCACGCCCGACGTCTACGCCAAGCGCACGATGGGGAACGACGTCGTCGCGCTCGCCGACGCGATGGACGTCGACCGGTTCGTCCTCGTCGGCCACGACCGGGGCGCGCTCGTCGCGTTCCGTGCCGCGCTCGACCACCCGGACCGCGTGAGCCACCTCGGCGTCCTCGACGTGGTGCCCACGCTCGACACGTGGGGCGTGCTCCACGGCGTGGACGCGGCGGTCGCGTTCCACCTCTACCTCATGGCCCAGCCGCCGGGCCTGCCCGAGGCGATGATCCGCCGCAGCGCCGACGCGTTCTTCGGGCACTTCCTCGACGCGTGGACCCGGAACCCCGCGTCAATCCCCGCCGACGTCAGGGCCCACTACCTGGAGGCGAGCCGGGACGCCGTCGACTCGATCGTGGCCGACTACCGCGCGACCGCCACGATCGACGTCGTGCACGACCAGGCGTCGCTCGACGCCGGCGACCGGCTCGCCATGCCCGTCACCGTGGTCCAGCAGGACTGGGGCGCGCAGCTCGGGTACGACGCCGCGGGCGTCTGGCGCCGCTGGGCACCAGACCTGGAGCACCTCACGACGACGGCCGGGCACTTCATGGCCGAGGAGTCCCCGGCCGACGTCGCAGCGGTGGTGCGGGCGCTCGGCCGGCGTCCCCTCCGCGAGATCGACCCGTCCGTCACGACGTCGACCTCCTGAGGGTCGATCTCGGACGCTCGGGCCGATCTCGCGTACCGGCGCGTGGCGGCTCGACGGTGTCCGACGCGACGGGCGTCAGCCCCGCGCGCGCGCGAACTTGTCCGGCTCGTAGGTGTAGCCGACGGACGCCTTGCGCTCCGGGACCGGGTCCCGCCCGGTCGTCACGGCGAGGCGGTCGACGGCGTCGACCTCGGCCGTCGAGGGCAGCTTCACCACGACCTCGCGCGTCGCGAGGAGGTCGAGCGCCGTCTGGGAGCGCGCGCCGAGGCCGAGCACCGCCGTCCGGCCGAGCCAGAACACCGACGACATCGGGGCGAGGTTCGCGCGACCGTCCGTACCGACCGTGCTGCGCAGCGCGACGGGCGTGCCGAAGTACAGGATCCCGGGGTCGATCACGACGTGCGACGGGGCGGGTCGGGCCGAGGTGGTGGTCATGGACCCAGCCTCGCCGCGGGCGCACGCGACGTCTGGCGGCCGTCGGACGTCGCGTCCGCGACTCGACGGCCGCGCCTACGACAGCAGCACGGCGACCCGATCGACGCGGTCGTCGTCGGCCCGGGTGCCCTCCTCGACGACCTGCCGCGCGAGCTCGCGCAGTCGGACGTTGCGCTCGTTCGACGCGCGCCTGAGGAGCGCGAACGCCTGCTCCGGCCGGACGCCGAACGCCGCGGCCACGACCCCCTTCGCCTGCTCGATCGGGCCCCGGCTGTCGGCCGCAGCGGCGATGTCGCGCTGCGCCTGCCGTCCGGCCTGCGCACGGACCGGTCGCGTCACGTCGACGAAGTACCCGAGCAGCTCGACGACCTGCCCCGTGTCGCGGTCGCGCCGGCCCTGGCCGACGACGACGAGCACACGCTCCCTGCCGCGCGCGTCCATGATGCGGTGCAGGCTCGAGAAGGGCGCGCCGTCCCGCCGTGCGCGCTCCAGCACGTCGCGGACGCGGTCGCGGTCGTCGGGGTGCTTGTGGGCGAGCACGAGCGACGTCGTCGGCACGACGTCGCCCGGCTCGAAGCCGTGCAGGCGGTACGTCTCGGCCGACCACCACCAGGTGTCGGTCGCGAGGTCGACCCGGTACTGCCCCAGGGTCGTGTCGTCGCCGAGGGACAGCGGGTGCAGCGTTGCGTGATCCTCCAGGGACATGGGTCGTCTCCGTCGTGGTTCAGCGGGTCGTGAGCCAGGTCCAGACTCAGACCCGGACTCTAGTCCGGCGCGGCGGTTCTGCAACCCGCCGCCTGCACGGCGCTCCGACGGTGCAGGTCTCGTCGCCGAGCGAGCGCCCGGGGTGGTGGAAAACTGGACGAGGAGCACGAGGACCGGACGGAGGCGGACGTGGGCGCGTCGGAGCTGCTGGGCCTCCTCGCCCGAGCGCTCGCCGAGTCCGACGGCGACCTGCCGATGCCCGAGCGCATGTGTCAGGCGTGCGCCACGGTGCTCGGCGCCGAGAGCGCCGCGCTGACGGTCGCCGCGACGGCGGACGACCGCCTCACGGTCGCAACGGTCGACGGGGTCGCGGCGCGCGTCGAGGACCTCGAGGACACCCTGGGCGAGGGGCCGGCCCGGCTCGCGCTCGCCGAGGACCGCGTCGTGGTGCGTGAGGCCGACGGGAGCCGTGACGGCGGCGCCTTCCCAGTGTTCTCCCGCGTCGTCGGACCGATCGACGGCACGTACCACGCCGTCCCGATGCACGCCGGTGGCCAGGTCGTGGGGGTGCTCAGCCTGCTCACCGCCTCGTCCACGCTCGCGCGCGAGCCGGTCGACGTGCAGTTCCTCGCGGACGTCGTCGGGCTGTCGCTCCTGGCCGACCTGCAGTCGCTCGACTGGTCGACGCGCGCCGAGGTGCACCAGGCGACGGGGATGGTCACGGTCCAGCTCCGGGTCGCGCCCCGCGACGCGCTCGCCGTGCTCCGGGCGCACGCCTTCGCCCGGTCGACCACGCTCGAGGAGGTCGCCGAGGAGGTCGTCGGACGACGCCTGAGCTTCACGTACGACGCGAGCAACACCGTCCGGACGCTGCGGGCCGAGGAGCCCTGACGCACGACCCGAGCAGGCCCGGTCGGACCGCCATAGGCTCGACGGCGTCGTCCTGTCCGCCCCGAGGGGAGCCACCGTGCGCGCGACCGTCATCCACGCCCCGTACGACGTCCGCGTCGAGCAGCGCGACGACCCGCGACTGCTCGCACCGACCGACGCGGTCGTGCGCGTCGAGGCCGCGTGCGTGTGCGGCTCGGACCTGTGGACGTACCGCGGGGCGAACCCGATCGAGCACCCCGTGGCGATGGGCCACGAGTACGTCGGCACCGTCGAGGAGGTGGGCGCCGACGTCCGGACCGTGCACCCGGGACAGCTCGTCGTCGGGTCCTTCTTCGCGTCCGACAACACGTGCCCGATCTGCCGCGCCGGCTACCAGACGTCGTGCGTCCACCGCGAGCCCGTGCGCGGCGCCCAGGCCGAGCTGCTGCGCGTCCCGCTCGCCGACGGGACGCTCGTCGCGACGCCCGAGCGGCCCGACGACGACCTCCTGCCCGGGCTGCTCACCGCGTCCGACGTCCTGGGCACCGGCTGGTTCGGCGCCCGCGAGGCGCAGGCGGGACCGGGCCGGACGATCGTGGTGGTGGGCGACGGCGCCGTCGGCCTGCTCGCGGTCCTCGCCGCCGCGCAGCTCGGGGCGGAGCAGGTCATCGCCATGAGCCGGCACGCGCCCCGCCAGGAGCTCGCGCGGGCGTTCGGCGCGACGGAGGTCGTCGCCGAGCGGGGCGACGACGGCGTCGCGCGGGTCCGCGACCTCACCGACGGGCTGGGCGCGCACGGCGTGGTCGAGGCCGTCGGCACACCGGGGTCGATGGCCCAGGCGCTCGGGGCCGTGCGCCCGGGCGGACACGTCGGCGTCGTCGGGCTGCCGCACGGCGTCGAGCTTCCCGTCGTCGACATGTTCTACCGGCACGTGCACTGGTCGGGTGGCCCGGCGCCGGTCCGCCAGTACCTGCCCGAGCTGATCGACCTCGTGCTCGAGCGTCGCATCGACCCCGCGCGCGTGTTCGACCTCGAGCTCTCCCTCGACGACGCCGCCGAGGGCTACGCCGCGATGGACGAGCGGCGCGCGATCAAGTCCCTGCTGCGCCCCTGACGACGCACCTCGCCGACGACCTCGGGCGAGGTGCCGTCCAGGGCAAGGTCGTGCAGGTCGCCGATCGAGTGGTACTCGGTACTGGCGCACGGGACGTAGGCGATGGCGAGGACCACGTTTCGTGTGCGTCATGGTGCCGGCGCGGAGCGGGGTCCGCTGGTCAGCGGTCCTTGAGCTGATCAGTGACGCGGCCGCGCAGGACGAGGGGGGTGAACGCGACGGCTAGCGCATAGCCGGCGAGTGCGGCGGCGCCTGCCTGGGTGAGGGCGACCGTCAAGACCGGGGTGGCGATGCCACCATTCGTGGCAGCGAGGACGGTGGTCGTGACGAGCACGGCGGCGGGGAGCGCTGGGGCGAGGACGAGGGCGAGCTCGACGGCGACGAGCGTGGTGAGGGTGGCGGTCCTCGTGCCGAAGGCCCGGTAGACGGCGAGCTCGGTGCGCCGTGACCAGGTGGCGAGGGTGGCGACGAGTCCGAGCAGGATGGCGCCGACGGCCCAGGGTTGTAGTGCGATCGCGGCGCTCCATTGGTCGGCGGGGCCGAGGACGTCGGCCGCGGGCGGGGAGAAGGGGGCGATGGTCGCGGGCAGGCCCGTGAAGGTGTAGGCCAGCAGGTCGTGCCCGGTCTCGACCGCGCCGGGTTCGGTGCGGATCCAGCACTGGCTGAGCGGGGCGTCGGCGGGAGCGGGGACGGTGACCCCGGAGGTGAGCAGGCCGAGAGGCACGGTGGCGGGGACAGTGATGTCGAGTCGGGCGACGCGGTCGCCGTCAGCATCGTGGAGCCACCCGCCGGGGCCGACGGTACCGAGGGACTGCAGGTCTGCGCCGAGCGTCGCGGTGCTGGGTGGGGCGTCGGGGTAGAAGACCTGGACGGCGCTGCCGGTCAGGCCCACGGCCTGAACGGATCGGGAGCCGCGGTAGGGGTAGAAGGGTCCCGGCGCACTCGCGGTGACGCCGCCCGCAGCGGCGATGCCGGGGACGAGGGCGAGGCGGGTGCAGGCGGTACCGGGAAAGGTGATGCCGTCGTCGGCGGTGATCGTCCAGACGAGCGACCCGCCCACGCGGCGCTGCGCCTCCTGGGCAAGCGCCTGCTGGGCTTGGACGACGACGAACGCGAGTACCGCGGCGAGCACCAGGAACGCCAAGGCCGCGGTCATGGCGTGACGCGGGCCGAGGTTGCGGCGCGCCTCGGCGGCAAGCTCGTCAGGACGCCACATCGGCGCTCTCCTGCGTCCGTGAGGCAGCGGTGACGGGTTCGAGGTGGACGACCCGGTCGGCCATCTCGGCGATCGCGGGATCGTGCGTGGCGAGCAGGACGGTGGTCCCTGCCGTCGCCTCGAACAGGGTCCGCGCCACAGACCTCGCGGTGGCAAGGTCGAGGTTGGCAGTGGGTTCGTCCGCGACGATGACGGCCGGGGCCGTCATGAGCGCGCGGGCGACGCCTACACGCTGCGCCTGCCCTCCGGACAGGGTGCGCGCGACCTGGTCGTGAGCCGTGATGCCGACGGCGTCGAGCAGATCGCGGGCACGGTCCTCGCTCGCGACGCGCCGACGCCCGCGCGCCAGGGCGGGCAAGGTCACGTTGTCCAGTGCGGTGCGGCGCGGCAGGAGGTTGACGGTCTGCAGGACCCAGCCGAGCTCGTCACCGAGCACGGTCGGTGCGTCGCGCACGGTCCGTGGCGTGCCTGCGACCAGGATCTCCCCCCGGTCAGGGGCGAGCAGGAGCCCGGCGACGGCGAGCACGGTGGACTTGCCCGCGCCTGACGGACCCATGAGCGCGAGCGACGTGCCGACCGGGACGTCGAGGTCGAGGTCGAGCACGGTCGGCAGCGCCGAACCGGGATAGGTGACGGTGATCCCGCGCAGGGTCAGGGACACGTCACGTCACCAACGACCTGCAGCGGGTTGACCAGCACCTCCACAGCCGAGGGCAGGTCGGGCGCGAGCTGGGCGGCGCCGTTGAGCGATGCGCCCAGCACCGTGACGGCCACGGGCTCCCGCGTGTCGGCGAGCACGACGCACGTCGCCCCCGACTCGTCGGTCACGACCGACGCGCCCGGGACGGACTGCCCCGGGGCACCGTCGACGAACCGGGTCCGCCCCTCGACCCGAACCGGTCCCTGCGCAGGTACCTCGCCGGAGAGGAGCACGCTCGCCGCGGCGGCGAGGTCGGGCACCGTCCATGTCCCGTCCTCGGCGCGCTCCAGAGGCACGGCGACTCCCGAGACGAGGAACTCGTACGGCCCTGCGGGGCCGCGTGTCGTCCCGGACACGCTCGCCTCGGTGATCGTCGCCGCCGCGGTGAGGACCTCCTCGCCCGCAGCCGGGGCCGGGGCGCCCGCGACGACCTCGACCGTCTGCGCGACGTAGCCGTCGTAGGGCAGGTGGACGAACCAGGTCGGGTCCACCGTCCCCGTCGGTGACGATGCCCCGAGCGCACTCTCGTACGCGCGCACGAGCCGCACCGTCGCGGCGTCCATCGTCCCGGTCGCCTCGACCGCCTGCTCCGGGACCAGCACCGACAGCACCCTCTGTGCCGCAGCCACGTCCGGGCCCTTCGCCCCTGCAGAGAGGGAGCGGAAGAGCACCGCGTCGTCCGCGTACGCCACGACCTGCACACCGTCGACCGCGAACACCGGTGCCCCGGACGCCACCGCGTCCCCCGGACCGATAGTGACCGCGGTCACCGTGCCCGACCGGCCCGAGGACACCACCGGCGGCGCCTGCTCCGGCACACCCGACAACGACGCCGGCTCCGAGAAGTCCACCACCGTCTCACCGACAGGCACGGACACCGCGACCGGGTCCGGATCCAGTTCTGCCAACGCGCCCGCCGACCCTCGCGTCACCACCCACGACACCGCCACGGCACCCAGCACGAGCACGACCACCGCGACGGTGTACCACGTGCCGCGGGGGCGCCCAGCGCTCGTCGTCCTGCTCATTCGAACCCGTACAAGCGCACGGAGAACCGGTCGTAACAGGACATCACCGGGTGCTCGGCGCCTCCCGCATCGACGAACGCGCGGATCTTCTCGATCACGGCCGCGCCGTCGTCGGCTGCCGTCACCTCGACGCCGGTGCTCGCCATGCACTCGGCGAACTCCGCGAACTTCTCCTCGCGCTCGGCGCCCGAGAGCACGTTCTGGTCCTGGTAGGCGATCTCGGCGTCCGCGTAGTTCATCTCGGACTCACACGCCAGCAGATCGTCCTGCCGCTGCTCCACCTCGCCCATCTCGGCAGCCGTACCGTCCAGATCGAAGGTGTACGTCAACTCGTCCTCACGCTGGTAGACGTCACCGACCGGGTAGCCCTTCTCCTCCATGCAGTCCCGCGCGTACTGCACGATCCCCTTGTACTGCGCCTCGGAGATCTCGCCACCCTCGTACGGCTCGACCCCAGCGGTCGTGCTGGCCGCCCCGCCCCCGCTGCACGCGGTGAACGAGACGGCAAGCACGACCAGGGCAAGACCCTTCACTCCACGATTGATCACGCGAGCAGTTCGCCGATCAGCAAGAGAGCGGCTTGTAGGCGGTGCGCTTCTCGGCGGCACTCGTCCAGATGTCGACTCCTCCACCCGCGGTGCGGTACGAACCGCCGGTGCAGCTGGTGGACGAGGACGCCGTGAGGGTCGTCGTACCGCTCGAGTACTTGATCGGTGCGGTGACGGTCTTGGTACCCTCGAGCCGCGCCCACGACTCAGCCACGAAGGCGTTGGTGCCGCACGTCGTCGTAGAGCTGAAATAGATCTTGCCAGCCCCGCTCGTCGGCGACGACGGGTACACGCCGCACCGGCTGTCGATCGCGGATGCTGAACCCGCCACTCCCACCGTTGCCGCGACACCAAGCGCGAACGCGGTCAGCGTCCCGGCCACCTTCCTACCCATGGAATCCACGTTGTCATCCTCTCGGTAGTTGCCCCGAGAGATCGTCCGAGGTGGCCATAAGGTAACGGAATCGCTTGTCTCTGTCCACAGATCCGGTACAGATCGCAAAACCATCCGCACCGGCTCTCCTAGGACGGCGGCACCGCGACCCGTGATCTCACGCGCAGGGCCAGCGCCGTGTCCACGTCGTCGGCGGCGCGGGCGAGGTCGGCCTCGAGTTCGGACGGGGCGGGTGGCGCGTGAAGCGGCTCCTGGGGGTCGCGCTCGGCATCCTCACGGCGATCGGCGGGTTCGTCGACATCGGCGATCTGGTGACGAACGCCGTGGTCGGGTCGCGGTTCGGGCTGTCGCTCGTGTGGGTCGTGGTCGTCGGCGTCGTCGGCATCTGCCTGTTCGCGTCGATGTCCGGCCGCGTGGCGGCCGTGAGCGGGCGCGCGACGTTCGAGATCATCCGCGAGCGCCTCGGCCCCCGCGCGGCGGGCGCGAACCTCGCGTCGTCGTTCGCGATCAACCTGCTCACGCTCACCGCCGAGGTGGGCGGCATCGCGCTCGCGCTGCACCTCGCGAGCAGCGTCGAGCCGCGGCTGTGGATCCCGGTGGCGGCGCTCGCCGTCTGGCTCGTGCTGTGGCGCGTGAAGTTCCAGGTCATGGAGAACGTCGCGGGGCTGCTCGGGCTGCTGCTCGTGGGGTTCGGGGTCGCGCTCTTCCTGCTCGGCCCGGACTGGGGCGAGCTGCTGCGCCAGGCCGTGCCGCCCTCGCCCCCGGCGACGGAGCACGTCGCGACGTACTGGTACTACGCCGTCGCGCTGTTCGGGGCCGCGATGACGCCGTACGAGGTGTTCTTCTTCTCCTCCGGCGCCGTCGAGGAGGGGTGGACCGCGAAGGACCTCGCGCAGAACCGGGTCAACGTGCTCGTCGGGTTCCCGCTCGGCGGGCTGCTGTCCGTCGCGATCGCCGCGTGCGCGGCCGTGGTGCTCCTCCCGGCGGGCATCGGGGTGTCGTCGCTGTCGCAGATCGTGCTCCCCGTGGCGGAGGCCGGCGGGACGCTCCTGCTCGCGGTCGTGATCGTCGGGATCGTCGCGGCGACGTTCGGCGCGGCGCTGGAGACCGCGCTGTCGAGCGGCTACACGCTCGCGCAGTACCTCGGCTGGTCGTGGGGGAAGTTTCGCCGCCCGGCACGCGCCGCACGCTTCCACGTGTCGATGGTCGTCGCGCTGCTGCTCGCCGTGGCGATCCTCATGACGAGCGTCGACCCGGTGGCGGTCACCGAGATGTCGGTCGTGTTCTCGGCCGTCGCGCTGCCCCTCACGTACGTGCCGATCCTCCTGGTCGCGAACGACCCGGAGTACATGGGCGAGCACGTCAACGGGCGCGCGACCAACGCGCTGGGCATGGTGTACCTGGTGATCGTGGTCGTCGCGGCCGTCGCGGCGATACCCCTGATGATCGCGACGGGAGCGGGGTCATGAGCCGGGACGCCTCCACGCCGACGGGGGTGCGCGTCGTGGACGCGCGCCTGCACCTGCTCAGCCGCCAGGTGCTCGACGTCGACGGCGAGCCGGTCACGACCGTCGACGACCTCGAGCTGGTCGCCGCGGACGGCACCGGGCCGGGCGACCGGTCGGACGACGCCCGGCGCGACGCGGTGCCCGGCGAGCCGGCGGAGGTCGGCGCGCTCCTCACCGGCCCGGTGCTCGTGACGCGTCTCCTCGGCGGCCGACCGCCCGCGTCGCGCTGGGAGCGCGTGCCGTGGTCCGACGTCGGGCACGTGGGCACGGCGCTCGAGCTCACCGTCCGCGCGGACTCGCTCGACCTGCACTGGACCGAGGACTGGCTGCGCGAGCACGTCGTCGGCCGCGTCCCCGGCGGCCGGCACGACCCGGAGGAGGAGCGGTGATCCTCGGCGACCTGCTCGACGCGCGCGTCCTGGGGCCGGACGGCGCGGGCCTCGGGTTCCTCGTGGACGTCCGGCTCGCGCTCGACACGCTGCCCGACGACGGCCCGTCCGACGGAGCGGACGACCCCGACGACGCGCACCCCGAGGACCGGGCGCTGAGCGCGAGCGTCCGGCGACGCAGCCGGGTCGGGCGGGCGCGGGTCGTCGGGATCCTCGTGAGCCCGCGGACCGGGTCGTCGATGCTCGGGTACGAACGCACGGGCGTGACGGCCCCGTGGCCGGTCCCGCAGCTCGTCCGTCGCCGCCACCGCGGGACGTTCCTCGTGCCGTGGGACGACGTCGCCGCCGTCGGGCAGGGGGAGGTCCGCCTCGCCGCGGGGTACCGGCAGGAGGACCCGGCGCTCCCCTGACGTCGGGCGCGACGGTCGGCCGGAGAGGCACATCCGGTCGAGGGAGGCACTTCCGCGTGCAGCGCTCGGCCGAGGGTGCAGCGCTCGGCGCGTTGCGAGCGGGCCGTCGCCCCGTGACGCTGGACGGGACGGTGAAGCCACCCGCCGTCGGACGTCCGGGCGGAGGCACGACGACACCGCGCCCCGCCCGGCGACACGGGAGGACCCATGAAGGCGCTGTTCGTGAGCTGCACGCTCAAGAAGTCACCGGAGCCGTCCAACACCGAGGCGCTCGGTCGCGTGGTCGCCGAGGCGCTCCAGGACCGCGGCGTCGAGGTCGAGCACGTCCGGCTCGTCGACCTCGACGTCCTGCCGGGCGTCGTCACCGACGCCGGCGAGGGCGACGAGTGGCCGGGCGTGCACGAGCGGCTGCTGGGGTCACAGATCCTCGTCGTCCTCACGCCGACGTGGCTGGGCCGCCCGTCGTCGGTCGCCCAGCGCATGCTCGAGCGCATGGACGCGATGCTCTCCGAGGACGGGCCCGACGGCGCGCCGGTCGCCTACAACCGGGTGGCGGGCGTCGTGGTGACGGGCAACGAGGACGGCGCGCACCACGTCATCTCGGAGGTCAGCGGTGCGCTCGCCGACATCGGCTACACGATCCCCGGCCAGGCCTGGACCTACTGGAACCAGGGCCCCGGGCCCGGCCCGGACTACGTGCAGACCGGCCACGGCCACGAGTGGGCGCGGGAGACGGGCCGCCTCATGGCGCACAACCTGCACGCCGTCGCGACGGCGCTCGAGGCGCACCCGGTCCCCGCCCCCGGCTCCTGACCGACGACCGCTACGACTCCGCGATGCGCTTGATCGCCGCGAGGCGGCGGTCCCAGGCCGCGCCGATGGCCTCGAGGGCGCGCGCGGTCTCCTCCAGCCGGGCGCCGACCGCGCGGTAGCGGACCTCGCGGCCCACGCGGACGGACTCCACGAGCTCCACCTCCGCGAGCACCCCCAGGTGCTTCGCGATGGCCTGGCGGCTCACCGGCAGACGCTCGGCGAGCGCGGACGCCGAGAGGTCCGCGCTGCCGAGCTCCTGGAGGATCCGCCATCGCGTGTCGTCCGCGAGCGCCGAGAACACGGGGGCGAGCTCCGTCGCGGGTGCGGTCACGCGCGACCGCCCTCGGCCGCGAGCGCCCCCTCGAGGAGCTCGACGAGCTCGTCGAGCTCGCTCGTCCACCCCTGCTGGTGGCTCTCGAGCAGCCCGTCGGGGTCGGCGACGAGGTCGAACCCGGTCTCGACGACGCGCAGGACGGTCGTCGGCCCCTGAGGCTCGAGCGTGAAGCGCGCGACGGTCGAGCTGGTCTCGTCCATGACCTGCCCCACCGGGGTCCCCCACCGGAAGGCGAACGCCGTCGTGGGGTCGTACTCCTCGATGCGCACCTGGACGTCGGGCGCGTCCGGCCAGCTGAACACGCCCTCGCCGCCGACGCGCAGGTCCGGCAGCTCGGTCCGCTGGCCGAACCAGCCGCTGATGAGGTCCTCCTGGGTGAGCGCCGCCCAGACGCGGGCCGCCGGGGCGTCGATGGTCACGGTCCGGGACACGGTGTACGACTCGCGGTCCACGACGGCCGGCTCGTTGGTGGTGGTCATGGTGCTTCTTCTCCGCTGGGAAGGGCAACTGCGTGCAACCCCAGAGTTGCACGGACCTCCACCCGGGCGCAACCCTCAGGTTGCACCAAATCGAAGGCGCGCCCGGTCACGCGCCCCCGAGCGCGATCCCCGCCACCGCGGCCGCGAGGCACACGACGAGCATCCCGAGCGCGTGCAGCAGCGCGACGGCGCCGCGGCCCGCGAGCAGGAGGCGCGCACCCTCCACGGAGGCCGTCGAGAACGTCGAGTAGCCGCCCAGGAACCCGACCCCGAGCACCGCCGCGACGTCCCCGTGCCCCGGGTGCGTCACTCCCCAGCCCGTGAGCAGGCCCAGGAGGAAGCACGCGGTGACGTTCACGACGACCGTGCCGAGCGGCGTCGACCACCGGTTGTGCCGGGCCACGAGCGTGTCCAGCAGGAACCGCGACGCCGCGCCGAGCCCACCGGCGAGGGCGACGAGCGCCAGCTCGGGCACGCCCGTCACCGCGCCGCACCGCCCCGGGCGACCAGCCGCCGTCGAGCCACAGCGGCGAGCGCGATCCCGCCCACCGCGGCCGCGACGCCGAGCGCGACGCTCCCCAGCGCGTACGCGGCGCCGAGGGCGGCGTGCCCCCCGCTCGCGAGCCGCTCGACCTCGACGACGAACGTCGAGTACGTCGTGAAGCCGCCGAGCACGCCCGTCCCGCAGCCGAGGCGCACGCCCCGCCGCCACCCGGCGTCCGGACCCGAGCGGAGCAGCGTCTCGAGCAGCACGCCGAGCACGAACGACCCCGCGAGGTTGATCCAGAACGTCGTCCACGGCCACGACCCGGGCACGGGGGCGAACGCCTGCTCGAGGAGCGCGCGCGCCGTCGTGCCGACCGCTCCCCCGACCGCGACGAGGCCCGCGAGCGCGAGGAGCGGGGTCCGTCGTCTCACCTCTCCCACGGCGTGCGGAGCTCCTTCCAGTCCACGACCGCGAGGGGGACCGTGAGCACGGGGCGGTGCTGGTGGTGGGCCAGGTGCGCGGCGACGGACCCCTCGACGAGCTCGCGCAGGTGCGCCGTCGACCCGGGCGCGCGCGTCCCCACGACGATCACCGCGGCGTCGACCGCCCGCGCGAGGTGCGTCAGCGCGCGGTCGGGGCGGCCCGCGAGGTAGCGCAGGCCCCACGCCACGCCTGTGCCCCGCAGCCCCGCGTCGACCTCGTCCCGCAGGCGCGCCTCGACGTCCTGCCAGATGTCGTCGGCGGAGTCCGGGTCGAGCGGCGCGTGCGTCACCGAGCCGTCGGGGTGCTCCTCGACCACGTGGCGGGAGGTGTCGGCGTACGCGGCGACGACGCGCGACCCGGCGGCTCCCGCCCAGGCCGCGGCCGTCCGCACGACCAGCGGGTCGCCGCCCGGCACGACGCCCACGACCACGGGGTGCCCGGCGAACGGGACCATGCGGTCGAGCGCGGGCTGGGGCACGGGTCTGGCTCTCATGCGGACCTCTTCCCGCGGGCAGCACCCTGCCCGCCGACGTGCGACGAGACAGGAACCATCAGCCCTGGCGGCGGTTCGGGCGGCTATGCCCCGGCGGGATCCATCACCGCCCCCAGGGTAACCAGCCCGGCCGCCGACCGCTCAGCCGGCCTTGGTGTCCAGCCACTTCTTCTCGCCGAACGACTTGGCGAGCTCGTGGTCCGTGATGACGAACCCGACGGCCTGCGCGACGGGCAGGATCTGGTCGCGCTCCAGCCCGTCGTCGATGCCGAGCCGGTACAGCATGACGACGGTCCCGGTGTTGAGCATGACCCCCGGCGAGTCCCCGTCGTCGAGCAGCGCGTACGAGCCCTGGAACCCCGGCTGCGGCACCGCGGCGGCGAGGGTGGGGTGCGCAGGGCCCGAGGTGTCGGCGAGGGGGTCGCCCTCGGGTGCGGCGTTGAAGGCGGCGGCCACGCGCTCGGCCTCCTCCTCCGACCCGACGTCCACCAGGACCAGGTCGAGCGCGAGGGTCGGGCCGTCGTCGGACACGACGCGGGCCTCGAACCCGGCCTGGCACGAGCCCGCGATCGCCTCGATGGCGGGGATCGCGGGCAGGTCGTCGCACGCGAAGTCGCGCCGCGCCACGAGCGCGATGCGGTCCTCGTTGACGAGGTAGTCGTTGTCGGAGAAGTAGTCCCACGACATCGGCGCCAGCGCCGGGCCCGACTCCGGGTCCATCTCCGCGCCCGCGCGGTACTGCTGCTCGAGCCACGGGTCGTCGTCGGTGACGTCGGTGTCCACCGGCTCCTCGGTCGCCTCCGGCTCGTCGGTCTCCTCCGGCTCCGCCGGGGTGTCCGTCGCGGGCGCCTGCTCGGCGGTCGTCGGCTCCGGGGCGGGCGACGCGTCGTCGCGCACCGCGAGCCACACGCCGAGGCCGCCCGCGACGAGCACGAACGCCCCCACGCCCGCCAGGACGGGGACGAGCCACTTCCGCGAGCCGCGACCGGGCGGCGTCGTGTACGGGGAGAAGCCGTAGGGGTCCGACGACGGGGCCGGCGGCCCCGGCACGACCGTCGCGTCGTCCGGCGCGCCGTAGGCCGGCCCCGACGCGTACGGAGCGGGCGGGCTGCCGTACGGCGCGCCGGGCGCCGACGGGCCCGCGTACGGGCCGGGAGGCGGTGGCGGCGGCGCGTACCCCGGCGCCGTCCCCGCGGGCGGCCAGGTCGCCCCGGTGTCCGCGGGCGGGAGCGTCGCGTGCGGGTCGCCCTGCTGCCCGGGGCCCCGGCGACCTCCCGTGCCGTAGGGGTCGGTGTCGTACGGCGCCTGCGCGTGGGGGTACCCGTAGCCGGAGGCGGAGGCGCCCTGTCCGCCCGGGCTCGTCCCGCCGTCGTCCCCGTACCGTCGCGGCGGCCGCATGACGGTGTGGTCGTCGACCGGCTCGTTCGGGTCGGTGGGGTGGGACATCGGACGGGTCCTCTCGTCGCGGGCGGCTCGTGCAGGGTAGCGGAGTCGCGCGCGCGGTCGTGCGGGACCCTCACGGCCCACGACGCACGTGGCGCCACCCCTGGCGCGCGGACCGTCGGGACGCCAGGATCGGTCCATGGGGAGACGACTGCACGTGGCGCTCGGCACGATCTGTGCCCTGGCGCTCGGCCTGGGCACCGCGACCGCGCTCGGGCAGGACGCCGGCGCGGCGACGGGAGGCACGGTCACGGCCGTCGCCGCTCCCGGCGTCACGGCCCCGGCGGCAGGGGGCTACGTCTTCCGGCCCGGCGACCCCATGATCTTCCACAACGGCGGGACGGCGTCCGGGGGCTACGAGGGCGCCTGCACGGGCGGCTACGCGGTCGCCGGGGACAGCGGGACCTTCCTCCTCGGTCCGCGAGCGTGCTCGGTGATCTTCTCGTCGGTGCGAGGCAGCGACCGCCTCTACGGCTGGACGTTCTCCCAGAACTACCCTGACGGGAACGCCCTCGTGCGCGAGGTCCCGGGGGACGACGCGTACCAGGTCGTCCGCGACCCACTCACGGGGAGGACGCCGGGCGACGGCCGCGTCGTGGGATGGACCGCGTCCGCGGCGCAGCCGCGGGGGATGCTCGTGGGCAAGATGGGAATCGGGAGCGGCTGGACCGAGGGCCGGATCACCGGGGCCGTCATGTTCCGCGGGATGACGCTGCTCTGCACGGACATGCGCACGGACCTCGGCGACGCGGGCGCCCCGGTCTGGCGCTCGGACGCCACCGGCCTGCGCGCGCTCGGCACGATCCAGGCGTACGACCCGAGCACCCGGACCGGGTGCTACCGGCCGATCCAGGAGACCTTGGCGATCTACGGCGCGCACCTCCCCACCTTCGGGCCGTCGCAGGGCCGCCCGGGCTTCGGCACCCTCGCGCCGGGGATGCCGTGGCTCGACGGCGGCGACGCGTTGGCGGTACCCGTGAAGAACATCCCGGTCGGCACGGACTGGCGGGCGCCCGTCGCCCCGCTCGGCTCCTGACACCACCCCTGCCGCGGCGGGTCGTCCGTACGGCGGACGGCGTGTGACCTGTCTGACGGGTGATCTCCTCCCCAGGGTGGACACGCCCGCGGGGCGGGCAGCGTACGCTGCGGGTGGGTCACCGGACGACGGGCAGGGGGAACTACCGCTCGACCGACGAGAGACCGGACCGCCGTCCGACCCGCAACCAGCGCTCATGAACATGCTCACCTGGACTGCCGTAGACAACGGGACCTGGCGTGCCCGCAACGCGTCGCGCGAGTACGTGATCCGGCGCGACGACGCCGACACGTGGACGCTCGACGGGCCGGGACGCACCTGGGTCGCGCTGCCGAACCTCGAGGTGGCCAAGGAGGTCGCCGCGCTCGCCGACGAGGTCCACCACGACGACGACAGCATGACCAGCTACCACGTGGTCACCGCCACGGGCGCCCGGCGCGGCGAGCCGTTCGGCGCGGACAGCGACGAGGACGCCATCGACGTGCTCCGCGCGCGACGCCGCGCGGGCAACCTCCCGCTCGCGCCGTTCCGGCTCGAGACGAGCGACGGCCGCCTGGTCGGCTCGTGGCAGAAGGCCGTGGAGATCCCGGCCCGCCCGGCGACGTCGCACGAGGGGACGTCCGGCCCCGTCTGAGGTCGCGGCGTCCCGGCGCCGACGTCGGGTCGCTCAGCCCCCGGCGCGCAGCGCCGCGACGTGCGCGGCGCGCTGACGACGGCTGCTGTCCACGTGCGCCTCCGCCAGCGTGGCGGCACGCGCGCCGTCCCGCGACGCGACCGCCTCGAACAGCTCCGCGTGCTCCTCGGTCACGTGCGCGAGGTCGTCGTGCTGCGACAGCGCCCAGCGCACGCGGCTGCGGATGCCCTGCATCATGTCCCGCAGGAGCCGGTTGTCCGCGAGCTCGGTCACGATCTCGTGGAAGTCGGCCGCCGAACGGCGCGACCCGACGCTGTCGGCCGTGCGCGCCCCCTCCTGCTCGCTCGCGAGCGCGCGCCGGAGCCGGTCCAGGCCCTCGGCGCCGTGCCGCTCCGCCGCGAGACGGAACGCCAGCGGTTCCAGCACCTCACGGACCTCGTCGAGGTCGGCGAGGTCCGCCTCCGAGAACTCCCGCACCACCGCCCACGTGTGCGGCCGCAGCACGACGAGCCCTTCCCCCTCGAGCGCCTTGAGCGCGTCGCGGACGGGGATGCGACTCACGCCGAAGTCGGCTGCCAGGTCCCGCTCGACCAGCCGGGACCCCGGGACGCGCACCCCGTCCAGGATCTCGTCGCGCAGCATCGCCGCGACCCGGGCGGACTCCAGCACTCGCTCCTCGGCTCCGGACACCGGTCGATTCTCCCACCGCGCCCGACGCGCGCACGCGGGTGCGGACGGGCGGGGCCCCCGGGTGCGCGCTCGCTCCCCGTGCCGTGGAGAGCGCCCGGCATCCGTGGGAGGGTGGAGGGACACGCGTCGAACGAGGGAGTTCCGATGTCGAGCACCACCCGTCCCCCCGTCCTCCGCCGGGCGCACCGCGCCCGCCTCGCCGGGGCGGTCGCGCTCGCCGTCGGGGTCGCGCTCGCGGCGCCGGCCGCGGCGGTCGTGCCCACGGCACCCGAGACCGCGGCACCCGGCGCCGCGGTACCCCGGGCGGCGGCGCCCGACGACGGGTACGACGTGATCTTCGACGGCACCGCGGCGTCGTTCGAGGCCTGGGAGTACGCGGGCGACGGCGGTTTCGACCTGCTCGACGACGGCACGATCCGCTCCCGCGCGGGCGCGGGCGGCGGGTTCGGGACGCTCTGGTACCCGGTGCGCCAGTACGGCGACTTCTCGCTCGTCGTGCAGTTCCGCGACGACGCTCCCGGCGACGCGCGCGCCAACAGCGGCGTCCAGGTCCGGTTCCCGGACCTCTCCGGGCCCGTCGACGGGTGCCCGACGACGTTCAACGGCAACGAGACCGGCAACCTCTCGTGGATCGCCGTGAACTGCGGCCACGAGATCCAGGTGAACGACTCGCCCGAGGGAGGGTCGAACGACCCGCGCAAGACCGGCTCGGTCTACGGGTTCGCCGACATCGGGCTCGACCGCGCCCGACCCACCGCGAAGGGCACGTGGAACGAGCTGGAGGTGCGCGTCGTCGGGCAGCACTACACCGTGATCCGCGACGGGGTCGTCATCAACGAGTACGAGAACCTGCCGGGCGTCCCGTTCCCCGACCGCCCGCTCGACCCGGACTCCAGCAGCCGCGGCCTCGTCGGGTACGTCGGCCTGCAGGCGCACGGGTCCGCGCCCGACGTCGTCACCTACCGCGACGTGCGGGTCCGCGAGCTCCCGCCCGTCCACGTCGAGGTCGACGCGCGGTGCCTGGCCGGGACGGCGCACGTCGCCGTGCGCGCGCTGAACGTCGGGGAGGACGCCGTGGACCTCACCCTCGGCGCGGCCACGGGCGAGCGCTCGTTCGCCGACGTCCGGCCGGGCCGCAACGCCTACCAGGCGTTCAGCACGCGGGCAGCGTCGGTCGAGGCGGGCACGGCCACGCTGACGGTCGCGGGCGACGACGGACCGGTCGTCGTCGAGACGCCGTACGCCGGGGTCGACTGCGGCTGAGCAGGGCGGGCGTCCTGGTCGGCCTGCCCGGGTGACCGTCAGAAGTACTGGCTGGCCGCCTGGTAGCCGCTGATCGCGCCCAGGATGAAGCCCACCGCGGTGCACGCGATCGCGACCCCGAGCGCGATCTTCGCCGTCTTCTCGTTCCGGCGGACCGCGATCGCCGAGAAGACGATCGCGAGCACGCCGAACACGATCGGCAGGAAGAACACCGCGATCGGGCTGAACACGTATGCGAGGATCGTGCGCCACGTCATCGGCTGCGGGCCGACGGGGGCGTACGCGCCGTAGCCGGGCTGGCCGTAGGGGGCGCCGTACGGCTGCTGGCCCTGCGGCGGGTACGGCGCCCCGTAGGGCTGCTGCCCCTGCGGCGCGTACGGCGCCACGGGCGGAGCCTGCGGAGCCATCTGCCCGTAGGCCGGCTGGTGCTGCTCGGGCTGCGCGGGCTGGCCGTACGCGGGCTGGCCCTGGCCGTACGGCGCCTGCGCCCCGTAGGGACCGGGGGCGGCCGGCTGCCCGTAGGCGGGCTGGCCCTGCCCGTACGGCCCGGGGGCCTGCGGGGGCTGCTGGGCGTCGCCGCCCGGGTGCTGCTGATACGGAGGCTGGCTCACGGCGTGTTCCTTCGTCGCGGGTGTCGCCGTCCCGACGGCGGCGTGGTCCGAAGGCTAGCGCCTCCGACCCACGCGCGGGGAACGGCTCGGGACGGCGAGATCTCGGGGTCTACGACCCCGCGGGCACGGTGATCTCGACGAGCGTCGCGTCACCCAGGTCGCCCGTCGCGATGACGACGCCGCGCTCGCGGTAGTCGCCCGCCCGCGGGGTCGTGGGGACGTCGACGAGCGCGCCGAGGTCGGACCCTGCGCGCACCCGGACGCTCTCGCCCGGCTCGGCGACCCGGTAGACGACCCGGCGCGTCCGCCCGGCGAGCGAGAGGTCGACGGCCAGGCCGTCGGCCGCGGCGGGCAGCACGGGGTCGACGACGAGCGCGCCGGTCGACCCCGAGCGCTCCGTGAGGCCGAGCACGCCCTGGACGAGCTGACGCAGGTAGATGCCCGGCCCGCTGGAGTACACGCGCCACCCGCCGCGCACGCCCACCGTGCCGTCGCGCAGCCGGTCGAAGTCGCGCGCGAAGCTCTGGCGGTCCGGGAAGTCGGCGTCGCTCGACGAGAAGTACGCGTTGCGCTGCCGCGGCGCGGCGTGCGCGAGGCGACGACCCAGGTCGACGGGGCTGATGCGCAGCAGCTCGTCGAGCGCGCGGCCGCGGCCCAGGGCCGCGAGCGCCTCGACGTAGCGGATGTGCGCGTGCACGTACATGAGCCCGATCTCGCGGCCGACGTTCGCCGCCTGCTCGGCCCGCAGGAACGTGTGCGGGACGCCCTCGTCGAACGCGGCGGGGTGGTCCATGAGGCGCACGCCGTCGGGGAAGTGGAGGTGCTCGACCACGAGGCGCTCGTGGTGGTCCGCCTCCTCGGGCGTGAGGATGCCCGCGATGATCGACTGCGTCATGGGGATGAGGCGGTACCGCATCCCGGAGACCGTGTCGGACGGGTGGATCACGAGCTCGTCGCCGTCGGACCCGTGCCGCACGTACCCGGCCAGGACGCCGTCGACGAGCGCGCGCTCGCGCAGGTCGGCACGCACCTCGGCGGCCAGGGCCCCGGCGCGCGCCGAGAGGGCGGCGTGGTCGCCGCTGCCGGACGTGGTGCGGGCGAGCAGCTCGGCGGCCTGCACGAGCAGCGCGGACGTCCACGTGGACGCGAGGTCCGTCCGCATGCGCGGGTCGGCGGGCTGGAGCGTGTCGTCCCAGTCGCCCTCGCCGTACGCGGGCAGGGCGGTGCCGGGCAGGCGATCGCGGTCGAGGTGGTCGAGCAGGCGGGCGACGTGGTCGCGGACGGTCGCCTCGGCGTCGGGCCCGGTCCGCGCGGGGCGACGGTGCGCGTGGTCCCAGAACGGGACCGGCTCGTCGAGCACCGCGAGGTCGCCGCTCGCCTCCAGGTACTGCGCGAGCGCGAACAGCGGCCACACCACGACGTCGCCGTGCGAGGAGTCGTTGTAGCGCTCGCCGTACGCGTCGAACATGAACCACTGCGGGAACTCGCCCCACGTGTGCTGGTGCGCGAGGACGCGCAGCACGATCGCCCGCGCGACGTCGTGCCGCCCGCCTGCGAGCGCGAGCTCGAACGGTCCCTGGCACACGTCGCGCGTGCCCCACGCCGCGCCCGAGTACTGCTCCAGGCCGTGCGGGACGAGGAAGTGGATCAGGGCGTCGTGCGCGTACCAGAGCACGAGCAGGTCGAGCTCCTGCGTCTCCAGCTCCGCGTGGGGCGCGAACCGCAGGCCGCGCACGACCCCCCGGACGGTCGCGAGGTGGCCCGCGAGGGTCGCGCCGAGGTCGGCGAGCGGGTCGTGCGCAGGCTCCGTGAGGGCGAGCGCGGCGTCGGGTCCCTGGAGCGAGGCGGTGATCGCGACCCGGAGCGCGCCGGTGTCGGTCGTGCTCGTGAGGCGGTGCGCGGTCCCGGCGGACGTGCCCGCGGGAGCCTCCGGGTCGAGCGCGACCGGCGCGCTCGACGCCACGACGTACCGCAGGTCCGGGTAGTGCGCGTCGACGTCGCCGCCCGGGACGGGGTGCACGACGACGGCCTCGCCGGCGTCCGCCGCCGGGGCCACGTGCTCGACGACCCAGCCGCCCGCCTCGTCGTCGAGCTCGAGGGTCGCGGTGACGTGCAGTGGTCGGTCGCAGCGCACGTCCACGTCGATCCGGTTCTCGCGGTCGTGCGCGACGGTCCGCACGTCCACGCGGCCGAGCGGCGTCTCGTAGACCCAGCGGACGCCCCCGACGTCGAGGACGAGCGCGGAGGGCAGCCCGAGCAGCCGGGGCCCGTGGCCGTCCTCGACGAGCACGCGCAGCCCGCTGCTGCGCAGCAGGTTGAGGTGGTGCCGGTGCACGGTCGCGAGCCGGTTGGCCGTGGTGTTGCCGAGCACGACGTGCGAGGCGAAGACCCCGGGCGCGAACGCCGTCGTGGAGAGGACGTCGTCGGTGGGCAGCACGTCGTCGCCCGCCTTGAGCACGTGCCCGTGCGAGCGCTCGGTCACGGTGTCCTTGCGCGCGTCGACGACGTGCGTCCCGGTCGCGGTGAAGAACGACAGCAGCGTGCCGTCGGCGTCGCGCTCGGGCAGCAGCACGTCGTCAGAGCCGAGCCCGACGGCGGCGAGCAGGTCGGCCTCGCCGAGCTCGTCGCCCGCGAGGAGCGGCGCGTCGCGCAGCACGGACCCGGACCGCGGCAGCGGGGTGGTCGCGCGCTCGTCCGCCGCGGCGGCGACCGCGGCCGCGGCCCAGCCTGCCACCTCGTCGAGGTGCGCGGCGAGCGGGCCCGGCGCGTCGGGGTCGACGACGGTCACCGCGTGCACGCGGGCCGTCCCGCCGGACAGGTCGAGGGGACGCGAGACGAGGGTCGGCATCGCGTACTCGTACTGGAGCACGCCGGAGTCCACGGGCCCGAGCAGGCCGTGCGGGACGCCGTCGCGCCGCGCCCGCGCGGTGAAGACCTGGAGCGAGTCCGTGAGGTGCGCGACCGCGCCCTCGACGAGGAACGCGACGGCCAGCGGGAGGCGCGGCTGGGCGGACATGGTCTGCCGGCTGACGAGCACGGTGCCCGCGTCGGGGTGCTCCATCGCACGGTGCAGCAGGTACTGGCACACGTACGGCTCGCTCGACAGCGCCGCGGCGGGCGGCGCGAGCGCGAGGTCCTGCGCGTGCACGACGTCGTAGCGGACGTCCGCGGGCGTGGCGGGCCCGGCCGTGAGGTCGACCCGCCAGACGAGCGTGCGCCCGTCGAGCGTCAGCGCGACGCGCGTGGCGAGCCCGAGCGCCTCGCCCGACCACACGACGCGGTCGGTGCCGACCTCGACCGACGTCACCGCAGGTGACGACCCCGTGAGTCGCGCGACCTCGACGCCGCCGTCCGCGCGGGTCGCGCGCAGCAGGACGCCGCCGGGCATGCGGTCGTGCTCGCCCGGCAGGTACTGGTTGACGAGCAGGCCGCCCGTGCTCACGGCGCGCACGTCACCCCCGCCGGTGAGCTCGACGGTCAGCTCGCCCGAGGCGAGCGTCGCGCCCGCGAGGGGGGTCGTGCGTGCGGGGCTGGCGGTGAGGGTCACGCGGTCTCCTGCTCGGTGGTGCGGGTCTCGGGTGCTGCGGGGGTCGTGCCCTCGGGGCGCAGCAGCGCGAGGAACTGGTCGAAGAGGGCGACCATGTCGACGTTGTCGGGGTCCAGCAGCCACTGGAGCTGCAGGCCGTCCATGACGGCGGAGAAGAGCTGGCCGATCGCCTGCGGGTCGACCTCGGGGCGCAGCTCGCCGCGCGCGACGGCGTCCTGGAAGCGCGTGTCGTCCTGGTGGCGCAGGGCGCGGTAGCGGTCGCGCACGACGTCGTGGGCCGGGTGGGCGGTGTCCGTCGCCTCGGCGGCGACCACCACGTGCAGGGACACGAGGCCGGGGGTCTCGGCGTTGCGCCGGACCTGGTCGCGGATGGTCGTGAGGAGGTCCGCGCCGGCGGCCTCGTCCTCGGTGCGGCGCACGAGGTCGCGCCGGTCGCGCTCCTCGAGCGTCGCCGTCAGGAGGCCCGCCTTGCTGCCGAAGTGGTGCAGGAGCCCGGCCTCGGAGATGCCGACGCGCGCCGCGATCTCGCGCAGCGAGCTGCCGCGGAAGCCCTGCTCGCCGAACACCTCGACGGCCGTGCGCAGGATCTCGCGACGGCGCTGCTCGCCCCGGACGATGCGTCGGTCGGGCAGCCCGGCCGCCGTCGTGCCGCGGGTCGCGGTCGTCGTCGCTCGGTTCCCCACGGCCCCCGCCGTCCCCGTCGTGGCGCCGCCACCTGCGGAGTCGCTCTCGTTCATCACCGTCTCCTTCGCCAGTCTCTCGGCGCCAACGGTACGGCCTGGACGCCCCGGTTGAAAATACTAACCGAGCGCACGCTAAGGTAGTTTCCACAGCGGCTCACACCAGACGAGCCGACTGCTCGATGAGGAGGATTGCTCATGAAGCTCGGACGCAAGGCGGTCGCCATCGGCGTCGTCGGACTCCTGGCCCTGACCGCGTGCGGTCGCGCGGACGACGAGTCGACGGGTGAGGGGACCGCAGCCGGGTCCACCACGACGGTCGACGACGCCCCCGCGGAGGGTGACATCACGATCTGGGCGATGGGTGAGGAGGGCGAGAAGCTGCCCGACTTCGTCCAGGGCTTCACCGACGAGAACCCCGACGCGAACGTCGAGGTCACCACGATCCCGTGGGCCGACGTCATGACGAAGTTCCAGACCGCCGTCGCCGCGGGTACCGTGCCCGACGCCATCATGATCGGCTCGTCCTTCATGCCGACGATGGTCGCCACCGGCGGCCTCGCGCCCGTCCCGGACGGCCTCGTCGACAGCGCCGACTTCGTCGAGGGCGCGGCCGCCTCCACCGTCGCGGACGGAGTCGAGTACGGCGTGCCGTGGTACGTCGAGACCCGTGTCCTGTACTACCGCTCCGACCTGGCCAAGGCGGCCGGGGTCGAGGCGCCCACGTCGTGGGAGGAGCTCACCGCCTTCGCGCAGGCCATGCAGGCGAACGGCTCGACCTACGGCCTCCAGCTCCCGATGGGCGACGCGGAGGACTCCACGCAGGTCATCCTGCCGTTCTACTCGCAGGCCGGCGGTTCGGTCCTCAACGAGGCGGGCGACGCGTTCGACCTCGACAACCAGGCGATGATCGACGCGCTCGACTACTACGCGTCGTTCTTCACCGAGGGTCTGTCCCCGCTGTCGGGCTACGGCGACTCGCAGAACAGCGCGTTCGTCGACGGCTCCGACCCGGCGTTCATCTCCGGCCCGTGGATGGTCAACGTGCTCGCCGACCTGCAGGGCGAGGACTGGGTCGAGCAGAACGTCGCCACCGTCCCGGTGCCCGCGGGCTCCGCGAACAACGACTCGTACATCGGCGGCGGCCACCTCGGCGTCTTCGCCGAGGCCGAGAACCCCGACGGCGCGTGGAAGCTCGTGCGCTGGCTCGCCCAGCCCGAGACGCAGCAGGCCTGGTTCGACGCCACGAGCGACCTGCCCGCCCTCACCACCGCGTGGGACTACGAGCCGCTGACGTCCAACCCGCGCACCCAGGTGCTCCAGGAGCAGCTCGACAACACGATCGCCCCGCCGACCGTGCCCAGCTGGGACGAGCTCTCCGCGACGATCGAGACCGAGGCCGAGAAGGTCGCGAACGGTCAGGTCACGTCCGAGGACGCCGCGAAGGCGATCCAGGCCAAGGCCGACACGCTCGGGCTCGGCTGGTAACAGGGCCCGTCAGTCATGACCACCACCACCGAGGGACGGCGCCGGCGCACGGCCGGCGCCGTCCACCGGCGACGGCAAGCGCTCGTCGCCTGGCTGTTCGCTCTCCCGTTCGTCGCGATCTTCGCGGTCTTCATGCTGGGGCCGCTGCTCGCGTCGTTCGGGATGTCGTTCTCGGACCTCACGATCCGTGACATCAAGACGCCGTTCGCGGTGAACTTCGTCGGGCTCGAGAACTTCACCGGCGTCTTCCAGGACGAGCTGTTCCGCAAGGCGCTGCTCAACACCTTCTACTTCGTCCTCGTCGGCATCCCGCTGACGATGGTGCTCGGGCTCACACTCGCCGTCGCTCTCAACTCGGGCATCGAGAAGTTCCGCAGCGTCTTCCGTGTCGGCTACTACACGCCCGTCGTGACGTCGATCGTGGCGGTGGCGGTCGTGTGGCGGTTCATCCTCCAGGACTCCGGCCTCGTCAACACCGTGCTCGGCTGGGTCGGCATCGACGGCCCCGACTGGCTCAACGACAGCACGTGGGCCATGCCGTCGATCATCGTCATGGCCGCCTGGCGCAACATGGGCACGCTCATGATCATCTTCCTGGCCGGCCTGCAGGCGATCCCGCGCGACGTCTACGAGGCCGCCGAGGTCGACGGCGCCGGCTCGTGGCGCCGCTTCCGCTCCATCACGGTCCCGCTCATGCGCCCCACCCTGCTGCTCGGCGCCGTGCTGCTGTCCGTCGGCTTCCTCCAGGTGTTCGAGGAGCCGTTCGTCATGACCAAGGGCGGCCCGGTCAACTCCACGCTGACCATCAGCTACTACGTCTACAACCAGTTCGGCTACGGCAACTACGCGTTCGCCTCCGCGGCCGCGTACGTCCTGTTCGCGCTGATCGCCGCGCTGGCCGCCGTCCAGTTCCGCCTGCTGCGGTCGAAGGAGGATTGACATGACCGTCACGTCCTCGCGGACCACCTCCGCGACGTCGACGCCGGAGGGCGCGCTCCGCCGTCGGCCGCGACGCCCGATCCGCTGGTCGCGCGGCGCCACGTACACGGCGCTCGTCGTCGGGCTGCTCCTGACCCTCATGCCGTTCATCTGGATGGCGCTCGGCAGCTTCAAGACGCAGGGCGAGCTCCTGCAGCGGCCCATCACCTGGTGGCCCGAGAACCCGACGCTCGACAACTACGAGCGGTGGCTGTCCCAGCTCAACTACGGGCAGTACTTCACCAACTCGATCGTCGTCGCCGTCGTCGTGGTGCTCGGCAACATCATCTTCTGCTCGATGGTCGGCTACGCCCTCGCGAAGATGCAGTTCCCCGGCAAGAAGGTGCTGTTCGCGCTCGTCATGCTCACGCTCATGGTCCCGGGCGTCGTCACGCTCGTGCCGATGTTCGTGCTCGTGTCCAACATGGGGCTCGTCAACACCTACCCGGCGCTCATCCTGCCGTTCCTCGCCGGCCCGCTCGGCGTGTTCCTCATGAGGCAGTTCATGCTCGGCATCCCGGACGCGCTCATCGAGGCCGCCCGGATCGACGGCGCGGGCGAGTTCCGGGTCTTCTTCCGGATCGTGCTCCCCCAGTGCGGGCCGCCGCTCGCGACGCTGAGCATCCTCACGTTCCTCGGGTCGTGGAACAACTTCCTGTGGCCCCTGGTCGTCGCGCAGACGGAGAACATGTACACCCTTCCCGTCGCGCTCTCGCTGTACTCGGTCGGCTCGAACGGCACCTACTACGGCCTGCTCATGGCCGGGTCCGTGCTCGTCGTGACGCCGATCCTCATCCTGTTCCTGTTCCTGCAGCGCTACTTCGTGCAGGGCATCGCCATGACCGGCATCAAGTGACCGGCGACCGACGAGGAGTGCCTGTGTCGATCACCTTCCCCGAGTCCTTCGTCTGGGGCGCCGCCACGGCGGCCCACCAGATCGAGGGCAACAACGTCAACAGCGACTGGTGGGCGCGCGAGGTCGACCCGGCCTCGACCCTCGCCGAGCCGTCGGGCGACGCCGCCGACTCCTACCACCGGTACGCCGACGACATCCGGCTGCTGGCCGAGTCCGGGCTCACCTCATACCGGTTCTCGATCGAGTGGGCGCGGATCGAGCCGGCCGAGGGCCGCTTCTCGCGGGCCGAGGTCGACCACTACCGCCGCATGATCGACTGCTGCCTCGAGCACGGGGTCACGCCGCTCGTCACGCTGCACCACTTCACGTCGCCGCGCTGGTTCGCGGAGGACGGCGGCTGGACCGACCCGCGGTCCGTCGAGCGGTTCGCTCGGTACGTCGAGCACGTGCTGCCGCTGCTCGACCGCGCGTCGCACGTGTTCACCATCAACGAGCCGAACATCCTCGCGATGATGATCACGGCCGCCAAGGGCACCGAGCAGCTCCAGGCCGGCACGATGCACGCGCCCGACCCGGTCGCGACCGAGCACCTCATCGCCGCGCACCGCCGGGCCGTGGAGCTCGTGCGGACCGTCGGGGTGCCCGTCGGGTGGCCCGTCGCGCCGCAGCAGTTCTTCGCCGACCCGGGCGCCGAGGAGGTCCTGCGCGAGTACGCCTACCCGCGCGAGACCGTCTTCCTGGAAGCCGCGAAGGGCGACGACTTCATCGCCGTCCAGGCCTACACGCGCACGCGCATCACGGTGGACGGCCCGCTGCCCGCTCCCGAGGACTCCGAGAAGACCCTCACCGGGTGGGAGTACTACCCGGCCGCCATCGCGGAGGCCGCGCGCCTCGGGCACGAGATCACCGGCCTGCCGGTCCTCGTCTCCGAGAACGGCATCGCGACGGCGGACGACGCGCGGCGCATCGACTACACACGCGACGCCCTGCGCGCGCTGCACGCCGAGATGGAGGCGGGCCTGCCGCTGCTCGGCTACCTGCACTGGTCGCTGATCGACAACTACGAGTGGGGCTCGTTCGCCCCGACGTTCGGGCTCGTCGCGTGGGACCCGGAGACGTTCGAGCGCACGCCCAAGCCCAGCCTCGGCTGGCTCGGCGGCGTCGCGCGCGGCACGGTCTCGCTCGACGACTGACACGCCGCGGCCACGGCCGCGCGCCGCACGCTCCCACAGGTCACGACGGGGGGCGGGGACATCGTCCCCGCCCCCCGTCGTCGTCCGTCCGCCGGGTCGTCAGCCCGCCGCGCGGGCGTCGGTCTCGAACTGCGCCGCCGCGGCGACGGTGTCCGGGTTCTCCAGGAGCGCGGCGCAGAGCGCGGTCGACAGCGTGAAGTCCTCGATCCCGCGGGCCGCGAGCGCCGCGACCTTGGTCGTGTCGCGCAGGCTCGCGGCGAGCACGCGGCACCCGCCGTCACCGCTCGCCCGGCCTCGCCGCAGCGTGGCGTGGAGGTCGACCGTCTGCTCGACGCCGTCGAGCCCGAGGTCGCCCATCCGCCCCACGTAGGGCGCGACCCAGCCCGCGCCGGCCGCGTCCGCGAGGAGCGCCTGGGAGGCGTGGTAGACGGCCGTGACGAGCACGGGAACCCCCTCGCGCGTCAGCCGGCGGGAGACGGCGAGGCCGTCGCGCGTCGCGGGCAGCTTGACGACGACGTCCGGCCCCAGGTCGACGAGCTCGCGGCTGTGCGCCTCGAGCGCCGCCTCGTCCGCGCCGACGGCCTGGAGGAACACCGTCTCGGCCCCGGCCGCGCGCGCCCACCGGTGCACGGCGGGGACGTCGTCGACCGTGAGCCCCGACCGGTACAGGATCGTCGGGTTCGTGGTGACGCCGGCGAACAGGCCGGTCGCGAGGAGCCGCTCGACCTGGTCGCGGTCGGCGGAGTCGATGTACAGCATGCGTTCTCCCTGGTGGTGCGGTCGGGCCGCGGTGGTGCGGTGCGGTCAGGGCACGGTCGGCCGGGGCCGGTCCGCGACCGTGGCGAGCAGGTCGTAGTAGGGGGCGTCGATCGTCGCGGGCGCGTCGCGCGGCGGGACGGCGTCGAGCACGGCGGGCGCCCACGACGCGGCGACGTCCGCGACGGTGGCGCCCTCGAGGACGGCGACCGCCTGGACGCACGCCCCGCGCGCCGTCGCCTCGGGGGCCGCACGACGCACGACGGGGCGGCCGAGGGCGTCGGCGAGGACCTGCCGGTACGCGAGCGACCGGGCGCCCCCGCCGTTGACGACGACCTCCCCGCTCGTGTCGACGCCCACCCGCTCGAGCGCGCGGGCCGCCCCGACGAGGCCGGCGACGACACCCTCGAACGCGGCCAGCGCGAGGTCCTCCCGGGTGGTCTCGCCGGTGATCCCGCCGAGCACGCCGGTCGCGCCCGGTCGCCGCGGGGTGCGCTCGCCGTCGAGGTAGGCGACGAGCGTCGGCCGCTCCCCCCGGACGGGGGCGGCGAGGGCGAGCCGCTCCAGGGTCGCGTGGTCGACGTCGAGGAGGCGCGCGAACATGTCGGTGACCTTGGCGGCGTTGAGCGTGCACGCGAGGGGCAGGTACCCGCCGGTCGCGTCGCACACGGAGTCGACCGTGCCGAGCGGGTCGACGACGGACGTGCGGCGGGGGCTGAGCACGACGCCGGAGGTGCCGAGGGAGACCCCGAGGTCGCCCTCGACGAGGCCGAGCCCGACGGCGGCGAGGTGCTGGTCTCCCCCGCCCGGTCCGACGACGACGCCCAGCCCGAGCCCGAGCTCGGCCGCGACGTCCGGGCGCACGGTCCCGGCCGCGGTGTCGGGCCCGAGGACGGTCGGGAGGACGTCCGCCCAGGCGACGTCCGACGTGACGAAGCGCTCCAGGAGCTCGGGCCGCCAGACGCCGCGGTGCACGTCGAGGTAGCCGGTCCCGGCGGCGTCGGACCGGTCGGTGACCGTCGACCCGGTGAGCCGGTAGGTGAGGTAGTCGTGCGGCACGAGGACGTGCGCGACGCGCCCGAGGAGCGCGGGGTCGGTCTCCGCCACGTGCGCGAGCTTCATGATCGTCAGGGCGGACGACGGCGCCATGCCGACGTCGCGCATCCACGGCTCGAGCCCGTACTCCTCGGCGATCCGCGCCGCCGCGGGGCCCGCCGTCGTGTCGTTCCACAGCGGTGCGGGGGCCAGCGGCTCCCCGCTCCGGTCCAGGAGCACGAGCCCGTGGCACTGCGCACCGACGGCGAACGCGACGACCTGCGCCGGGTCGGCGTCGGCGTCGCGCAGGGCACCCGAGAACGCCGCCCGGAACGCGGCCCACCAGTCCCGCGGGTCCTGCCGGCTGACGGGCGGTGCGGTCCGGGGGTGGGGCGCGGAGGCGGTCCCGACGAGCGCGCCGTCGTCGCGGCGGCGCAGCTCGACGGTGCAGGACTGGGTCGACGAGTCGACCCCTGCGACAAGGTCCATGGCTACTTCCAGTAGGGCTCGAGGGGCGGCAGCTCCTGGGGCGCCTCGTCGATCTTGCCGACCGCCCCGGAGGGGTGCGAGTGCAGGACGTTCGCCCACGAGTACCCGCGCATCCGCATGAGGACCACGGCGAGCGCGTCGCCCCACGCTGCCGTCACGAGGGTAGAGCCCATCGCGATGACCTCGCCGGGGTCGATCCCGGGGATCATCGTCAGCTCGACCACGACGTCCGCGTTCCGCGCGAGGCGCGAGGAGGCGTCCGCCGTGACCGCGACGACCGTGTCGACGCCGCGCTCCTTGGCGCGCACGACCAGGTCGTTGATCTCGTCGCTCCCGCCCCCGCGGGAGATCGCGACGAGGATGTCGCCCGGGGCCATCGCGCCCATCGTGCCGTGCAGCGCGTCCGCGCCCGAGATGAACACCGACGGGGTGCCAGACACGGAGAGCAGGTGCGCCATGCGGCGCGCGACCGCGCCGGACGTGCCGGCCCCGGTGACGAAGACCTTGCCCGTGCACTCGTACACCCGCTGGACCACGTCCAGGAACACGTCGCCCAGGTCGGTCACGCTCGCGGCGACCCCCTGCGCCTCGTGCGCGACGACGGCCCGCGCGGTCTCGAGCACGGCGGCACGGCGTCGCGTCGTGGTGTCGGGGATGGTCATGGGTACTCCTCGTCCAGGGGTTCTCGGTGTGGTCACGCGGCGCTCCAGGCCGCGTGCCGCAGGTCCACGGAGGACAGGTCGCCGGCTGCGACGACGTCGCCGTCGCACCGGCCCTCCGTGAGGGTGACGACGTCGTCCGCGAGCTCGAGGATCTCCTCCTCCTCGCTCGACACGACGACGACCGTGAGCCCGTCGTCGTGCGCGAGCGAGCGCAGGAGCCGGTGGATCTCGGTCTTGACGCCGATGTCGACACCCTTGGTCGGCTCGTCGAGCAGCAGCACGCGGGGTGCCTGAGCCAGGACCCGGGCGAGCAGCACCTTCTGCTGGTTGCCGCCGGACAGGCGCTCGACGGGTCCCTCGCGGTCCCCGCGGACCTGCATGCGGTCCATGAGGGCCGTCGCCTCGCGGCGCATCCGCCGCTTGTCGAGCAGGCCGAGCCGGCGGTACCGGTCGAGGACCGGGAGGACGACGTTCGTCGTCGCGTCCAGCCCGCCGACGATGCCGTCGACCTTGCGCTCCTCGGTCAGGTAGACGAGCCCGCGCCGCTGGGCCTCGGCGGGGGTCGCGGGCCGGTACGGCGCACCGTCGAGCTCGATGCTCCCGGCCAGGACCTTGTCGAGGCCGACGAGCGTGCGCAGCAGCTCGGTGCGGCCGGCGCCGATGAGCCCGTAGACGCCCAGCACGCGGCCGGGGTGAGCCGTGAGGCTGACGTCGGCGAGCGCGGGCGTGCGCAGGTTCCGCACCACGAGGGACGGGCGTGCGCCCGCGTCGAGCGGGACGACGTCGGTGCGGTGCGCCGCCTCGGTGACGCCGCCCGTCGAGGCGACGGCCTCGTCCCCGGCGATCGCGTGCACGACCGCCTGCCGGTCGACCGTCCCTGCCGGGCCGGCGATGCGGACCTCGCCGTCGACGAGCGCGACGACGTGGTCGGCGACCGCGTACAGCTCGTCGAGCTTGTGGTCGACGAGCAGGATCCCCAGGCCCTCGGTGCGGGCCAGGTCGCGCACGGTCTCGAGGAACCGCTCGACCTGCCCGCCCTCGAGGCTCGTCGTCGGCTCGTCGAGCAGCAGGTAGCGCGCGTCACGCGCCACGGCCACGGCGATCTCGAGGAGCTGGCGGGTCGCGACGGGGTAGGCGCCGAGCTTGCGGTCGACGTCCACCGCGAGGCCGAACCGGTCCGCGAGCGCGCGGGACTGCTCGCGCATGGTGCGGCGGTCGAGCGCTCCGCCGCGCGTCAGCTCACGGCCGAGGAACACGTTCTGCGTGACCGTGAGGTTCGGCAGGAGCGACAGCTCCTGGTAGACGGTCGAGATCCCGGCGTCGAGCGCGGCGGTCGGGGAGCCCTGGGGCAGCGCGTCGCCGTCCACGGTCACCGTGCCCTCGTCGGCGGGGTGCGCCCCGGCGAGCACGCGGAGCAGCGTCGACTTGCCGGCGCCGTTGTGCCCGACGAGCCCGGTGACCGTGCCCGCCGCGAGCGTCAGGTCGATGCCCTTGAGCACCCGCACGTGCGAGAAGCTCTTGACGATCCCGCTGGCCCGCAGGGCGCCGCCCTCGGCGGCGCCCCGCGGGACCGACGTCGTGACGTCGGTCATGTCAGCCGACCTCCCCCGGCGCAGGGGTCTCGCCGACGGTGAACGCCTTGAGCGGCAGGAGGATCTCCGGCTCGACGTCCTCGCCGTCGACGTACGCGCGGATCTGCTCGGTCACCTGGGTGCCGTAGCTCTCCGGCTCCTGCGCGACGCACCCGCGGTAGACCTCGGTGAGCGTCTCCTCGGAGGCGCAGAACCCGTAGAGCGCGACGTCGGTGCGGTTGCCCAGGGCCTGGAGCGCGCCGTAGACGGCGGGGCCGGTCGAGGCCCAGATGACGTTGATGTCCTGGTTGCCCTGGAGCATCTCGCCCGTGACGCGCAGCGAGTCGTCGGGCTTGACGTTGCCGTCGACCTTGGCGACGACCTCCGCGTTCGGGTTGGCCGACACCGCGTCGGTGAAGCCCTCGTCGCGGATGACGACCGGGCGCTCGTCGGGCTCGGTGATGAAGCCGATGCTCAGCGCGGCGTCGGCGCCGAGGTCCTCGAGGACCTTCTCACCCATCGCGCGGCCGCCCGCCTCGTTGTCCGCGCCGAGGTACTGGACGATCGTCGCGCCCTGCGCGGCGAGCGCGTCCTCGTCGACGATGACGTTCACGGTGAAGACGGGCACGCCGGCGTCGTTCGCCGCCTTGACGATCCCCGCGGCGGGCTCCGACTTCACGGGGTTCAGCGCGAGCGCGCACGGGTCCTTCTGCAGCATGGCCTCGACCTGGGCGAGCTGCTGGGCGTCGTCGTCGTTCGCGACCTGGACCTCGACGTCGAACCCGTTGGCGGCGCCGCCGTCCTCGAAGCCCTGCTTCATGGCCACGTAGTACGGGTTGGTGAGGTTCGGGAGGCTGACCGCGACGTACGGGTTCTCCCCGTCGCAGGACGCGGGCAGGGTGGTCTCGGCCTGGTCGGTCGAGCCGCTCCCGCTCGCGTCGCCGGTGCCGGTGCCGGTGTCGACGGCGGAGCAGGCGCCCGCGAGGGCGAGGGCGGTCACGGCGAGGGCCGAGACGATGATCTTGCGTCGCATGAGTACTCTCCTTCGAGCGGTGGGGGGTCAGGACGTGGCGCGCGCGGCGCGACGTGGTTGCAGGAGCTGGAGGAAGAGGCGGCCTCTCCCCCCGGTGGTCGAGAGCGAGCGGCGGTAGGTGTCGAGGCTGACGCCGGCGAGGATGATCACGCCGATGACGAGCGGCTGCCAGAAGCTGTCGACGCCGACGACGTTCATGCCGTTCGAGACGGTCGCGATGAGCACCGCGCCGAGCAGCGCGCCGCCGATCGAGCCGACCCCGCCGAACAGGCTCACCCCGCCGACCACCGCGGCGGCGATCGAGTAGAAGAGCTCGTTGCCCGACCCGGCGGACGGGTACCCGACCATGAGGCGCGAGGTCGTCACGACGCCGGCGAGCGCGGCGCACAGGCCGGAGACCGCGTAGACGAAGAGGGTGGTGCGCCCGGTGTGGATGCCCGCGAGGCGCGCCGTCTCCTTGTTGCCGCCGAGCGCGTAGATGTGGACGCCCGTGCTCGTGCGCGCCAGGAGGACGCTGAAGACGACGGCGACGAGCGCCACGATGAGGATCGGCGTCGGGATGCCGAAGACCCCGCCGCGCCCGAGGAAGGCGAACATCGGGTCGCGCACCGTGACCGACGCCGCGCCCGTGAGGATCATGGGGATGCTCCCGGCGATGCCGAACATCGAGAACGTCGCGATGAACGGGGGCAGGCGCAGGTAGTGCACGAAGATCCCGTTGACGAGGCCGACCGCGACGCCGACGACGAGCGCGAGGACCGTGGCGGCCCACCAGGGCAGCCCCGCCTGCATCCCGAGCGCCGCGGCCATGCCCGTGAGGGCGAGGTTGGACCCCGTCGAGAGGTCGATGCCACCGGTGAGCAGCACGAAGGTCTGGCCCAGCGCGAGCAGCGCCACCACGGCACCGTTCAGCAGCAGGACCTCGAAGTTCCCGGCGGTGCGGAAGTTCGGGGACAGCAGACTCATCACCACCACCACGAGGACCAAGATCCCCGCGATCCCGACCTCGTCGGGGACGCGTCGTCGCGACATGTACTTCTCGCCTCCTTGCGGGTGCTCATATGAGCACGCGATTGCTCGTATGTCGATAGTATGAACACCACGAGGCCGCAAGCAACGCGCCTCGATCACAGATCGGTAACACATGCGCAGACGAGCGCTCAGATGAGCAAGAATGGGTGACATGACGGACTTCTCGCGCCACGAGCTCGCACACGTGGCCCGCCGCTACTACGTGGACTCGGCCTCCAAGGTCGAGATCGGCGAGGAGCTCGGCGTCTCACGGTTCAAGGTCGCCCGGATGCTCGAGCAGGCGCTCGAGGCCGGGATCGTGACCATCACCATCGACGACGCCGGCGTCGTCGACCCGGCCCTCTCCGCGCGCCTGCGCTCGCACCTGGGCCTGGACGAGTGCCTCGTGGTCCAGGGCCGCGACACCGTGTCCGAGCTGCGCGAGGACGTCGGCGCGGCCGCCGCGGAGCTGCTCACCCGGTCCCTGCGCCCGGGGAACACCCTCGGCTTCGCCTGGGGGCGGACGCTCACCGCCATGACGGAGCGCCTCACCGCGCTGCCGCCCGTGACCGTCGTCCAGCTCACCGGCGCGGTCGGCTCCGACCTCTCCGACTCCCCCGTCGAGGTGATCCGCCGCGTCTCCCTGCGCGCCGGGGGCGACGCGCACGCGATCTTCGCGCCCCTGGTCGTCGAGGACGCCGCGACCGCGGCCACGCTGCGCCGCCAGCCCGACATCGCCCGTGCGCTCTCGCTCTTCGACCGCGTCGACGTCGCGGTCGTGGCGATCGGCTCGTGGGACCCGCCGATCTCCCAGCTCCGCGAGGTCCTCGGGCGCGACGAGCGGGACGACCTCACCGCACGCGGGGTCCGCGCCGAGATCGCGGGCATACTCCTCACCGCCGAGGGCGACCTCGTCCCCGACTTCGCCGAGCGGTGCCTCTCGATCTCCGCACGCCAGCTCGCCCGCGTGCCCCAGGTGATCGCCGTCGCCGCCGAGCACGAGAAGGCGGCCGCCGTCCACGCCGTCACCCGGTCCGGACTCGTCTCCGCCCTCGTCACCGAGCAGCGGTGCGCCGAGGCCCTGCTCGACCTCCCGCCCGTCGCGCGCGGCACGGGCCGATGAGCGCCCCCCGCACCCGCGTCGCCGCCTCGTTCTGGTCCACGCCGCGCGACCGCGTCGCCTCGGAGGCCGACCGGCTCGCGCGCGCCGGGCTCCGCACCGTCCACTGGGACCGGACCGACGGCCGCTACGCCGCAGCGGGCGGCTTCACCGCCGCGGAGGCAGCCGCCGTGACCGCCGCCAGCGGGCTGGCCGCCGAGGCGCACCTCATGGTCGAGGAGCCGCTGCGCGAGGTCGACCGCTGGACCGACTTCTGCGAGCTCGTCGTCGTCCACGCCGGGACGCGCGACTGGCACACCGCGCTCGACCGCGTCCGCGCCCGGGGCGCGCGTGCCGGCGTCGCGCTCTCGCCCGGCGTCGAGGTGCCGGAGGTCGAGCCCGGGACCGACGTCCTCGTCATGTCGATCACCCCCGGCCACGCCGGGTCGACGTTCCAGGTCGACGCGCTCGCCACGGTCGGGCAGGTCGCCGCCCCGGGTCACGCCGTCGGCCTGGACGGCGGCGTCACGCGCTCGATCGTCCCGCAGGCGCTCCGCGCGGGGGCCACGTGGCTCGTGTCCGGGACGGACCTCGTCGCGAGCGACGACCCGCACGGCTGGCTCACGGCGGCGCGTGCGACAGGGATCGCTCCGCGGCGCGACGAGGCCGAAGGAGCCGGATGAGCGCCACGCAGCCCGGTCGACGGAACGTCCCGCTCGCCGCCGTCGCGGCCGAGGCCGGGGTGTCCGTCCCGACCGTGTCGAAGGTGCTCAACGCGCGCGCGGACGTCTCGGCGGCGACGCGCGAGCGCGTCGCCGAGGTCCTGCGGCGCCACGGCTACGAGATCCGGCCTCCCACTCCCCGGCGGACGGGACTCGTCGACGTCCGCATCGTCGACTTCGAGGGTCCGTGGTCCGAGGCGGTCGTGCGCGGTGCGGTCGCCGAGGCGCGACGCCTGGGCCTCGACGTCGTGCTGTCCGTGGAGCTGGATCCCGACGACTGCGGCGCGTGGGTCCGGCACGCGCTGACCCGGGGCACGGACGGGCTCGTGAGCGTCGTCGCGGTCCCCGACGCCGAGGCACGCGCGACGCTCGCAGCGGCCGGGGTGCCGCTCGTCGTCGTCGACCCGCGCCGTCGGCCGCCGGAGGACGTGCTCAGCGTGGGCGCCGCGAACTTCCAGGGGGCGCTCGAGGCGACCGCGCACCTGCTGGCGCTCGGGCACCGGCGCATCGCGACGATCACCGGCGTCCCGGAGCAGGACAACGCGATCGCGCGGCTCGCCGGCTACCGTGCCGCGATGATCCAGGCGGGCGTGCCCGTCGACGACGACCTGGTCTGCCTGAGCACGTACGGCGTCCCCGCGGGCTACGAGGGGACGCAGCGCCTCCTCGCCCGAGACGACCCTCCGACCGCGATCTTCGCGTGCAGCGACGACACGGCGCTCGGCGCGCTGCGGGCGCTGCGCGAGGCCGGGCGGTCCGTCCCGGGCGACGTCTCGCTCGTCGGGTTCGACGACCTCCCCGTCGCACCCTGGACCGACCCGCCGCTCACCACGGTCCGCCAGCCGCTCGTCGAGATGGGCGCGTCGGCCGTCGGGCTCGTGCACCGCGCGCGCACCGCGAGCGGGCACACGCTGCGCACCGAGCTCGCGACGAGCCTCGTCGTCCGCGAGTCCACCGCTCCCCCGCGGTCGTGACGCGACCCTGACGCGCGCCCCGGCGCGTGCCGGGACCGCGGCGGGCGGGAGGGACGCGGTCCGCGTCCCTCCCGTCGTCGCGTGCCGGTCGACCGGCGAGCAGGCCGCCGGTCAGCCGCAGGAGACGCCCGCGTAGCGGTAGGACAGCTCCTGGGTCGTCGACCCGTCGTCGGACGTGACCGTCACCGTCGCGGTGCCCGACGGGATCTCCGCCGTGCGCGCCGCGAACGACTGGTAGGTGCTGCGGTGCGGGACGACGTCGTCGAACGACCGCGACCCGTAGGGCGTGGCGAGCGTGACGTCCGCGCGGCCGTCCCCCGTGCTCGTCGCCCGGACGGCGACGGCCGCCCGGTGGCCGAGGCAGCGTGCCTGGACCTGCACGTCGGCGCCCACGCCGGGCGTGAGGTCGGCCGTGGCGGAGAACGACTCGGCCGCCATGAGCGGGCGCAGCCGCTGCTCGAGCTGGTCGTCGACGAAGTAGTCCTTGAGGCGCGAGTCGTCGAGGACGTTGCCGATCGCGGCGACGATCATCGCCTGGTCGAGCGACAGGTAGCGCTCGGCGACGGTGCCCGAGCGGACGGCGACCGAGTCGTAGAACCCGCCCGGCCCGTACGCGCCGAGGTCGTCGGCGAGGTGGGTGAGGTTGTCGAGGACGCCCTCGGTGTCGTACGCGAGCCCGAGGAACGACGCGTGCGGCGTCACGACGCCGTCGCCGAACTCCGGCGCGGGGTTCGTCGCCTCGCGGCAGCCCTCGAACCCGAGGTCGACGTCGGTCTCGCCGTCGGACAGGTAGCCGTCGGAGCGCAGGCCGATCGCGTCGACGCCGTACTCCGCGTACCCGCCGAGGGGGTTGCTCGCAGGCGAGAAGCCCCAGGCCCCGTAGCCGGCCTCCTCGAGGCCGTGCTCCTTGTGCGCGCGCACCACGAGCGGGTGGTTGACGCCCCACGACGTCGGGCCCCACTCCGCCTCGGGCACCAGCATGTCCGGCATGAGCGCCTCGAACATCGAGCCGCCCCAGCCCGGGACGACCGCGAGGTCGCGGTACCGGTACGCGCCCTCGAAGACGGGGACGCCCAGGTACTCGCGCGTCTCGCCGATCGGCTTCTGCTCCTGCCACGACCAGTCGCACGTGTCCGGGAACGTCCGGTGGCTCGCGTAGTACGCCTCGGGCGGCACCTCGCCCTCGGCGATGCCGAGGTAGGTCGCGATGCGCGTCTCGGAGACCGTCGTGTCGTAGTGGTGGCACGTGTAGTAGACGTCGGTGCCCGTGCCGAGGTAGTCGCCCGCCACGGAGCAGCCGGGCGGCTCCTCGTCCCAGAACCCGCCGCGCAGCAGCCCCACGCCGAGGTCCGGGCGCGCGTCCGGATTGTAGAAGGCGCCGAAGTGCATGTCGTCGTAGATCGCGCGCGCCTCGTCCGCGAGGCTCGGCTTCGCCTCCGCGACGACGCGCAGCCCCGCGGCCAGCCAGCCGTTGTCCACCGAGCTGAGGAACTGGTGGACGACGTCGCCGCTGTCCGGCCACGTCTCGACCCGGTCGCCGGTCGCCGGGTCGTACCAGTTGTAGAACATCCCGCTCGCCTCGTGCCGGTCCAGCGACGCGACGGTGTCGAGCGTCGTCGCGAGACGGTCGCGCGCCTCGTCCGCGCCGACCAGGCCCAGGTCGCGCGCGACGACGGTGGACCACAGCCAGCCGCCGATGTTCGTCGGCGACGTGTACGCACTGCTCGACGCCGGGTCCAGGTCACCCTCGATGTTGTCCGCGGGCAGACCGGTCTCCTCGTCCGTCATGGCCTCCAGCGACGTGTACGTGTCCTCCAGGTACGTCTCCAGCGTCGCGCGCTGCGCACCGGTCAGGGCTGGCGGCCCGACGTCAGGCGTCGCCGTGGCCGGGACGCCGGCCCCGCGCGGGGCGCTCTCCGCCGCGGCCGGGACGGCGAGGCCCACGGCGAGCGCGAGTCCGCCGGCGAGCCCACCGGCGACGAGGCCCGTCGCTCTGCGTCGGCACCGCGTCGTCTCGCACGCGCGGTCGGTCGATCCATCCATCAGGCACTCCTTCGTGTCGCGCCCCGAAATTTCGGCCGAGCTTTCCGAATGGGGGCGGCGAGGGTAGCCCGATCAGTGGGGCCGGTCAACGGGTGGCGACCCTGGGACGGTCTCGTGGGGTCGGAGGGCCGACGGAACCGGGAGAGCGCGTGGGACGTCGTCGTGCCGCCGCGGTGCGGACGCGCTCGGCCGCGGTGATCCAGAGGAGCCCGAGGTCCGGCGGCCATCATCGTGTATCTCGTCAGCCGTTCGTGTCGTACTGGCTACGGCTGGCCTGCACGGCGTCCATGTTGTCCTGCGCCCAGGCCCTGAGCTGGCGCGTGGTCCGCTGGAGCGAGAGACCGAGATCGGTGAGCGTGTAGTCGACGGTGACGGGGACCGTCGGGGTCACGGTGCGAGTGAGCATCCCGTCCCGTTCGAGAGAGCGGAGGGTCTGGGTGAGCATCTTCTGACTCACCCCCGCGATCATGCGCGACAGCTCGGAGTAGCGCAGCGAGATCGGCTCCCCGTCGCCGCCGGGGCCGTCGCCGCCCAGCGCGCACAGAACCAGCACGACCCACTTGTCGGAGAGCCGGTCCAGCAGCTGACGGCTCGGGCAGGTGGTCAGGAACGCGTTGTAGGCATTCCTGGCCCGGGCACGCCGTTCGGCTGCGGTCTGCGTCGCCATGAGTCCCGTCCTTGCTCGGGGAGGTTACGCACTTCAGGGTGCGCACTTCCTTCTGGAGAGTTGCTCTCTCATGCTCGTGCACGGCGAGGTGGAGCACCAGCCGATGAAGCACGCACACGAGAGGTATGACGAGATGACCACGGACACGACCACGCTCCCCGGGGGGACGTGGGACCTCGGCGGACGCACCGTCACCCGGTTCGGGTACGGGGCGATGCAGCTCGCCGGACCCTGGGTGATGGGGCCGCCCACCGATCGGGACGGCGCGATCGCGGTACTGCGCGACGCCGTCGAGCAGGGGATCACCCACATCGACACCAGCGGCGCCTACGGGCCGCGCGTCACCAACGAGCTGATCCGCGAGGCGCTGCACCCCTACCCGGAGTCGGTGCTGATCTCGACCAAGGTCGGGGCAGACCGCGACGCCGAGGGCGGCTGGCCCACTGCCCGCACGCCAGCGGATCTGCGCCGCCAGGTGAGAGAGAACCTCGAGTCCCTCGGCGTCGAGCAGCTCGACCTGGTGAACATGCGCATGGGCGATGCCCACGGGCCACAGCCCGGTTCGATCACCGAAGCCGTGGAGACGCTTGTCGAGCTCCAGCAGCAGGGACTCGTCCGACGGCTCGGAGTCAGCAACGTCACCGCCGAGCAGGTCGCCGAAGCCCGTGCGGTCGCGCCGATCGTGTGCGTGCAGAACATGTACAACCTCGCCCACCGCGGGGACGACCGGCTGATCGACGACCTCGCCTCGGACGGCATCGCCTACGTCCCGTTCTTCCCCCTGGGAGGGTTCAGTCCCCTGCAGGCAGATGCCCTCTCGGACGTGGCAGCGCGTCTGGACGCCACCCCGATGGCCGTCGCCCTCGCCTGGCTCGTGCAACGCTCCGCGAACATCCTCCTCATCCCCGGTACCTCCCAGGTCGCGCACCTGCGCGAGAACCTCGCCGGAGCAGCGCTGACCCTCTCGAAGGAGGACATCGCCGAGCTCGACACCATCGGTCGCTGACTCCACGACCGACGGGGGCCGGCCCGCCGCCCGCCGGTCGGACCCGCCTGGCGGGCCACCCTGGGGGGCCGGTAGGCAACCGGGGTGGAAGGTGGCACGCATCCGCCTCGCCGCAGCCCTGAGCGATACTCAGCGCCCGACGCGCCATCGACGAGTCGCCCGAGACCTGTGGGAGAGCATCACCGACGCGAGGGCAAGAATCAGAACCCCCGCGTTGGCGACGAGAGTTCCTGCCCAGGTCGTCGGCGGGATGCCGAGAGTGAAGCTGGCGGCGTTGAACACCGTGTGGCTGAGGATGCACAGGAGCACCCCGTTCGTGCCCGCCATCCTGAAGATCGCGCCGTAGAGGAAGCGGAACGCCATGATCTGGACCGCGAACATCCAGAAGTCGATCAGACCGGACTCGTGGTTCGTGCCAGGGATGAAGAAGAGCGGCACGTGCCAGAGGAGCCAGATGATCCCGACCACCAGCGAGGAGGCGACGAATCCCCACCGACGATCAAGGCCGGGCTGCAGCGCGGTCATCCAGCCGGCCTCCTCCATGCCGCCGATGACGAGATTGCCCGGCAACGACAGGAAGAACATGAACCACGGGACCGCGTGCACGGAAGGGCCGGAGACCAGCAGGTGGAGCGCGAAGTACACCGCGAGCGCGGAGAAGGCGAGCAGATGCCCCGCAGGACGACCCCGGGCGGCGAAGACGAGCCCCAGCCACCCTCGGAGACCCGAGACTCTGTGGTTCGCTCGCAGGACGACGTAGGAGGCGATCGCGGGCGAGATGATGTAGATCGCGAACGGCACGTTCGCCAGGAGTTCGGGGACCGTGGAGACGACGTTGTGCACCTCGTAGCCGAAGCGGACCGCCACGATCAGCCCACCGGAGAGCCCATAGGCGATCAGAAAGGTGAGCACCACGAACTGGCGAGCGATCCGTGCGTCCGTCACCCGGCAACGATAGGACTCGAAACCGGCGCGGGACGCGGCTCGTCCAGGAGCGCGACACGGTGTCAGCGCGAGAGACCAAGAAGGTGCCTAGTGCACGCGCTACACGTTCGAGAGACCCACCCTCGAGATGATCACCATGCCACTGCCGATGACCTGCCCGCGACGCACCCACTGCCGAAGCGTCTCAACCGAACCTTCTGGGGAGAGCTGTTAGGGGCTCGTTGGGCGTCGCCGCGCGCCGATTGGGCGATGGTCGACGCTACTCCGCTACTCATCGCCTTTCAGCGAGTCCCCGAGGGGAAGACTGTACCCAAGAGCCGTCTGCACATAGACGTGCAGGTGGACAGCCTCGAGCGGTTCTGCCGACGCGCCTTTTCTCTGGGTGCAGCAACAGTGCGTACGGAGGCGGGGAATTCGGACGTGGACGGCTACATCGTGCTGCGCGATCCCGAAGAGAACGAATTCTGCCTGGTCGCCGACTCTGGCGACTGGATGTCGTGGGTTCATGCGGAGTTCGAGAGGGCCGCCAACGAGGTTGAGCGAGCTGACTAGCGTCAGGCCCGTCTGCTTCGGCCGCTCGCCGCGAAGGGCGAGCGGCCGGAGCAGTGGGCTAGGCGTTTTGGAGATTCCAGACGGTGAACGTTGCCTGGGTGGACTTGACCTCGTGCTCAACGCCCTCGACGAGCGAGGCGTCTCCAAGCACTCTCTCGGCACCCTGGAGACTCTCTCCTGGGATCTGGATCTGCACCGGCCCGCGCCCAGCGAGGATGAGCAGACGAGTGTCTTTGTCCTCACGCACGAAGAGCAGCGCATCGTCGTGGGCGTAGAGCCACCGCAGTGAGCCGTCCCGGAGAGCGGGAAAGGCCGCCCTGAGAATAGCGGCGGCGCGGTAATCATCGGCGAGGGAAGGGACTTCGCCCCAGGGGATGGGTGTACGGGAGTGTTCGCCGTTCTCACCGGTGAGTCCGAACTCGTCGCCGGCGAAGAGCATCGGCGTGCCCGGGAGGGTCATGGACAGTCCGAGCGCGATCCGTTGGGTCGCCGCGTCGGCTCGCTGGGCGAACCGGGCGAGGTCGTGGGTATCGATTGCGTTGAGGCTTGCCAGGCGCACGGGCCAGGGGTAGGTGGCGGTGAAGTGGCGGTAAGCGTCCAGGAGGGACCGTGCGCTGATGCGGGGCCGGCCCTCGTAGGGGATGCCGAACTCCAGGTCGCCACCCGACCCAGGAGTCCGAAGCCAGTGCCACACAGGTCGAGTGAACCCGGCATAGCTCATGGTGCCGTGCCATCCCGAACCATCGAGGTCGGGGCCGGCGTCATTCGTCGATTCCGCGTAGAGGACGGTGTCGGGCGCTACCTCGGCCATGGTCTGGCGGATCGTCCTCTGGATCTCCAGGTTGAGGTCGTCCCGCCCGAGTCGGCCGGTCATGTTGGCCACGTCGATCCGCCAGCCGTCCAGCTCGAAGGGGGGCTTGAGCCATCGCGCGACGACGGAGTCGGGCCCTTCGACGAAGCGGCGGCGCAGCTCGGGTGAGTTCCAGTTCAGCTTGGGCAGGGACCGTACGCCGTACCAGGCGATGTAGTCGGTCTGCTCGGCGTTCTTCCAGTAGTAGAAGTCGCTCTCGGGCGCGTCCGGGTTTCCGTAGGCGCGTTGGAACCACTCGTGCAGAGCGCCGGTGTGGTTGGTCGTCAGGTCGCCGATAACGCGCATGCCTCGCTCGTGGGCGGCGCGGACGAGGCGCACCAGGGCGCCGTCTCCCCCTAGGGCCGGGTCGACCCAGTCGAACGTCGAAGCGTCGTACCGGTGGTTGGACTGTGCGGGGAAGAACGGGGTCAGATAGATCAACGTCGCGCCGAGCGACTGGATGTGGTCGAGGTGCTCGACCACTCCGTCGAGATCTCCTCCGAAGAACTGGACCTGCGTGCGCGGTCCGCGCGCTACGACCGAGTCCGTCCACTGGGCCGGGGATGCCCAGTCCGGGATCTCCCGGTTGCCGGCGCGCTTGGACCGTGCGAAGCGGTCGGGGAAGATCTGGTAGATGACCTGGTCAGTCGCCCAGGCGGGCGCAGGGGGGTACGTCGTCATCCGGAAGTCGAGCGCGTCGACCGGCTCGCTCGCACCGAGACCGGCACCGTTGAGCCACCACGCGCTGCCGTCGGCGGCGTTGACCAGGAACCGGTAGCGCGTGACAGGGTTCTCCGCGCTCAGTGAGCCCTCCCACCACACGGCATCGACATCCCGGCGGGGTGCAGTCTTGAGCGGTGCCAGCGGGGTAAAGCGTGCCTCGTTGTCGTTCAGTGCGCGGACGAAGACCGAGACCGGTGCCCCGAAGGCCTTGGGCACGCGGACCCGCACACGCACCTGGTCACCCAGAGCTCGAGGAGGGTGCGGAACGTACAGCTCGGAGCCGTCGTGGTGTGGGTGGGAAGAGAGTTTCAGCATCATCGCCTTCTTCGCGAGCGTCGGGGTGATGGACGCATGGCCACGCGAAGAAGAGCTCACCGCGTGGGGTCACCATCCACGCTAGCAAGTGATTTCAGGCTCTGCAAGAACTTTCAGACAGTGCGGCGGGGTCCTGTGGATTCCCGGACGATGAGTTCGGGGCTGAAGACGTACTCGGTGCGGGAGGCCGGTATGCCGTTGATCTCGCCGACCAAGGCGTCGACGAGGGCGAGGCTCATCGCGGTGACCGGCTGGCGGATGGTCGTCAGCGGGGGCCAGGAGTGCCGCGCGACGAGAGAGTCGTCGAAGCCAACGACCGACAGGTCGTCGGGCACGTCCAGATCGTCGCGGCGGGCCTGAGTCAGAGCGCCGAGAGCGGTAACGTCGCTACCGCAGACGATCGCCGTGCAGTCCTGAGCCAACAGCGCTCGCGTAGCGGCGCTACCGCCGTCCTCGGTGAACGGGGCGCACTCGACCCTTGCGTCGGCTCCCACCGCCTCGGTCACAGCCTCGAACGCCTCGACCTTGCGGCGCGAGGAGACGAAGTCGACGGGCCCGGTGGCGAGACCGATCCTCTGGTGACCCATCGAGGCCAGGTGGCGGACCGCGAGAGCCACCCCGGCCTTGTCGTCGACGGAGAAGAATGCGGCATCGAGCCCTTCGCGGTGCCCGTTGACGAGCGCGAGCGGGATCCCGAGCTCTCGTAGCTGCTGGTATCGGGCCAGGTCGTGCGTGGTGTCGGCGTGACGTCCGCAGACGAACACGATCGCTGCGGCACCTGCCTCGAGGAGCATGTCAATGTACTCGTCCTCGTGCACGCCTCCATCGCTCTGCGTGCCGAGAACAGGCGTGAAGCCGCGGCGGGCGAGGTTCGATCCCAGTGCCTGGGCGAACGCCGGAAAGATGGGGTTGGAGAGCTCGGGCAGGATCAACCCGACCGATCGACCGCTGCGTCGCCGCAGCCGTGCCGGACGCTCGTACCCGAGCAGGTCCAGGGCCGTGAGCACCGCCTGCCTCTTGGCTGCGGCGACACCAGGGCGGTCATTCAGCACGCGACTCACGGTTGCCTCGCTGACGCCCGCCTGCGCGGCGATGTCTGAGAGCTTCGCCGTCATGGTTGCCAAGGCTAACATCGGGGACTTTCCGGGCCCTGTTGCCGTCGCGTCATCACAGCGTGCGCTGCTGGGGTCACGTCACTTCACGGCGCCGGCAGTCAGCCCGCCCACGATGTACTTCTGCAGGACGAAGAACAGCGTCACCACCGGGAGCGCGGCAAGCACGGCCCCGGCGGCAAAGACGGGCCAGTTGGCAGACGTCTGCTGGGAGACGAACTGGAACAGTCCCACTGCAAGAGTCTGGCGGTGCGGGTCGGTCAGCACGACGCTGGCGACCACGAACTCGCTCGTCGTGGCGATGAACGACAAGAGCCCCACGACCGCGAGCACCGGAGCCGACAGACGCATCACGATCGTGAAGAAGATCCGGGCGTGCCCGGCGCCGTCCAGCTTTGCGGCCTCGTCGATCGAGCTCGGGACCGTGTTGAAGAACCCGTAGAGCAGGTAGGTGTTCACGCCCAGAGCTCCCCCGAGGTAGACGAGGATGAGTCCGGACTGGGTATCGAGGCCGATCGAGGGGAAGACCTCGCTGATCGAGTTCATCAGCAGGAAGATCGCCACCACGCCCAGGAGCTGAGGGAACATCTGGATCAGCAGGATCGAGGTCAGTCCGAGCCGGCGTCCGCGGAACCGCATCCTTGAGAACGCGTAGGCCGCAAGGCCACCGAGCAGCACGGTGGCGGCTGCGGTGGTTAGCCCGATCACGAGAGTGTTCACGAACCACGCGCCGTACGGCTGGACCGGGTTGGTGAACAGGCTGACGTAGTTCGTCAGCTGGACGGACGCGAACAACGCGTTCGCGCTCACCAGGCTGCCGTGCGGGTTCAAGGAGGCCGAGACGATGTAAAGGATCGGGAACACCGCGACGACCGTGGTGACGATAGCCACGACGTAGCGGCCGGCCAGCGTGAGGCTGCGCCCACGGCGACGCCCGACCGAACTACGTGTGTGCTGGCGCTGCGTGGCAGGTGAGGTCAGCATCAGTGGATGTCCTCCAGAGCTCGGGTGCGGCGGAAGCTGATCACGGAGATCAGACCGACGAGGACGAAGACGATGATGGCGAACGCGCTCGCCAGGCCGTAGTCGCGCCCGCTCGTCTCACCGAAGGCGACCTTGTAGACCAGGGTGATGAGGATGTCGGTGGCGCCGACGTTCATCTCGCTCGAGATGTCCTGCGGGCCGCCCTCGGTCAGCATGTAGATGACATTGAAGTTGTTGAAGTTGAACGCGAACGCGGCGATGAGCAGGGGTGCCATGGAGACCATGAGGAGGGGGAGCTTCACGGCGCGAAAGACTGTCCACGCGTTCGCCCCGTCGACACGGGCTGCCTCGACGTACTCGTTCGGGATCGACTGCAGGGCCCCGGTCGCGACCAGGAACATGTAGGGATAGCCCAGCCAGAGGTTCACGACCAGGATGCTCACCTTCGCTAGCAGCGGGTCGGTCAGCCACGGGACTGCTGCGCCGCCGAGCAAGACCTGGTTGATGAACCCGAACTGAGAGTTGAGCAGACCACCCCAGATCAGCGCGGACAGGAAGGCGGGGAACGCGTAGGGCAGGATCACCAGGACGCGGAACGTGCGTCGGAACCGCAGGCGCGGCTCGTCCAAGACGATGGCGAGGAAGACCCCGATCGCGAACGTGCCCGCGACCGTGACACCGGCGAACACGAAGGTCCAGACCAGGACGGACAACAGCGGCCCACGGATGGACTGCTCCCCGAAGGCCCGGGCGAAGTTTTCCAGTCCGACGTTCACCTTCCAGCCCGGCATGATCTCTGCTCCGTCCGAGGCCGCGAAAGAGCCGCGGCCCGAGTCGGAGTAGACGACGCCCGTAGCCGTGTCGACGAAGGTGTCTGTGGCCTCGTCGTAGGTCATGGTGGAGGTGTAGAGGTACGCCTGGGAGCCGTCCGGGGTGCGCAGCACGCCCTCGTCGAGGTTCTCGTCGAGAGGGACGCTCATGGCGGCGATGCGCTGCTGGTCCGCCAGCATCTCGGCGAACCCGAGCGTCGCGTAGCCCGGGACCCCGACCGCACGTCCTTGGTCGAACGTCGCATCCGGTGCTGCACGCAGCGGGGTGTCCACGGTGCCGAGCGAAGCGCTCCCGTCAGGGTCGGTCACGAGAAACCACAGGTCTCCGGCGCGCTCGAGGACGACCATGTCGAGTGCGGGTGATCCCTCGACCCTTGTCACGGACTTGCTCTCGATGACCGCAATCGCGTCCTGCTTGCTCCCGACGTGCCCGTCGCCGTAGTTCGTGAAGGCGATGTAGGCGCTGAAGACGATGACGTAAACCTGGAACACGAGCAGGAACACGGTGCCCGGTACCAGGTACTTCGCGGGCAGCATCCCGGGGCGCAGGTACACGACGTTCACGGCCACAGCACCGAGAACCGCCAGTGCGGCGACCGGCCAGCGGCCATCCAGGGCGAGCACGCTCGATGCGTAGACGACCAACGCGTCCAGTACGGCCAGAGCGGCGATCTTGGCCAGCAGGACGGCCGGCCGGGAATGCTCGAGACCGCCTCGCCGTGGGGCGGCCGGGGGCGCGGGGCGGGAAATGGTGAGGGACATGCTGCTCCGTCGTACGTGGGGGGGTGGGTTGAGTCAGGACCAGACCGGGGCGCCCATGCACCGCGCCCCAGCCTGGGGTCCTGCAGTCCGGGCTCAGCCCGTGATGTCGGCCTGGATCTTGGCCGTCATGTCCGCCCACGCGGTCGCCGGGTCACCGGCGGTGTTGTTGATCAGCGCCGCCTCGGTGGCGCCCCAGTAGTTCCAGACGGCACCCATCTCGGGGATGTTCGGCATGGGCACCCCCGCCAGGCCCACCTCGCCGAACGCGGCCACGCTCGGGTCCTGCTCCGAGGCGACCTCGAAAGCACTCGTCAGCGCGGGCGGGCGACCGCCGGCAGCGAACAGGTCGAGCTGGACGTCCTCACGCCCGAGGTAGTTGACGACGAACTCGTTCGCGGCCAGAGCGTTCTGGCTCTTCGCGCTGATGAAGAAGCCCTGCACCCCGACGAACGGCGTCAGCGGCTCCGTCCCGGCCGGCGGGATCGCCTCGATCGCGTAGTCGATCCCTGCCTCGTCGAAGGCCGGGAGGTTCCACGGGCCAGAGAGCATGTACGGAGCCTTGCCCGCGGCGAACTCGTCGCGGGCGATATCACCGGTGACGTTCGTGTTCAGCGCGCCGGCGCTCCCCCACTCGACCAGCTTGGCAGCGAACTCGTTCCCGCCCGCACCACCGATGAGGAGCTGGGTCGGGTCGTAGTTGCCCTCGTCGTCAGTGCCGAACAACGGCGCACCCAGCGAGGTCTGCAGCGGGTAGAGGTGGTACGGATCCGACTCCGGACCCGACGGCACGAGCACCGGGTACGCCGCAGCACCACTGGCTACGACTTCCTGCCCCTTGGCAACCAGCTCGTCCCACGTCGCCGGCGTGGAGTCAGCCAGTGCGGTGTTGCGCAGCAGCGCGATGTTCTCCAGCGAGACCGGCAGCCCATAGGTCGTGCCCTCGTACGTCATGGCGCGCAGCGCGACCTCGGGGAACTCCTCAGCCTTGTCCCCGAGCTCGACCGGTGCCACCACCCCGTTCTGCACGAACTGGCCGAGCCAGTCGTGGCCACCGATGATGACGTCGGGGCCCTTGCCTGTGGGGACCTGCTTGACGAAGTCCTCCTTCATCACGTCCCCGTACTCCTTCTGCACGAGCTTGATCGCCACCCCCTTGTCCGCCTCGAACTGGGTGGCGATCTCCTTGAGCTCCTCGGCGCGGTTCGCATCGACCCAGACCGTCAGCGGTTGCGTCGAGGCCGAAGTTTGTTCCTCGGCGTCAGGGGTGTCTCCCGACGAGCAAGCGCCCAGAGCTCCTGCCATGAGCAGTGCCCCCGCGATCAGGCCAGCCGTGGCCCTTGTCTGCACCTTCATTGGTGTGCCTTTCTGCGTGTGCGTAGGACCGCAGGAGGCTGGACTGCCCTTGTCCCTCGCTCCGTGGCGGCCCTCGTACGATTGCAGAAACTTACAGCAACTGCAAGGGGTTTCACCCGCGTTCGTTGCTGAACCACTGTTCGGCGAACCGAACGAGGGCGCCCAGGCGCACTGCACGACACCTGGCGCGGCCAATGGTCACAGCAGTGACGGCACCCGGTTCGCTCTCGAGCGCATCCCCCGCCCGCGCAAAGTCAGCCGAAGACACCTTTGGCTCTAGCCAGCTGCACCACTGAGTGCCGCCGTCCATCTCGAGGCGAGCGCCGTTGCGGACGAGTTCTCGCGTGGCGCCAGCGGCCTTGAGCTCTGCGTGATGCAGCGCCGTGCACTTGTCGAAACCCACCCCTAGGAGGACAGCCATCGCATCGAGCTCGACCAGGCGATCCAGGGGCGAGTTGGGCCCGAACGGGTCCTGCAGGGGGTGGGTTCGAACGATGTGTTCCGCGAGCGGCCCCTGGGCGGCGAAGGAGCGATGCGGGTGCGGGCTGCGCCGAGTCGTCGGCTGCGCGCGAAAGACCTCGGCCAACGCCCCCATCGAACGCGTCGGCGTGAGGTCAACGTCGAACACCGGCAGCCCATCCCGGATCCTCGCCCGGGTCGCCGCGTCGCACGCCGGGTCGTCAAGGAAGTCCGGATCGCATAGCTGCCAGCTCTGCGCGGGCATCACCAACGTCCCCTCCTGGCCCACGACCTCCCGCAACGCCTGCAGGACCACCTGCTCGCCCCCAGGCACGACACCGAACGCAGACAGCGAAGCGTGCACGATCGCGACGTCTCCGCGTCCCAATCCCAGTGCGCGCAACCCCGTCACGATGTCGGATGACGAAACGAGCATCGGACTTTCAGATTCTGTAAGATGTTTCATACGGTCACTGTGCGGCACGCCACCGAGTGGCGTCAACGGGCGTCCGAGGGCACGCGCGGGAGTTCTGCGCTCAGTGCGTGGGCTCGACGGGGACGGCGACCTCCATGACCGGTCCCGTCTCCCCTGTCCCCCAGGACGGCAGGTAGATCTCTCTGTTGTCGCCCACCGGAACGTGTCCGGGAGCGGCCCGCCCGAACGACAGGAGATCGTGAATCACCACAAGCCGACTCTGGTCTTCAGCTCCGCTCGCGTCGAGCGCGACGAAGCACTCGAGATGGCGAGCGTCGGTTCGCAGGACGAAGCCCGGCGGAGGACGCAGGAGCTCAGCGACCGGAACCCAAGCGGTAATACGCGCGGCGAAGCCCTCCGTCGCTCGCTCGTGATACTCCACGAACGGAGGCCCCTCAAGGTCCACCTGGACCGACCGCAGCACCTGGAAGAGCGACTCCGTCGCCTCGGCGAGAACCCGAGGCAACTCGCCCAGCGTCGCCTCGCGGCCGCTGCCCAGCACCAGACGCCCCGGGACCTCCCGCAGATTCACCTCGAGGTCGAGGTGCGGACCGTCCGCGAGCACTGAGCGCACGTACTCCCCGGCCTCCAGCGACAACGCCAGCGACGCGCGTCTCTCGCTCCACAGCTCGTCGAACTGGCCCACGGCATCGGTCGCACCGAGCACGAGGTCCACCTCGCCCAACGACAGGCCCACCCCGCGCAACAGCCGGATCAGCCGCGCCCTGGGCACCTGGTCAGCACCGAGCATCCGCCGCGCGTCAGCCCCTTCTCGATGCGCCACGAGCAGTCCGCGGTCGGCGTACATCCGCACCGCCTTCTCGCTCAACCCCGCCGCGTGTGCGACCTGACCCGTCGTGTACTCGTCCATGCCTGCGACGCTAGATCGTGCCCTTGGGGAAGCCGCAACCCCAGGCGCCCAGGCTCGAGGAACGGCACCCGCCAGGCCAGTCATGCCGGCGCGATGACAGCGGACCACGCCTCTCCCGATCGATGATCGTCTCGTGGTCTTGCACGATCAGCAAGGTCCCCGACGAGACTCTGAGCCAGACGCGGTGTCGTACCGTGCTGCGGTGATCCGTCGGCCTCACACGCTCGTTGGCTGAGCGGCGGCGATGGCGAGCACGAATCCCCCCGGTGCGAGGGCGTATCCCACGTCGTCTCCCCAGGACTTGGCCACCGCATCCGCGAGCGGCTCCGCACCCAAAGCGATGGCCCGATCCAGCGTGGTCGGCGCGTCCATGACATCCAGGTAGAGCTCTGTCGGCTGACCGCCGCGCGCGGCACGCGGCGCTCTGGGGCGACTCAGGTTGCTACATCTGCATGTCGGCGAAGCGCTGGTAGTGACCTTGGAACGCGACGGTGATCGTGTCGGTAGGGCCGTTACGGTGCTTGGCGACGATCAGGTCAGCCTCGCCCGCGCGCGGCGACTCCTTCTCATAGGCGTCCTCGCGGTGGAGCAGGATCACCACGTCAGCGTCCTGCTCAATACTGTTGTGTGCGGCGATGCCGTTGGCGACGAAGTTGTGCCCGTCGAGGACGGTGGCGTCGTAGACCTGCTTCTCCCCCATCGGCTCGATCGAGACGACCTCGTCCCACAGGAGGTCGTTGACCGCCATGATCTCGAGCTCCTCGCTCTCAAGCACGGCCGCGATCTTGCCGAGGCGATGCCTCGACGGAGAGTTCTTCCACGGCGCGCTGCCACAGAACTGGGTCCCGATCGCTTCGGCGAACTCACGGTGCGTCATGCCGCGCTCGACGAGGATGTCGCGGACGTCGTCCCAAACCCGGCGCGGGACGGTGTCGACGTTCGTGTTGGCGCGCGTCTCGCGGATGATCGTCAGCAGCTTCTCGGCGATATCGCCTCGGTCGCCGTGCACGCCGATCTCCTGGAGGAAGCGGCGCTGGTCGTCCACCCCGCTCACGTCCAGCGTGTACCCGGGACGGTACGACCCCTTGGGTGTCGCCGTCCGTACACGCGTCGAGATGCCGAAGCGCAGCAGGAGGCGTGACAGCCCGTCGACGATCTCGCGCGAGGTCGAGGCGTAGTAGATCCGCCCGCTGCGCCCGTTCTTGTTGATCGTCACCAAGCCGTCCGTGGCCCAGATGTGCTTGATGAAGAGCGCGATCTGGCGCTTCGGCAGGTGGAAGACGCTCGTCGGGATGAACTTCTCGTGGCTGCGTGCGCCGAACAGCCCCATGTCGTCGAGCCACTCGGCGATCGGGTTCCGGCGACCCCTGGCGAGCCGGTAGGGCGCGGGGAGGCGCAGGGTCGTGACTCGGGCCGCGGCGTAGTCGTCGCGGATCGGGGTGATCCCGAAGGCACCCGCCGCCTCGGAGACGGTGGCGAGGTTCCGCTCGTCGATGGAGGCATAGCGGATCGGCTGTCGCTTCACGAACGACCCGTCGCCGAGGAGGTGAGCCAGCATGACGACCTTGCGGTCGTCCCACTCGAGGTTCCGTTCCGGCCCGGGGACGTGGCGCGGCACACCGATGCGCGACCCGACCTCCAGGTCTCCGAGCGCGGTCCAGCCGTCATAGGTGAGGAACGGGTGGTTCGCCGTCGCCTCGATCTCCTTGCCCGACGCCAGTCGCATCCGGAACACGGGCTTCACGCCCGTGGGGAACACGTGCGTGAGGTGGCGGCGGACGTACTGGAGCCGGTCGTTGAGCGCCCACACGGGGACGTCCTTGGCGTTGAGCGCGAAGAGTTCGCCCAGGCTCGTCTCTGCGCCGGTGTCGGCGCGCAGGATCTTCGTGTCCTCGGTGAGGCAACCCGACTCACGCAGGTCGCTCATCTGCGGCTTCTTGTCTCCACGCTGCTCCGGACCGCGGTTCAGCTGCGAGATCGCGATGACCGGGACCTCGAGCTCCTTCGCGAGGAGCTTCAGCGCACGCGAGAATTCCGAGACCTCCTGCTGGCGCGACTCGACGCGCTTGCCGGAGCTCATGAGCTGGAGGTAGTCGATCACGACGAGCTTGAGGTCGTGACGCTGCTTGAGGCGCCGGCACTTCGCCCGGATCTCCATGAGCGACATGTTGGGCGAGTCGTCGATGAACAGCGGCGCCTCCGCCACCTTGCCCATGGTCGACGCGAGCTTCTGCCAGTCCTGCTCGTCCATCTTCCCGGACCGCATCCGCGTCAGCGGAACCCGCGCCTCCGCGGCCAGAAGTCGCATGGTGATCTCGTTGCGGCTCATCTCCAGCGAGAAGATGACGGACGCCATCTGGTGGTGCACCGCGGCGTGAGTCGCGACGTTGATGCCGAGCACGGAGTTGTGCGTCGGCACCATCGATCGTCCTGCCAGGTACAGGTGCGAGGGATGGTCGACCTCGACGCAGCGCACCGGCACCGACTCGACCCGGCGGACGTCGACGACGAACCGTGACGTGGGCCGCGCGGTGCCCGGGCGACGACGCTCCTTGTGGACGAGGCGCTTGCGCTCCAGCCAGAACACGTCGTCCTCGGTCGTGAAGGTGATCGTGTACGCCGTCGACGACGCCTCGGTCCGCCCCTTCACGGTCTTCGTCGACCATCCCGTGCGGTACCCGAGCGACAGGATGAGCTCACGCGTCTCGCGTGCGAGCCGCTCGTTCGTCAGGCTGATCTGGACGCTGCCCTGCGGCATGACGGTGCCGTCGGTATCGAGCAGACCCGCCAGGAGCTCCCGGCGCTGGGACTCGCTCGCGCGGAGGTACGCAGCCGGGATGTGGTCGGTTCCCGACGCACCGGGCGCGCGCAGGTCGTCCGCGTCCGGCCGCGCGACGTAGCCCAGCCCCTCGAGCCGCATCGCGATCTCGGGGTCGGCGGACGTGAACTCGGCGCGTCGGGAGCTGCCGTCGCCCAGCCAGACCCCGAGTGCATAGGGATGGATCGGGAGGTCGGCCTCGGGAAGGTCGAGCGGCGCCGCGGTGGCGATCGAGTGGTTCGCGCGCCGGTCGGCCGTCGCGGTCCGGACCGTGGCGGCGAGCTCCTCGGTCGTGCGCACGGACGACTCAGGCGTCTCGCCGGCGCGTGCCGCGCGCCGCTGGGCGCGGGTCGAGGTCACCCACTGGTGCTGCGCGTCCGCGACGATCACCGTGCCGTCGTCGAGCTCGACCTCGTAGCACGGGCGGTCGACCATGACCTCGGTCGCCCCGACGACGCGCGTGGGTGTTCCGTCCGCGGACACGAGCAGGTCGCCGACCGCGACGTCGCCCATCGTCGTCCAGCCCGACGGCGTGACGAGGGGCGTGTCGAGGGCGAGGGCCTTGCCGATGGCCGGTCGCGCCGCGACGACGATCATCTGGCCGGGGTGCAGACCGTTGGTGAGCCGGTCGAAGTCGGAGTAGCCGGTGGGGACGCCGGTCATGCCCTCGCCGCGGCCCTGGGCCGCCTCGATCTCGTCGAACGTCGGGCCGAGGATCTCCGAGAGCGGAAGGTAGTCCTCGGTGGTCCGACGCTCGGTGACGGCGTAGACCTCGGCCTGGGCGTTGTTGACGATCTCGTCGACGTCGCCGCCGTCGGTCGCGTAGCCGAGCTGGACGATGCGCGTGCCGGCCTCGACGAGGCGCCGGAGCACGGCGCGCTCGCGCACGATGCGCGCGTAGTACCCGGCGTTCGCGGCGGTCGGGACGCCAGCCATGAGGTCGTGGATGTACGGGGCGCCACCGATGCGCTGGAGCTCGCCGCGCTTGGTGAGCTCCGCGACGACGGTGATGGCGTCGGCGGGCTCGCCGCGGCCGTAGAGGTCGATGATCGACTCGTACACGACCTCGTGCGCGGGACGGTAGAAGTCGGAGCCGCGGATCTGCTCGATGACGTCGGCGATGGCGTCCTTGGACAGCAGCATGCCGCCGAGCACGCTCATCTCCGCCGCGACGTCCTGGGGCGGTGTCCGGTCGAAACCTGACGGCCCCGGGCCCCCGTAGCTCTCCTCGAGCTCCTCGATCGACATGCGCCCCTCGCTCCCCCGAAGCCGCCACGACCCACGAGGGACCGCGCGACCGGGACAAACCTTCGTCGTACACGTGTTCTACCGCGGGCCACCCACACGACTGTCCCGGTGACCGCGCCTCCCGCCTCCGACAGGCACGACCCCGCGACACTAGAACGCCGTCCTGCAGGCCGCAAACGACCCTGTGCACGCCCGGTGGACAGGGACCCCCGAACCTGTGGACACAGTCCCCGTCACTGTGCACACCCGGTGGATAACCGTGTGGACAACGTCACGATCTCCCTGTGTACATCAGCGCGAGGGGCCTCTGACCAGCCTCGTCACTACCCTCAGGGGTGTGGAAGAAAGAAAGTCCGACGACACGCCGACGACACGCCGGACACCGCCCGGCCACTCCGGCGACACCCGGACGCCACCCGACCCCGCGCCGTCGTCCACAGGACGCCGCACCCGCTCCCTGCTCGACCGCGAGATCCTCGCGCTCGCCGTCCCCGCCCTCGGCGCGCTCGTCGCGGAGCCGCTCTTCGTCCTCGTCGACAGCGCCGTCGTCGGCCACCTCGGCACCGCGCAGCTCGCCGGGCTCTCGCTCGCCTCGACGCTCCTGGTCACCCTCGTCGGGCTGTGCGTCTTCCTCGCCTACGCGACCACGGCCGCCGTCGCCCGCCGCATCGGCGCCGGGCACACGCGCGAGGCGCTCCAGTCGGGCGTGGACGGCCTGTGGCTCGCCGTCGGGCTCGGCGTGCTCCTCGCCGCCGCCCTGTGGGCGACCGCGCCCTGGGCCGTCGGGGCGATGGGCGGGACGGGCGACGTCGCCGAGCACGCCGTCGTCTACCTGCGCTGGTCCGCCCTCGGCCTCCCCGGGATGCTCCTCGTCCTCGCCTCCACGGGCGTCCTGCGCGGCATGCAGGACACGAAGACGCCCCTGTGGGTCGCGGCAGGCGGCGCGACGTTCAACGCGGTCCTCAACGTCGTCCTCGTCTACGGTGCGGGCCTCGGGATCGCCGGCTCGGGCATCGGGACGGCCGTCGCGCAGCTCACCATGGGCGCGGTGCTCGTCGTCGTGGTCGTACGCGGCGCGCGCCGCCACGGCGCGTCCCTGCGCCCCGCGGCCGGCGGCATCTGGTCGAACGCGCGCGCCGGGGCGCCGCTCTTCGTCCGCACCCTCTCGCTGCGCCTCGCGATCCTCCTCACCGTGTTCGTCGCGACCGGGCTCGGCGAGGTCACGCTCGCCGGCTACCAGGTCGTGAACTCCGTCTGGGGGCTCGCCGCCTTCGCCCTCGACGCGCTCGCCATCGCCGCGCAGGCGCTCGTCGGCCACGGGCTCGGGGCCGACGACGTCCCGCGCGTCCGGGCCGTCCTGCGCCGCACCCTGCAGTGGGGGGTCGCGGCGGGCGCAGCCCTCGGGGTCGTCATGGCCGCGGGCGGCTGGTGGTTCGCGCTGCTCTTCACGTCCGACCTGGAGGTGCGCGCCGCGGTGGCGGTCGGCATGGCCGTGTGCGGGCTGCTCCTGCCCATGGCGGGCTGGGTGTTCGTGCTCGACGGCGTCCTCATCGGCGCCGGAGACGGCCGGTTCCTCGCCTGGGCCGGGATGCTCACGCTCGTGGTCTACGTGCCGTTCGCCCTCGCCGTCCGGCAGTGGGCGCCCGACGGCGCAGCGGGCCTCGCGTGGTTGTGGCTCGCCTTCGCGGGGGTCTTCATGGCCGCCCGCGCCGTCACCACGGGCCTGCGCGCCCGGGGCAGCGCCTGGATGGTCACCGGGACGGCGTGAACAGCACCAAGGCCCGGCCCCTCCGAGGAGGGACCGGGCCTTCGAGGACTGCTCAGCAGCAGATCAGGCAGCGACGACCTTCACCGCGAGGGTCGCGGAGACCTCCGGGTGGAGGCGGACGGAGACCGTGTAGTCCCCCGTCGCCTTGATCGGCTGGCCGATCTCGATCTTGCGCTTGTCGACCGACGCGCCCGCGGCGGTCACGGCGGACGCGATGTCCGCCGTCGTCACGGCACCGAAGAGGCGACCGGCAGCGCCGGCCTTCGCCTCGACGACGACCGGCTTCGACTGCAGCGAGTCGCGGATCGCCTTCGCGTCGTCGAGCGACGCGATCTCGCGGGCCTTGCGCGCCTTGCGGATCGCAGTCACCTGCGACTCGGCGCCCTTGGACCACGGCGTGGCGAGCTTGCGCGGGACGAGGAAGTTACGGGCGTACCCGTCCTTCACCTCGACGACGTCGCCGGGCTCACCGAGACCGGTGACCTCGTGGGTCAGGATCAGCTTGGCCATGAGTTCTCTCCCTTCCCGCTCAGCGAGCCGTCGACGTGTACGGCAGCAGCGCCATCTCGCGCGCGTTCTTCACCGCACGGGCGATCTGGCGCTGCTCCTGGACGGAGACGCCGGTCACGCGACGCGCACGGATCTTGCCGCGGTCGGAGATGAACTTGCGCAGCAGCGCGGTGTCCTTGTAGTCGACCGACTCGATCTTGGCCGACTTCAGCGGGTTGGACTTCTTCTTGGGCTTGCGCACCACAGGCTTCGCCATGGTGTTGCTCCTCTACAAGGTGCGATCCCCGCGCGCGGTCCGCACCGGCGAGCGGTGCGGCACCCACGGGGACGGGTGTGTGTTCTGGGAGTGGCGGGCGATCAGAACGGGGGCTCGTCGGAGAACGAACCACCGGACGACGCGGGGCCAGCCGTGGCCCACGGGTCGTCGCTCTGCTGCTGACCGCCGCCGGAGCTGAATCCGCCGCCGGAGGCGCCGCCGGAGTTGGCGCCACCTCCGTAGCCGCCACCGCCGCCGAAGCCGCCGCCACCGCCACCCGAGCGCTGGGCGCGGGTGACCTTCGCGGAGGCGTAGCGCAGGGAGGGACCGATCTCGTCCACCTGCAGCTCGACGACGGTGCGCTTCTCCCCCTCGCGGGTCTCGTACGAGCGCTGGACGAGGCGGCCCTGCACGATGACGCGCATGCCCTTCGTCAGCGACTCCGCGACGTTCTCCGCGGCCTCGCGCCAGATCGAGCAGCGCATGAACAGGGTGTCCCCGTCCTTCCACTCGTTCGACTGGCGGTCGAAGGTCCGCGGCGTCGACGCCACCGTGAAGTTGGCCACCGCCGCACCCGAGGGGGTGAAACGCAGCTCCGGGTCTCCCGTGAGGTTCCCGATCACCGTGATGACGGTGTCACCTGCCATAGCCAGCTCCTTCGTGTGTCGTCTGTGTCGTCGACGGCGCCGTGCGCCTCGCTCGTAACGTTCTCGCGTCGCTCATCCCACCACGCGGCGCCCACACGCGCTAAGGCGTGCAGCATCCCGGTGCAGGACGGTCGAACGGGGGACGCGGGGAGGATCAGCGAGCGTCCGTGCGCAGGATCTTGGTCCGCAGGACGACCTCGTTGAGGCCGAGCTGACGGTCCAGCTCCTTGGCGGTGTCGGAGGTCGACGTGAAGTCGACGACCGCGTAGATGCCCTCGGACTTCTTGTTGATGTCGTACGCCAGGCGGCGACGACCCCAGATGTCCACCTTGTCGACGGAGCCGCCGTCGGTCTTGATGACCGACAGGTACTTGTCGAGCGACGGGGCGACGGTGCGCTCCTCGATCTCGGGGTCGAGGATGATCATCAGTTCGTACTGACGCATGCGGATAACCCACCTCCTCTGGTCTTCGCGGTCACGGTCTCTCCGTGACAGGAGGGTTCATGCTTCATGCTGCTGCCGTCCGACGGGCGGACGGCAGCTCCCCAGGGTACCCGCTCGGCGCGGAACGCTGGAAATCTGCGGAACGGCCGAGGTCAGGGGTTGTTGCCGTTCCCGCCGCCGCCCCCGGGCCCGCCACCGCCGGGATTCTCCGTCTCCGTCGGCGACGGGTCAGGGTTCTCGGGGTCCGGCGGCTGCTGGCCCGGGTCCGTCCCCTTCGAGACCACGAGCGCGATGGTCGACCCTGGTGGGACCTCGGCGATCGACGACTGGCTGATGACGAAGCCGCGCGGCTGCTGGTCGGAGAACTCCTCGGTGATCCGCACCTTGAGCCCTGCCGCCTCGAGCTGGGCGCGCGCGGCCCGGCTCTCCATGCCGACGACGCTGGGCACGGTAACGTTCTCCGGCTGCTCGGGCTCGACCGGCTCCTCCGGCTCCGTGCCCTCGGTCGGCGTCTCCGTCGGGGTCTCGGTGGGCGTCTCCGTCGGCTGCGGCTTGGGCGGCGTGTACGGCAGGAACTCGCCGACCGGCAGGTTCGCCGTGGCGGCCTGCATGTACGACGTCCACGCCTCGACCGGCCACGAACCACCCGTCATCTCCGGGTTGCGCATGTCGGCCCAGCGCCCGAACGGCGTGATCTGCTCCTGCTCACCGTTCGGACCGTTCTGGTACAGGCCGACGACGGTCGCGAGACCCGGCGTGAAGCCGGCGAACCAGGCGGACTTGTTCTCGTTCGAGGTCCCGGTCTTGCCGGCGGCCGGGCGGCCGAGAGCCTGCGCAGGCTCACCCGAGCCCTGCTCCACGACCTGCGACAGCGCGTACTGCGTGGCCGCCATGGTCTCGGTGCTGAACTCCGCCGCACGGTCTTCCGCACCGGGCGCCTGGTACCTGAGGTTCCCGCGAGAGTCGACGACCTTCGCGACGATGTGCGGGGTCGACTTCTGCCCGCCGGCCGCGATGGTGGCGTAGGCGTTGGTGAGCTCGAGCGGCGTCACCGTCGCGGTTCCCAGCACGTTGGCCGCGTTCGCGAGGACCTCGGTCTTGTCGGAGATGCCCAGTCGGTGCGCCACCTCGGCGGTCTTGTCCGGACCCGTCTCGATGTTGAGCTCCGCGTAGACGGTGTTCACGGAGTTTGCCGTGGCCTTGACCAGGTCGACGTTCCCGTACGACGCGTCGCCGAAGTTCCGCACTTTCCAGTCGTTGCCGTCGTTGGCGCCCGGGAACGTCTTGGGGCTGTTGCCGTCGTAGCGCTCGTCGAGCGTGTGATCGTTCTCCAGCGCCGCGATGAGCGTGAACGGCTTGAACGTCGAGCCGCCCTGCGCAGCGCCCTGGGTCGCGTCGTTGAAGGGCTTGCTGAGATAGTCGGCACCACCGTAGAGGGCACGGATGGAACCGTCGTTGGGGTCGATCGACACGATGGTGGCGCGCAGGTTGGGCGAGACCGGGTTGTCGTCACCGCGCGACTCCTGAGGCAGAGCGGCGATCGTGTCCTGAGCGGCCTTCTGCATGGTCGGGTCGATCGTCGTCGTCACGCGGTAGCCACCGGTGAGGAGGTCCTCCTCCGTGATGCCGATCTTGTCGAGCTCCTTCTGCGCTTCCACGAGCAGATAGCCCTGCGGTCCGCCCAGCTTGTCGGACTTCACGTACTCGTTCGGCATCGGGAACCCGGCGCCGACCGCCTCGTCGAACTGCGCCTTGTCGATGTGCCCGTCCTTGAGCATGTTGTCGAGCGTGCGCTTCCAGCGGTACGTCGCCTGGTCGAGGTCGTTCGCCGGGTCCCAGTACGTCGGGTTCGGGATGATGCCCGCGATCATGGCCGACTGCGAGACCGTGAGGTCGGCGGCGTTCACGCCGTAGTACTTCTGCGCAGCGGCCTGGATGCCGTTGGCTCCACGGCCGAAGTAGATGGTGTTGAGGTAGTTGCCGAGGATGTCTGCCTTGTCCTGCTGCTGCGTGATCTTCAGCGCGAGGATCGCCTCGCGAGCCTTCCCGACGTAGTCGGTGACCGTGTTCGTGTAGTAGCGCTCGACGTACTGCTGCGTGAGCGTCGAGGCACCCTGGCGGTCGCCGCCCTGGAGGTTGTTGAGCAGCGCGCGCCCGATGCCCTTGACGTCGACTCCCGAGTTGGTCCAGAACGTGCGATCCTCGGACGCGACGACGGCGTTGCCCACGTGGTCCGGCAGCGTCGCGAAGTCGACGAGCGTGCGATCCTCGGAGGCGAACGTGCCCATCTCCGTCGTGTCGTCCCCGTAGTAGACCGTGGAGGTCTGCTTGGTGACACCGGGAAGCGTGCTCGGCACCTCGGTCGTGAACCATGCGGCGACGAGCACGCCCGCGACGAGCGCGACGCCAGTCAGCATGGTCCCGACGACGACGCGCCACGACGGCAGCCAGCGACGGAAGCTCTTGACGTGCGAGCGCGGGTAGTTGAAGAACCGACGGCGCCCGCGGGGGGTCGTCCGTCCGTTCGTCCTCGTGGATCGCGCCACGGTCTACCTTCCTCTGGGGGGCAACGGGAAGCCGGCTCCACGTCGTCCGCGGACCTGCTCGTGGCCCGCCGCGAGCGGACCACCTGCCCGACGGCGCGTCCCCGCCTCGAGCGCGGGACGTCGTCGGGCACGGGGGCGGCACACGCCGGACCACCCTGAACAATAGGGCGTCACCCTGTCGGGACAAGGGCCTGCCGCCGTGACAGCGCGATCGTGCGCCATTGATTCGCCGCGGCGTCCCGCCGCCTCCGCGGGTCCTTCACATCTGTGGCGCGATGCGCGACACTCCCCGAAGATTGCACGACACATCGAGACGACCTAACCTGTCGATGTATCGACTCGATACATCGAGTCGACCATCAGGTCACAGCGAGCCCGCCGCGGCACGCCCGAGGAGCGTCAGGAGGTGGGTTCGTGCGCAGCAAGACGCCGGTGCTCGAGACCGCGATCCTCGGCCTCCTCAAGGAGTCGCCCCTGCACGGGTACGAGCTGCGCAAGCGGCTCAACCTCATGCTCGGGTCGTTCCGCGTGCTGTCCTACGGCTCGCTGTACCCCGCCCTCAAGTCGTTGGTGGCCCGCGGGCTCATCAGCGGCACCGAGCAGTCCGCGGCGCAGTCGACGCTCGCGCCCGCCCTCTCGGGCAAGCGCGCGCGGATCGTCTACGAGCTGACCGCCGAGGGCAAAGAGCACCTCCAGAGCGTGCTGGCCTCGTCGGGGCCGGCCGCGTGGGAGGACGAGAGCTTCGACGTCCGGTTCGCGTTCTTCGCGCAGACCGACGCCGAGACCCGCATCCGCATCCTCGAGGGCCGGCGCACCCGGCTCACGGAGAGGCTGGAGGCGGTCAGAGAGTCCGCGGCTCGCACCCGCGAGCGGCTCGACGAGTACACGCTCGAGCTGCAACGTCACGGACTCGAGCAGGTCGAGCGCGAGGTGCGCTGGCTCGACGGTCTCATCACCACCGAGCGCGACCGGAGCTTCGGGCACTCCCGGAGCACCACCCGTGCGCGGTCCAGCAGCACCCCGCATCCTGCGGAAACTTCCGAGCAGGAGCCCGACGGCGCAAGGCGACCCGAGGACCCTGGAACATCGAACACCAAGGAGCGAGGATGACCTCCATCCGCGTCGCCATCGTCGGAGTAGGCAACTGCGCATCGTCCCTCGTCCAGGGCGTGCACTTCTACCGTGACGCCGACCCGAGCAGCACCGTCCCGGGCCTCATGCACGTGCAGTTCGGCGACTACCACGTGTCGAGCCTGGAGTTCGTGGCGGCGTTCGACGTCGACGCGAAGAAGGTCGGCTTCGACCTGTCGGAGGCGATCAACGCCTCGGAGAACAACACGATCAAGATCGCGGACGTCCCGCCGCTCGGCGTGACCGTCCAGCGCGGCCCGACCCTCGACGGCGTCGGCAAGTACTACGCGCAGACGATCGAGGAGTCGGACGCGGAGGCGGTCGACGTCGTCGCCGCGCTGCGCGAGGCGCAGGTCGACGTGCTCGTCTGCTACCTCCCCGTCGGCTCCGAGCAGGCCGCGAAGTTCTACGCGCAGGCCGCGATCGACGCGGGCGTCGCCTTCGTCAACGCCCTGCCCGTCTTCATCGCGTCCGACCCGGAGTGGGCCGCGAAGTTCGAGGAGGCCGGCGTCCCGATCGTCGGCGACGACATCAAGTCGCAGGTCGGCGCGACGATCACGCACCGCGTGCTCGCGAAGCTCTTCGAGGACCGCGGCGTCGTGCTGGACCGCACGTACCAGCTCAACGTCGGCGGCAACATGGACTTCAAGAACATGCTCGAGCGCGAGCGCCTGGAGTCCAAGAAGATCTCCAAGACGCAGGCCGTGACCTCGAACCTCGAGGGCCCGCTCGGCGGCAAGAAGGAGGACCGCAACGTCCACATCGGCCCGTCGGACTACGTCGCGTGGCTCGACGACCGCAAGTGGGCGTACGTGCGCCTCGAGGGCCGCGCGTTCGGCGAGGTCCCGCTGAACCTGGAGTACAAGCTCGAGGTCTGGGACTCCCCCAACTCGGCCGGCATCATCATCGACGCCGTGCGCGCCGCGAAGATCGCCAAGGACCGCGGCGTCGGCGGCCCGATCCTCTCGGCCTCGACGTACTTCATGAAGTCCCCGCCGGTCCAGATGGAGGACACGAAGGGCCGCGCGCAGCTGGAGGCCTTCATCGCCGGTGAGGTGGAGCGCTGATCCGGAGCGCAGCGAAGGTTGAGGGCCCGGCACGCTTTTCGCCGGGCCCTCGGCCGTAGCGGAGCGCAGGACCAGCGCGACCAGCAAGGTCGAGCGCTGACCTGGAGCGCTGATCCGGGGCGCGACGGAGGTGTGAAGCCCGGCGCGTTCGGCGCTGGGTGACGACGGGCGAGGCCCCTGCCGATGATCGGCAGGGGCCTCGCTCGTGTGCTCGTCGGTGCGTCAGACGCAGGGGCTGCCCGCGTCCCAGGCGCCGTACGCGTCGGTGCCGGGCTGGGACCCGGTGGTCCACCACTGCGCGGTGTAGTTCACACCCGCGCGGGTGACGACGTCGCCCGTCGTGTAGGTGCGGCCGGCGTCCCAGGCGTCGCCGCACGCGGGTGCGTCTCCGGCGGGGGCGGTGCCGGCGCCGCCGATGGCGCGCCAGGGGCCGTCCGGCTGGCCGGGCTCCTGGTTCCGGGTCCACCAGGCGGCGCGGTACTCGACGCCGTCGTGGTAGACGACGTCGCCGGTGCCGTACACGCCGGTCGCGTACCAGGGGGCCGCCGCGTCGGCGGGGACGAGCGGACCGGGGGTGGCGGTCTCGAACGTGCCGCGGAGGGTCCCGAGGAGCTCGTTGTCGTCGTCACCGGCGAGGTCCCAGAAGTAGCCGCCGCCGTAGCCGTTGGTGGCGAGGTACTCGGCCTTGGCGGTCACGGAGCGCGGGGTGTCCGCGGTCCACCACTCGCCGTCGCCGTAGAAGTAGCCCTGCCCGGCGACCTCGTCGTAGTACTCCGGGAGGCCCTTCGCCTTGATCTCGGAGTAGTACGTGAACGGGAGCGCGCCGTCCGCCGCGGCACCGGGCGTCGGGTCGGTGACGTTCTTCCAGCCGTAGCCGTACGCGGCCATGCCGAGGACGAGGTTCTCCTTGGGCCACCCGGCCGAGTGGTAGGCGCCGAGGACGCCGTCCGCGGCGAGGCCCCAGTTGGCGGGCTCGCCCGTCGTCGGGTCGTCGTAGACGTGCAGGTTGCCCTGGTGCCCGGTGCGGGTGGTGTTCCAGTCGCCGTGGTAGTCGTAGCCCTGGACGTTGATGAAGTCGAGCGCGTCGATGAAGCGCGGGTCGAGCCAGCCGCCGTAGGTGCGCGGTGCCCAGCCGGCCGGTGCGAAGCCGGTGATGAGGTAGTCCTCGCCGGTCTCGGCGCCGAGCTCGTCGAGCTCGGCGCGCAGGAGCTGCGCGAACTGGACGAAGTTCTCGGCGTCCTCCTCGGGTCGGGGCGTGGGGTGCTCGCCGGTCGCGCCGGGCCACTCCCAGTCGAAGTCGACGCCGTCGAAGATGCCGGCGGCGACGCCGTCGCCACCCTTGGTGCCGTTCTCCGCGTCCTGGACGACGGGCAGGTTGCCGCGGAAGTACACGTCGAGGCAGGACTCGACGAGGCGCTCGCGGTTCTCCGGCGTGGAGACGGCGTCGGAGAAGTTGTCCGACCAGGTCCAGCCGCCGAGCGAGATGAGGACCTTCAGGCCCGGGTTGGCCTCCTTGAGCTTCTTCAGCTGGTTGAAGTTGCCGGCGAGCGCCTGGTCGGCGGAGTCCGCGACGCCGTCGACGGCGTGCTCGGCGGGCTTGAGCTGGACGTAGTCGTTGAGGGGGTCGCCCTCGAGGCCGCCGTCGAGGGGGTCCTCCCGGTCGGTGATGTCGCAGACCAGGTCGGTCGTGACGTTGCCGAACGCGTAGTTGAGGTGCGTCAGGTCGGACGCCGCCCCGGTGGTCTGGAGGTCGGCCACCTGGTAGCCGTCCTCGTTGCCGGCGTCCCACGCGGGGTAGTAGCCGACCGTCTTGTAGCCGTTGGCGCCGTCTCCGCCGGCGGTCGCGGGTGCGGCGTGCGCCGTCCCGACCGTGCCGACGACGAGTGCCGCCGTCGCTGCGAAGGCGAGCCCTGCGGCTGCCGTCCTGGGGGTTCGTGTCATCGAGAATGCCTCGCTGCTTCTCCGGGCCCGGCCACTGTGGCGGGTCGTGACGAAAACGCAAAGGTAACCTTCCTAACGATTCTTGCCCAGCCGTTCCCAGGATGCGAGAACGGCGCGTCGTCGGCCGGGCTCCCTCGACCGCCTAGGGTTGAGGGGTGAGTGTCGTCGCCGAGCTGCGAGCGCTGCTGCGGCTGCGCGGGTTCCGCAGGCTGTTCGCCGTCCGCCTCGTCTCGCAGGCCGGGGACGGCATGTTCCAGGTCGGCCTGGCGTCGCTGCTGTTCTTCTCGCCCGAGTCGCAGGGCACGGCGGCGGCGATCGCGGGCGCGTTCGCGGTGATGCTCGCGCCGTTCACGATCGTGGGCCCGTTCGCGGGGGTGTTCCTCGACCGTTGGCAGCGCCGCCAGGTCCTCGCGTGGGGCAACGCGGTGCGCGTGGTCATCACGCTGGGGATGGCGGCGCTCATGCTCTCGGGCGGCGTGAGCGGGTGGATCTACGCGCTCGGCCTCGCGGCGTTGTCGGTGAACCGCTTCCTCCTCGCGGGCCTGTCCGCGGGCCTGCCCCGCGTCGTCGACGGCCCCCTGCTGCTCACGGCGAACTCCCTGACCCCGACGCTCGGCGCCGGCGCGGCGTTCGTCGGGGGCGGGATCGGCTTCGTCCTGGGTCTCGCGTTCGAGCCGGGCCGGGTCAAGGACTCGTCCGCGCTCGTGTGCGCGGCGCTCGTCTTCGGTGCCGCGTCGCTGCTCGCGCTGCGCCTCGGCCGCACGGAGCTCGGCCCGGAGCGGCCCGCCGAGTCGGCGATCCGGTCGGAGATCGTCAAGGTCGCGCGCGGCCTGGCCGACGGCGCCCGGTACCTCGTCGCGCGTCGCACGCCGGGCCAGGCGCTGCTCGCGATGGCGACCCACCGCTTCCTCTACGGCGTGGTCTTCATCGCGTCGATCCTCATCGCCCGGAACCTCCTCGACGCGGGGAGCCAGACGGCGGGCATGGCGACCTTCGCGATCGTCGTCGGGCTGACGGGTCTGGGCGGTGCGGGGGCGATGGTGCTGACCCCCACGCTCTCCCGGTACACGGGCCCGCAGGTGTGGATAGCGATCATGCTGCTGCTCGCCGCGGCGAGCCAGCTCCTGCTCGTGACGACGCCGTCGCGCGCGGTCGTGTACACGGGTGCCGCCCTGCTGGGGCTGGCCGCGCAGGGCACCAAGATCGCGGTGGACACGATCGTCCAGCGCGACACCGACGACGAGTACCGCGGCCGGGCGTTCGCGTTCTACGACGTCCTGTACAACGCGGCGTTCGTCGGGGCGGCCGCGCTGGCGGCGTTCACCCTCCCGGACACGGGCTGGTCGCGCGGCGTGTTCGTCGCCCTCGCGGTCGCGTACGCGCTCGCCGCGCTGGTGATGTGGACGCGCGGTGCGCGGACCCCGGCCGGGGCGGGGGACGCCGTCGTGCCCGACGCCGAGGCCGCCTCGCGGGCGACGCCCGCCTGAGCGGGACGCACCGCTCCCGGCCGATCTCCGGGTCCGGTCCTGCCGTCGGCGTACCGATGAGTCCGGGGCGGAAAAGAAGTCGTCACCGTCGGCGGGAATAACGCAGGATGGTGAATGGTCGTACAGGGTACGGATCGTCGTGGCCGACCGCGTCGATCGTCCCGGGTCACCCACGCTCCCCCGTGGTCCTGCCGACCGAGAACCGACACCGACGTCGCGTGCACCGCACGCGATCCCCGTGCTGCCCTGCGCAGCCCGCACTGCCCCGACCGGGTCCGAACCTGAGCCCGGGCCGCCACCGACGCGAGCGGAGACACCCCCGTGACAGCCTCCCCCACCCACGACACCTCGGCACCCGTCGACCGGCTACCCCGGGCGGACTTCCTCGTCATCGCGCTGCTGCTCGGCTCCGCGTTCGTCGTGATCCTCAACGAGACGACCATGAGCGTCGCGCTGGCGCCGCTCATGGAGGACCTCGGCATCACGGCCAGCACGGGCCAGTGGCTCACGACCGCGTTCATGCTGACGATGGCGGTCGTCATCCCGGCGACCGGGTTCCTGCTCCAGCGCCTCGGGACGCGCGGCGCGTACCTGCTCGCGATGTCGCTGTTCAGCGCGGGCACGCTGCTCGCCGCCGTCTCCCCCGGGTTCGCGTGGCTGCTGGTCGGCCGCATCGTGCAGGCCTCGGGCACGGCGATCATGATGCCGCTGCTCATGACGACGATCATGACGCTGGTGCCGCCGACGATCCGCGGCAAGGTCATGGGGAACATCTCCATCGTCATGGCCGCCGCGCCCGCGCTCGGCCCGTCGCTCTCGGGCCTCATCCTCAACTCGCTGAGCTGGCGCTGGGTGTTCGGGATCGTCCTCCCGATCGCGCTCGTCGCGCTCGTCCTCGGCTTCCTGTACATCCGGGACGTCGCCGACCGTACGCACTCGCGCCTCGACCCGTTCTCGCTGGTCCTCGCGGCGTTCGCGTTCGGCGGCCTGGTCTACGGGCTGTCGAGCATCGGCGAGGCCGCGCGCCACACCCCCGTCGTCCCGCCGGCGGTGCCCATCGCGTTCGGCGCCCTCGCGCTCGGCGCGTTCGTGTGGCGCCAGCTCGTGCTGCAGCGCGAGGACCGCGCGCTCCTCGACCTCCGCGTGTTCACGCACCGCGGGTTCAGCGTGCCGCTGGGCATCATGGCGGTCGGCATGGTCGCCATGTTCGGCTCCCTCATCCTCCTGCCGCTGTTCCTGCAGGACGCGATGGGCCTCGAGCCGCTCGCGACCGGCCTCATCGTGCTCCCGGGCGGGCTCCTCATGGGTCTGCTCGGCCCGACCGTCGGCCGGCTCTACGACCGGGTGGGCCCGCGCCCGCTCGTCATCCCCGGCGTGAGCGTCGTCGCCGTCGCCCTCGCGGCGTTCACGACGATCCACGCGGACTCGTCGCCGTGGTTCGTCCTCGCGCTGCACGTCACGCTGAGCCTGGGCCTCGCGTTCATGTTCACGCCGCTGTTCACGTCCGCGCTGTCGGCGCTCGAGCCGCACCAGTACTCGCACGGGTCCGCGTCGATCGGCACCGTGCAGCAGCTCGCGGGCGCCGCCGGCACGGCCATGTTCGTCGCCGTCATGACGACCCGCTCCATCGCCTACGGCGAGGCGGGCGCGTCGCCGCAGGCGGCGCTGGCCGAGGGCGTCGGGGACGCGTTCGTCTGGGGCACTGCCGTCATGCTCGTGGCCGTGGGCCTCTCGTTCCTCCTGCGCCGCCCCGCGCCGCAGGACCACGGCCAGGGCCACGGCCCCGCGGAGGACCGGACGCAGGACGCATCGGTCGAGGACGTCAAGGTCGAGGCGGCTCTGGCCACCGACGACGTCTGAGTCCTCGCCGCGTCGCGCGCCCGCCCGGAGGCGACGCGACCGCCGAGGGCGAGGCCGGAGGGGCGGTCGTGCCGGGTCGTGGCGGGTCTGGCAGGAGCGGCGCGAGGAACGAGCGGCGCGGATGGTAGACCCGGCACGACCGCCCCCGAGGTCTCGCCCGGACCGACCAGGACGCGTCGCCGCTCAGGAGGTGGACGACTCCGGCTGGTCGCCCCACCAGGCCAGGAGGTCCGCTCGCGCCGTCTCCTCGTCGACCGGGCCGCGGTCGAGGCGCAGCTCGAGCAGGTGCTTGTACGCCTTCCCCACCACCGGTCCCGGCCGGATCCCGAGGATCGCCATGATCTGCTGACCGTCGAGGTCCGGGCGGACGGCGTCGAGCTCCTCCTTCTCCTGGAGGGCGGCGATGCGGCGCTCGAGGTCGTCGTACGACTCGCGCAGCCGCTGGGCCTTGCGCCGGTTGCGGGTCGTGCAGTCGGCGCGCGTGAGGCGGTGCAGCCGCTCGAGCAACGGTCCGGCGTCGGTCACGTACCGGCGCACCGCGGAGTCGGTCCAGGCGCCGTCGCCGTAGCCGTGGAAGCGCAGGTGCAGCTCGACGAGCCGGGCGACGTCCTTGACGACCTGCTTGTCGTACCGCAGCGCCTTGAGGCGCTTGGCGACCATCTTGGCCCCGACGACCTCGTGGTGGTGGAAGCTCACGCCGCCGCCCGGCTCGAAGCGCCGCGTCGGCGGCTTCCCGACGTCGTGCAGCAGCGCCGCGAGGCGGAGCACGACGTCGGGAGCCGGGACCGCGCCGTCGGGCCCGGTCTCCTGGGCGATCGCCTGGTCGAGCACCGTGAGCGAGTGCTCGTAGACGTCCTTGTGCCGATGGTGCTCGTCGATCTCGAGCTTGAGCGCGGGCAGCTCGGGCAGCACGTGGTCGGCGAGGCCGGTGTCCACGAGCACCTCGAGCCCGCGGCGCGGCGACGTCGCGCACAGCAGCTTCGAGAGCTCGTCCCGCACCCGCTCGGCGGACACGATCTCGATGCGCTCGGTCATGAGGACGAGCGCGGCGAGCGTCCCGCCGTCGACGTCGAACCCGAGCTGGGCCGCGAAGCGCGCGGCGCGCATCATCCGCAGCGGGTCGTCGTCGAACGACCGCTCGGGGGCGATCGGCGTGCGCAGCACGCGCCGCGCGAGGTCGTCGAGGCCGTCGAACGGGTCGACGAACGTCATCTCCGGCACCCGGACCGCCATCGCGTTGACGGTGAAGTCGCGGCGCGACAGGTCGCCCTCGAGCGTGTCGCCGAACGCGACGACGGGCTTGCGCGACGTCGGGTCGTACTCGTCCGTGCGGTACGTCGTCACCTCGACGACGAGGTCGTCGGCGGCTCCCCCCCGGCCGAACCGCTTCGCGCCGATCGTGCCGAACTCCTTGCCGATGTCCCAGTGGGCGTCGCCCCAGCGCGCGAGGAGCGCCTCGGTCTCGTCGGGGGACGCGGACGTGGCGAAGTCGAGGTCGTTGCTCGCCCGCCCGAGGAACGCGTCGCGGACGGGCCCGCCGACGAGCGCGAGCTCGTGACCGGCGGCGCGGAACGCCTCGCCGAGCTCGATCGCCGCGGGTGCCATCTCGGTGAGCACGGCGAGGGCTCGGCGCTGCAGGTCGAGCGACTGCGGCGTCGGCTGAGATGCCGGCGGGGGTGACGGCGGGGACGACGAAGGCTGGGGCACGACACCCAAGCCTGCCAGATGCGACGCCCGCACCGGGGAGCCGGTCCCGGGGACCCGACGTCCACTCGGTAAAGTTGGGACATGTCCACCCCTGCGCACGCCGACGAGCCCCGGAGGGATCCGGCGGGCGGGCGTGGCAACGGTCGCGGGCAGCCCCTCCCGGTCCCCGCCCCGCCCGGCGGGCACGCGCTGCGCATCGACCCGCGCTCGCGCCCGGCCCCCGCGCCCCCGCCGCTGCCCGTGGTCGACGAGGTCTCGGCCGGCGGGCTCGTCGTCACGATCGTGGGCGGCGACGTGTGCGCGGCGATCATCGCGCGGCGCAACCGGGGCGGTCGCCTCGAGTGGTGCCTGCCCAAGGGCCACCTCGAGGGCGACGAGACGCCGGAGCAGGCCGCGGTCCGCGAGATCGCGGAGGAGACGGGCATCCACGGAGCGGTCCAGGAGCCGCTCGGCGTCATCGACTACTGGTTCACCGGCGACGACCGCCGCGTGCACAAGGTCGTCCACCACTTCCTCCTGCGCGCGACGGGCGGCTACCTCACGGTCGAGGGCGACCCGGACGGGGAGGCCGAGGACGTCGCGTGGATCCCCGTGGCGGACCTGCCCGACCGGCTCGCCTACCCCAACGAGCGCCGGATCGCCGCCGTCGCGCAGAGCGTCCTCGAGGGCAGACCGGCGCGGTTCCACGGGGTGGTCGAGAGTAGGGTGACCAGGACGATCGTCCGCTCGCCCGGCCGTCCGCACGACGGCCGCGGCGGCCAGGCACCGCCCGCCCCACGGAGCTCGACCGACCACTCATGACGCCCTCCCCCAGCAGCGGCGCGCGCCCCGGCGGCGCCGCGTCGGTTCCGCTCCTCGGCAGGTCCGCTCGGCTCCTCGTCGCCCTGGTCGTCCTGCTGGTCCTGACCGTCGGCGTCGTCCTCGGCGGATCCCTCGCAGCGACGGGCGCGACCACGGGCGCGACGGCCGGGACGACGGCCGGCACCGCCACGGAGACGGAGGACGCGGTGACGCTCGAGGTGGCGTCGCTGCAGCCGACCGTCCTCGGTCCGGGCGCCACCCTCACCCTCACCGCGCGCGTGACCAACGGGACCGCCCAGACGCTCGGGTCGCCCGCGGTGGCGCTCGGCATCGAGCGACGCGTGCTGAGCACCCGGTCGGCGCTCGAGAGCTGGACCACGACCGGGCCCGACGGCCGTGTCGGCGCCGGCGTCACGACCCAGGACCTCGGAGCACCGCTCGCACCGGGCGGGAGCGCGGACGTGACGCTCACGGTCCCGGTCGCGGAGCTCAACCTGAACGCCGGCAGCGAATGGGGCCCGCGCGGCATCTCCCTCACGGTGTCCGACGGCGGCGCGCGCCTGGCCGTGCAACGCACCTTCGTCCTGTGGGAGCCGTCGAGCGAGGTGACGCCGCTTCGCCTGAGCGTGGTCGCGGCCATGACCGGTCCGCCGGTGGACCCCGACCCCCAGGCGTACGACGACGCGCTCTCCACCGCGGTGGGGACGGACGGTCGCCTCGGGCGGCTGCTCGCGGCGACCGGCAGCGCGCCGGAGGTCGCGTGGGTCGCCGACCCGGCCCTGCTCGCGGCGGCGACGGGCGCGGCCGACCCGGCGGTGAACGCCTGGGCCGACGCCGTGGACGCCGCTGCCGCGGGCCGGTCCACGTTCGCGCTGCGCGCCTACGACCCGGACGTCGCGGCGTTCGCCCACGCGGGTCTCGCGCTGCCGGAGGGGACCCCGCTCCCCGCCGCGCCCGACCCGACGACCGACGAGGCGGCGACCGACGACGCGGGGAACGACGCGACGGAGGACGACGCGGACGCCACGCGCGAGGCGGCCGTCGGCTCCGGCGCCCCCGCGGCCGACCCGACGGCCGGGTGGCGGACCGACCTCGCCTGGCCGGGAGACGCCGTCCCCGACCTGACCACGACGACGCTCGCCGCGGCGTCGGGCGCGACCGCGACGGTCGTCGGCCCCGGCGGGCTCGTCCCGGACGAGTCGCTGACGTACACCCCCTCCGGGGTCGCCGAGGTCCCGACCGCCGCCGGACCCGTGAAGGCGCTCGTCGCCGACGCGGTGCTCACCGCCCTCCTGTCCGCCGGCGACGGCTCGGGGGTCACGGCGACGCAGCGGATCCTCGCCGAGACCGCGGTGATCGCCCGCGAGCGCCCGGCCGAGCAGCGCCACGTCCTCGTCGCGCTGCCCCGGAGCTGGGACGCCGAGCCGACGCTCTTCACGGCGCGCCTCGACGCCCTCGAGTCGGCCCCCTGGGTCGACCTCGCCCCCGTGGACGACCTGCTCGCGACCGCGCCGCCCGCCGTCGAGCGCACGCCGCTCCCGGACTCGGGCGCGGCCGAGGGCGAGATCACGGGCGCCCAGCTCCGCGCTCTCGACCGGTCGCGCACCGACCTCGCCGCGTTCGCGACCGTCGCCGCCGACCCCGTGACCATCACGCGCCCGCTCGAGCCCGGCTTCGTGACGCCGACCGCCGTCGCGTTCCGCGCCGCGCAGCCGTCGCGCGTGCTCGCCGTCCAGCACGCCGAGCAGCAGTCCGCCGCCGTCCGGGGCACGCTCTCCGTGGAGACACGCACCCCGTTCCTCTTCGTCGCCGAGCAGGAGGACCTCCCGGTCCGGGTGAGCAGCACGCTGGAGCAGGACGCGACGGTCGAGGTCGTGCTGCGGCCGGACGACCCGCGGCTGCGCGCGCCGGAGCGCAGGACCGTGACGATCCCGGCGGCCACGCGGGACGCCGACGGCGACCTGGTGGCGACCGAGACGAGCGTGGGCGTGCCCGTCGAGGGGTTCGGGAGCGGGAACGTCACGGTGGAGGTCGAGCTCGTCAGCGCGGCGCAGCCCCAGGTCCGCGTCGCGGAACCGCAGGAGTTCGTCGTGCGCGTGCGTGCCGACTGGGAGTCGGTCGGCACGGTGGTCGTGGCGGTGCTCCTGGCCCTCGCCCTGGTCGCGGGGATCTGGCGCACCGTGCGGCGCGGCCGCTCGCCACGCCGTCTGGCGGGCGCCACCGTGGACCAGCCGGCGCCGCCCGCGCAGGACCCGGCGTCGACCGCGCGGCCCGCCCGACGGGACGAGGAGCGGGTCGAGTGAGCCCGGACCAGCCCCGGCACGTCCGGCCCGCCGGCGCGGGGCACGGCACACGGCCCGGTACGACGCGCGACGTCGTCCCGTCCGGGGCGCTCCCGGGCGACCCCGCGGCGTCGGGCACCCCGGACGAGACCGCGGAGGCCGGGGCCACCCAGGCACCCGCCCCTCGCACGGGCGGCCTCGGCCGCTCGTCCGCGCTCATGGCGTCCGGCACCTTCGTCTCGCGCGGGCTCGGCCTCGTGCGCAACGTCCTCCTGGTCGCCGCGATCGGGACCACCGGCCTCGTCGCGGACGCGTTCGACGTCGCGAACAAGATCCCCAACGTCCTCTTCGCGATCCTCGCGGGCGGCGTCCTCAACGCGGTCCTCGTGCCGCAGATCGTCCGTGCGTACCGCGCGCACAACACCCAGGAGCGGCTCGACAAGCTGCTCACGCTCTCGGGCGTCGTGCTGGTCGCCCTCTCGGCGCTGCTCACGGCCGGGTCGAGCATCCTCGTCGCGCTCTACACCGGGCCGGGGTGGACCGCGCCGCAGACGTCGCTCGCGGTCGCGTTCGCCTTCTGGTGCACGCCACAGCTCTTCTTCTACGGGCTGTACACGCTGCTCGGGCAGGTGCTCAACGCGCGGGGCCAGTTCGGACCGTTCATGTGGGCGCCCGTGCTCAACAACGTGGTGTCGATCGTCGGGTTCGGGGCGTTCATCGCGATCTACGGCCCCGCCGCGGTGGGCAACGTCGACGACCTCACGCAGTGGGACGGGCCCAAGATCGCGCTGCTCGCGGGGACCGCGACGCTCGGCGTCGCGGCGCAGGCGCTCATCCTCGTCGTCCCCCTGTGGCGGGCGGGCTTCCGCTGGCACCTGCGGTTCGGGCTGCACGGCATCGGGCTGCGCTCCGCGGGCCAGGTCGCGCTCTGGACGTTCGCCGCCGTCCTCCTCGAGCAGGTCGGCGTCCTGTTCACCACGCGCTTCGCGAGCGAGGCGCCGCGCGCGGCGCTCGCGCAGGCGTTCGGACCCTACCGCGACGACCCCGGGACCCTCGGCGCCGTCACGGGACTCGTCACCGGCGCGCCGGACGCCTTCTCCGGCGCGCTCGCCGTCGCGGGGAACGCGGCCTACACGCAGGCCCTCATGATCTATCTGCTGCCCCACTCGCTCGTGACCGTGTCGATCGCGACGGCGCTCTTCACCGGCATGAGCGCCGCGGCCCACGCGGGCGACCTCGCGCGCGTCCGGCACGACCTCTCGCGCGGCGTGCGCACCGTCGGGGTCTTCACCGTGTTCGCGACGGTCGTCCTGGTCGTCCTCGCCCTGCCGATCACCAAGCTCCTCGTCCCCTCCGTCGACGCCGCGTCCGGCGAGGCCGTCTCCGAGGTGCTGCGCGCCATGGCGCTCGGGCTCGTGCCGCTCGGCGGCATGGTGCTCATGAAGTGGGTCTACTACGCGTTCGAGGACGGCCGGACCGTCTTCTGGATCCAGGTCCCGGGCACGCTCGTGCTCGTCGGCGTGTCGTGGCTCGCGACGCAGGTCCTGGCACCCCAGCTCTGGGTCGTGGGGATCGGCCTCGCGATGAGCGTGTCCAACCTCGTGGCCGTCGCGCTGCGCACCGTCGGGCTGCGACGCACGCTGCGCGGGCTCGACGGTGCCCGGATCCTGCGCCTCCACGTCAAGGCCGGGCTCGCCGCGCTCGCCAGCGCCGTCGCGGGCTGGGGCGTGCTGCGGGGGTTCGTCGTCCTCACCGGGGACGGCCCGGACGGCATCTACGGGCTCTCGTGGTGGCAGGCCGTCGTCGTGGTGTCCGTCGCCGGGGCCGTCATGACGGCCGTCTACGCGGGCGGGCTCAAGCTCATGCGGGTGCGCGAGCTCGACCAGCTCGCCGGTCCGGTCGTGGGCCGCGTCCGACGGCTCGTGCGACGGTGAGCGCCGTCCGACCACCCGGAACCAATCGGGTGATACGCGGGCAATCAGGGCCCGCGTACCATGGTGTGTCGACCACGAGTCCCACGGAGGAGGTCCGGTGAACGGCGTGGCCCCAGGAACACTGCTCGTCGCGCGCTACCGGCTCGACGAGCAGCTCGCGTCCGACCTGTCGGACGTCACCGCATGGTCGGCGCACGACCAGATCCTCGACCGGCCCGTACGGATCTCGCTGGTCTCCGGCGCGCACGTCGCCGACGCCCTCGACTCCGCCCGGCGCGCCGCGCTCGTCGTCGACCCGCGCCTGACGCGCGTCCTCGACGTCGGGACGGAGGACGGCGTCGCGTACGTCGTGACCGAGCGCTACACGGGCATCACGCTGAGCGAGGTCGTCGCGGGCGGCATCGTCGACCCGCAGCAGGCCCGCGCGATCGTCGGGGAGGCAGCGGCCGCGCTCGAGGTGGCCCGGAGGCGGGGCGTCCACCACCTCGCGCTGCGGCCCGACGCGCTCCGCGTCGACGGCAGCCGCGTCCTCCTCACGGGCCTCGGTCTCGACGCGGGCGTGGCGGGCCACGACCAGCACGACGCCGACCGGACGTCGCGCACCGACGCCGTCGGGCTCGTCGCCCTCCTCTACTACGCGATGACCGCACGGTGGGCCGGACCGTCCCTGGACGTGCCCTGGATCGCCCCCGACGCCATCCACCCGCTGCCCGCGCAGCGCGCGGGAGACGAGATCCTGGCGCTCTCCACCGTCCGCCCCGACGTCCCCGCCGAGCTCGACGCGCTCTGCGCGCGCGCCTTCGCCGGTACCCACGGCACCGCGGAGGAGTGGACGGCACCGCCCGCGGGCGACGTGCCCCGCTCCCCCGCCGACGTCGTCAGCGCGGTCGAGCCGTGGGGCGAGGTCTCGGTCGTCGCCGCCCTGCCGTCCTTCGTGCAGCCCGCGAGCGCGGGCGTGAGCCGCCAGTCCGTCCGCACGGCGTTCGACGGCGGGACGAGCGCACCCCCGGGCACGCCGCCGCCCGCGCCCCCCGTCCGGCGCCCGACCACCGGACGCATCCACCGCGTGGGTGACGTGCCCGGGTCCGCCGGTCCCGGCGTCGCGTACGCCGCCGGGGTCGCCACGGGAGCGACCGCCGCGGTCCCCCCGCCGGCACCGGACTCGGCGACCGCGGCGTACGCGGTCCCCCCGCCGCCCGTCGGGTACGACGCCGGCACCGCACCCGTCCAGTACGCGGCCGCCCCACCGCCCGTTCCCCCCGTCACGGAGGAGCCGCAGGCCTGGAGCGAGCCCGCACCACGACGGCGCGGTCCCCGCCGCTTCAACGCGACCCCGATCGTCCTCGTGCTCGTCCTCGGCCTCGTGGTGTGGGGTGTCGTGTGGGCGGTCGGCACGGCGTTCGACGGCTTCGGGCCCGCTCTCCAGACGAGCGAGGAGGAGCCCACGGGCGAGGGGTCGCAGGCCCCGTCCGAGGGCGGCACTGGTACCGCGGAGGGAGAGCAGCCGCCCCCGGTGACGGACGTCCGCCCCGTGATCGCGTCGGGTCAGGCCCTGGACCCCGAGGGCGACGCCTCCGGGAACAACGACGGTGAGCACCCCGAGCTCGCCCCGCTCGCCTACGACCAGCAGCCCGACACCACGTGGTTCTCGCGCCGGTACAACGCCGCAGACTTCGCCGGCCTGCGCACCGGGATCGGGTTCGCGGTCACGCTCGAGGAGAAGGCGCCGGTCTCGACGGTCGTGCTCGACACGTCCGCCACCGGTGGCAACGTCGAGATCCGTGCCACGAGCCCGGACGCCCCCACCGAGGGCACCGTCCTCGCCTCGGGGCCGCTCGCTCCCGGCGCGGAGTTCACGTTCGACCAGCCGGTCGAGGCGGAGTCGATCGTGCTGTGGTTCACCGAGCTGCCGCAGAACCCGTCCGGAGAGTTCCGCGCGGAGATCAACGAGATCCTCATCTCCTGACGCTCCGGCCCGGAGGACCTGCCTCCGGTCGGCCGTCGCCGACCTGCGGTGCGTGGACGGCCCGCGCGCCGTGCGACCGGTCCCCGTAGCGTGCCGAACACCCGTACCGTGGAACAGAAGCCGCCCCGGCGGCGTTCACACTCTCGCGTGGTCGGCCGCCACGCACCGAGCATCGAGGAGAGCACGTGACCGAGCAGTCTGCCGTCCAGAACCTGATCGTCGTCGGGTCCGGTCCCGCGGGGTACACCGCGGCGATCTACGCGGCGCGCGCGGGGCTGGCCCCGCTCGTGCTCGCGGGATCGGTCACCGCGGGTGGCGCCCTGATGAACACGACGGACGTCGAGAACTTCCCCGGGTTCCCCGACGGGATCATGGGTCCCGACCTCATGGAGAACATGCGCAAGCAGGCCGAGCGGTTCGGCGCGCGCATCGAGTGGGACGACGCCACGCTGCTGGACCTCGAAGGACCGGTCAAGACCGTCGTGACCGGCAACGGCGAGACGTACCGCGCCCGCGCCGTCATCCTCGCGACCGGGTCCGCCTACCGCGAGCTCGGCCTGGACGACGAGAAGCGCCTGTCCGGCCGCGGCGTCTCCTGGTGCGCGACGTGCGACGGGTTCTTCTTCCGCGACCAGCACGTCGCCGTCGTCGGTGGCGGGGACTCCGCGATGGAGGAGGCGACGTTCCTCACCCGGTTCGCGGAGAAGGTGACCCTGGTCCACCGTCGCGACGAGCTGCGCGCGTCGAAGATCATGGCCGACCGCGCCCTGAACGACCCGAAGATCGACTTCGCCTGGAACAGCGAGGTCGCCGGGATCGGCGGCGAGAACAAGGTCGAGGCGCTCACGCTGCGCGACACCGTGACCGGTGAGGAGCGCGAGCTGCCCGCGACCGGCCTGTTCGTCGCGATCGGTCACGAGCCCCGCACCGAGCTCGTCAAGGGCCAGATCGACCTGGACGACGAGGGCTACATCCAGGTCGTCGGGCGCACCACCGCGACCAACCTCGAGGGCGTGTTCGCGTGCGGCGACGCCGTCGACCACACCTACCGCCAGGCCATCACCGCCGCCGGCTCCGGGTGCGCCGCCGCGCTCGACGCGCAGCGCTACCTCACCGAGCTCGCCGACGCCGCCGGCCTGGAGGACCTCGCCGGCACGCCGAGCACGCCGAACCCGGACGAGCTGCCCGAGGCGCTCGCCGAGCTCCAGGCCTGAACCAGCGTCCCCGTCACCCACCGAGTCCTACCGCAGGAGGTCACCATGCCGACCGTTCCGGTCACCGACGACACCTTCCGTGCCGAGGTCCTCGAGTCCGAGGTCCCCGTCCTGGTCGACTTCTGGGCGACCTGGTGCGGCCCGTGCCGCCAGGTCGCACCGATCCTCGAAGAGCTCGCCGAGGAGTACGACGGCAAGATCAAGATCGCCAAGCTCGACACGGACGCGAACCCCGAGACGACCGGTGCCTACGGGATCGTGTCGATCCCGACGCTGAACGTCTACGTCGGCGGCGAGCTCCAGAAGTCGATCATCGGGGCGCGCCCCAAGCGCGCGCTCACCGAGGAGATCGACGCCGTGCTCGCCACGGCGGTCTGAGCCGCATCCGACCACTGCCCGGGGGGCGGACCGCGAGCACCGCGGTCCGCCCTCCGGCGTCTTCACGGGATCCCCCGACGCACCGTGCGACACTGGGGGTCGTGACTGGACCGACGACTCCCCCGCAGCAGCCCGCTCCCAGCGGCACCCGCCTCGACCCGTGGTTCGGTGCGTACGCAGAGCGAGCGCACGGGATGCGAGCGTCGGAGATCCGGGCGCTGTTCGCCGTGGCGAACCGCCCCGAGGTCGTGTCGCTCGCCGGCGGCATGCCCTACCTCGAAGGGCTCCCGCTCGACCAGATCGCCGACACCATGCAGCGCCTCGTCGCGACGCGCGGTGCGACGGCGCTCCAGTACGGGTCCGGGCAGGGCGACGAGACGCTGCGCGAGCAGATCCTCGACGTGGTCCGGCTCGAAGGGATCGAGTGCCACCCCGACGACGTCGTCGTGACGACGGGCTCGCAGCAGGCCCTGGACCTCGTGACCCGGATCTTCGTCGACCCCGGTGACGTCGTCGTCGCCGAGGCGCCGAGCTACGTCGGCGCCCTGGGAGTGTTCCGGTCGTACCAGGCAGACGTCGTGCACGTGCCCCTCGACGAGCACGGCCTCGTCCCCGAGGCGCTGGAGGAGACGCTCGCCCGCCTCGCCGCGGACGGTCGCCGCGTCAAGCTGCTCTACACCGTGCCGAACTTCCACAACCCCGCCGGGGTGACCCTCACCGCGGAGCGCCGTCCGCGCATCCTGGAGATCGCGCAGCGCTACGGCGTCCTCGTCATCGAGGACAACCCCTACGGCCTCCTCGGCTTCGACGGACAGACTCTCCCCGCGCTCCGCTCGCTCGACGAGGACGGCGTCCTGTACCTCGGGTCGTTCTCCAAGACCTTCGCCCCCGGGTACCGGGTCGGCTGGGTGGTTGCGCCCCACGCCGTGCGCGAGAAGCTCGTCCTCGCCAGCGAGTCCGCGATCCTCTGCCCGTCGAACGCCTCGCAGCTCGCGATCGCCGCCTACCTCGACACGTGCGACTGGAAGGGGCAGATCAAGCAGTTCCGCGAGCTCTACCGCGAGCGGCGCGACGCGATGATCGGTGCGCTCTCCGAACACCTCCCCTCGGCCCGCTGGACCGTCCCGGACGGTGGCTTCTACACGTGGGTGCAGCTCCCCGAGGGCCTCGACGCCCGATCGATGCTGCCGCGCGCCGTGACGGCCCGTGTCGCCTACGTCCCCGGCACGGCGTTCTACGCGGACGGCACGGGCTCGAGCCACGTGCGCCTCTCCTACTGCTTCCCGACCCCCGAGCGGATCCGTGAGGGAGTCCGACGCCTCGCCGGGGTCGTCAACGCCGAGCAGGAGCTCGTCGAGATCTTCGGCACGAACGCCGAGCTCGACCCCGACGTCACGGACGTCGAGAACCCCTCGCCCAACCTGGCCTGAAGCCCTCTCACCACGACGCCGAGCGGACCCTACCGGGAGACGCCGGCACCGAACAGGAGTCCGTCAACAGTGGACACGACCACGGGTACCCCGACGGCGACGGACGAGGCCGGTGGCGCGGCCGCGACCGACGCGCAGCGCCCTGACCAGCACCTTCGCCTCCTCCGGCTCGACGACGAGGTGCCCTCGGGCGGCCACGTCGTCATCCTCGCGGGCGGACTGTCGCACGAGCGCGACGTCTCGTTGCGCTCCGGACGCCGCGTCGCCGAGAGCCTGCGCGCCGCCGGCCTCGAGGTGACCGTCCACGACGTCGACGCGGACCTCCTCCCGTTCCTCGACGCGACCCGCCCCGACGTCGTGTGGCCGCTCCTGCACGGCGCGAGCGGCGAGGACGGCTCGATCCGCGACGTGCTCGACCTCGTCGGCGTGCCCTACGTGGGGACCGGACCGCGGGAGAGCCGCGCGGCGTGGAGCAAGCCCGTCGCGAAGAGCATCGTGCTCGGCGCGGGCCTGTGCACGCCCGAGTACGTCACCCTCCCCCAGAGCCTGTTCCGCGAGCTCGGCGCCCAACCCGTCCTGGACGCGGTCGTCGCGCGGCTCGGCCTTCCCCTCGTGGTCAAGCCGACCCATGGCGGCTCAGCACTCGGCGTCACCCTCGTGGAGCGTGCCGACCAGCTGCCCCGTGCCATGGTCGACTGCTTCGCCTACGGGGACGTCGCCCTGATCGAACGTGCGGTGCGCGGCGTCGAGCTCGCGGTCAGCGTCGTCGACGTCGGCCAGGGACCCGAGGCGCTTCCGCCGGTCGAGATCGTCACGACCGGCACGTACGACTTCGATGCACGGTACAACCCCGGACGCACCGAGTACTTCGCCCCTGCGCGCCTGGACGACGACGTGCTGGGCATCGTCCGCGAGGTCGCGGTCCGCGCGCACGTCGCGCTCGGACTGCGCGACCTGTCCCGCACGGACGTCATCCTCGACCCGGACGGCGTCGTGCAGTTCCTCGAGGTCAACGTCGCGCCGGGCATGACCGAGACGTCGCTCCTCCCCCAAGCCGCGCGCGCCGCCGGTCTCGACCTGGGCCACCTCTACCGCTCGCTCGTCCAGACGCACGTGCGCCACTGAGCATCGTCGGAAGCCCGCGGCGCGCGGCGGCGCGCCATGTTTCACGTGGAACGTTGGTTGCCGACGCTCTCGCCGCGCGGTCCTCCCACGCTCCTCCGGCTGGCGGCCTTCCGTCGCGATCCTCGTGGGGCCGAGGTGCGTCTCTCGCCGCCGAGACAGTGGTGCGATCGGTGCATGGCTCGGCTCAGGCTCTCGGGGGGGCACGTGGCGTCGTCGTGGCTCGCGGCTAGTCCGCGCAGGACTAGGCTGCAGGGCTCCACGCGATGTGAGCTGGCGCTCAGTCCGGCCGCGAGCTCGTGGGGACAGCTCGTGCGTGTCGAAGCTCTGTCGCGGCTCTCGGACGTCGTCGGCATGCTGGTCGACAGATCTTTCGGCGTGGCTCACCCGACGTGGTCGGGTCGTGTCGAGATACGGCCGTGGCCGTGGCAACCGTGGCCGTGGCCGTGGCCGGCCTCGGTGGAGCGGTGGCCGCCTTGCCAGCGATCGTGACCCAGGAGGAAGACTCCCTTTCGGACGACATCATCGTCGGCATCAGCATGGGTCGACAGGCGTTCTTCTCCGGTCCACCCGATGTGGCCGGGTCGCGTCGTAGCGCCGCCTGGGGAGGGCGCCTATCTCGGTGAACCGCCGGCCGCCGTGGCGGTGATCGTGACCTGGAGAGGAGCTGCATCCATCTCTCTCGACCGACACCTCGTCAGCGTGTCGGGGACGTCTTCCCTGGTCCACCCGACGTCGTCGGGTCACGTCGAGTCTCCACGTGGCCGAGGACGACCTACCTCGGTGAAGCAGCAACCGCCTCGGCGGCGATCGCGACCAGGGAGGAGACGCGTCGAGGTTCCTCCTGTTTCACGTGGAACGCGTCCCTCGTGGGGCCGCTCAGGGCCGCTCCAGCATCCGCCTTCCGCATGAAGCCCTCCCCTACCGCGCAGCCGGCCATGTTCCACGTGAAGCCACTCGCTTCCCGCACATGGCCGCGCCCTCCACGTGAAACCCCGAGAGCGGAATCCCGTGGGGCCCCGGCAGACGCCCGGGTCACCACGTGAAGCCACTCCAGCACCGCGCTGACGACCGCTCTTCCGACATGACGCCCGCGGCGACCACGAAGGCGTCCGCTGCTACGGGCAAGGCCCGTGGCATCCAGAGCGCACCATCAAGTCTTGCCCTTCCACCGGGCACCCTCTGGCGCAACTCCCGATCAGTCGTGGCTTGCAACATGGCGTCGACGAACTGACGGACGGCCCGGTGCGCTCACCGCGGGGACTCTCGAACCACGTGGACCACCACGCCTCCCCGAGAAGCGCGACCGCGTTGTTCCACGTGAAACCACGACACCGCCATGCTTCCGCTCGCGCGTCTCCTCATGGCCTACGCCGCCGAGCTCGACGCGCCAGCGTCGAGCTCGTGCGCGAGAACGCGCGATCGCCGACGCCGAGCCGCGACGTTCCACCCTGACACGTGCCAGTGGCGTCACAGCGAGTCCGACGACGGCTTGGTCCGTGCGCTCTCCGCGCGGAAGAGGGCGCCAACGAGCATCGCTCTCCGCGCCGCCACCTCGCGTTCGGCGAGAGCCACACCTGCGAACGCACAGTGTGAGACGACCCTCGCTTGACCCACGCGACGCGGGCCCCGATCGATGACGAGGGCCGGATCGGGGCCGCTCGACGGGAGGCGCGGCGTGCTCCCGCGGTTGTTCCACGTGAAACGGCGCTGGAGCCATCGGGGACTGCCAGTGGCGCGGACATCCCGATCTCAACGGCAGAAGATGCGCACCGCGACATCCACGAGATCCGAGGTCGAGCGGACTCCCACCGGACCCGCCGGTGCCGGCGAGTCCGGCGCCGCGCGACCAGCGACGCTGCCCCACGACGCTCCCCTCCCCCACACCCGGTGGGCGTCCGTCACCCTGGCGACCCGGTGCGCCGGACCTGCCGACGGCCGTCCTGAGATCGGGACGGTGCCGGTCATATCGACCGGCGAGCGCGAGGAAGAGCGACTGGGTCCGGGGCGAGACGGTCGCCACTCACGAGTCCGGCGTGCGCGCCCGGGAGCGGCGATGCAAGGCCGTGACCGCCGCCGGCACGTCGAGCCCCGTGCGACAGTCCCGGCCTGGGTATCCGATGCCGGGCGTGGGCGAACCCGCTAGCCCCGCTCGCGCCCGGCGCGCGGAGTCCGCACCCGACCGGGAGCGGCGATACAAGGCCGGGACAGCCGCTGGCACGTCAAGCGGCGTGCGACAGTCCCGGCCTGGGTATCCGGCGCCGGGCTTGGGCGACCCGCTCGCGGCTCCCGCGTCCGACGTGCGGGCTCCGCACCCGACCGAGGACCGCGATGCAAGGCCGGGACTTCCGCTCACACTTCACGCACCGTGTGACAGTCCCGGCGTGGGTACTGGGCGCCGCGAGCCGCGGCGCGGCTGGACCGGTCCCGGTCCCTCCTAGCCCCGGCCCGAGCCCGAGCCCGAGCCCCAGCCCCAGCCCCCGCGACACTCCCCCGACTACTTGCGCAGAAGGCCCGGGTCGTTCGGTGCCATCACGTCCAGGATTCGGTTGAGGTCCTCGACCGACGCGAACTCCACCGTCAGGCGCCCCTTGTTCTTGCCGAGGTCGACCTTGACCCGCGTCTCGAAGCGGTCCGAGAGCCGATGAGCGAGCTCGTCGATCGCGGCGGAGCGCTGACCCGCCCGCGGAGCGCGCGGAGCGCGACGCTGCCCGTCGAGTCCACCCATCGCGACGATCTCCTCCGTCGCACGCACCGAGAGCCCTTCGGCGACGATGCGCTGGGCGAGGCGTTCGATCTCAGCTCCGTCGGTCAGACCCAGGAGCGCGCGGGCATGGCCAGCAGAGAGGACACCTGCCGCGACGCGACGCTGCACGAGCGGCGGGAGACGCAGAAGTCGCAGCGTGTTCGAGATCTGAGGACGGCTGCGGGAGATCCGCTCAGCGAGCTCCTCGTGGGTGCACCCGAAGTCGTCGAGGAGCTGGCGGTACGCCGCTGCCTCTTCCAGGGGATTGAGGGCACTGCGGTGCAGGTTCTCGAGGAGCGCGTCGCGCAGCAGGTCGGCATCATCCGTCTCGCGGATGATCGCGGGGATCACGTCCAGTCCGGCCGCCTGCGTCGCGCGCCACCGCCGCTCGCCCATGATCAGCTCGAAAGAACCGTCCTCGCCCGGGACGGGCCTGACGACGATCGGCTGAAGGACGCCGATCTCACGGATCGAGCCCACCAGCTCGTCGAGGTCGCCTTCGTCGAACACCGTGCGCGGCTGACGGGGGTTCGGACGGATCGACGCCGTCGGAATCTCGGCGAAGCGTGCACCGGGGACCGGAACGAGGTCGTCCGCTGCGCTCCCCGTCCACTCCTCGGAAGCGGTGGTCACGTCGCCCGAGAGGACGTCCGACGTCGCGTCACCAGCGGCGAGTCCGGTCGTCCCATCACGCTTCCCCGTCTCAGGCGCGGTTTCACGTGAAACAGCGTCAGGAGTCACCTCATCGCGCGCCGCCGTACCGTCGTTGCCCTCCTGCGGCGCGGCAGGCGAACCTCCGACCTCCGAGCCGCCCAGCGGTGCGGACTCCACGCTCAACGCGTCCAGCTCGGCGAGGTCGCGGGCCGAGAGCGACGTCAAGGAGTCGACGTCGGCCGGCCCTGAACCAGACTCGGCAACCAGGGTCACGACGGGAGCGACGACCTCGGTGCTCTCCACCGCGCCCGGCTCGTCCGCCGCGGCTGCACCGTCGCCCGATACGTCATCGGTCCGCGGCTCGTCCGACGCAGGGCTCGGGAAGAACACGTCAACGGGACGCTTCCCCTCCGAGCTCGTCGGGATGAGTGCCCCAAGCCCTCGACCGAGCCCCCGACGCTTCTCGCTCATCGCAGTTCCTCCTGCCGCAGGCCGGGACCACCGATGGTGCCGGCAAACTCGTGTTCCGTTCGAACCGTCCGGCTCTCACTACCGGGCGCGGCGGTGAGACCCTGCTCCCGCTTCGGCTCCTGCTCAGGGACCGCATCGAGATCGGGATCCTCTGGCCTGTTCGCACCGCGTTGCGTGAGCTCACGCGCAGCCTCGAGGTACGCGAGCGCGCCCGTCGATCCAGGATCGTAGGTCATCACCGTCTGTCCGTGACTCGGCGCTTCAGAGATGCGTACCGAGCGCGGAACGGTCGTCCTCAGCGTCTGGTCGGGGAAGTGCTCCCGGACCTCGGCAGCCACCTGCTGCGCAAGGTTGGTGCGACCGTCGTACATCGTGAGAAGGATCGTCGAGACGTGGAGGCCGGGATTGAGGTGCGACTTGATGAGCTCGATCGTCTTCAGGAGCTGGCTCAGTCCTTCCAGCGCGTAGTACTCGCACTGGATTGGGATGAGCACCTCCCGACCGACCACGAAGGCATTCACCGTGAGCAAGCCGAGGCTCGGAGGGCAGTCCACCAGGACGTAGTCGATAGGTTCCTGGCCGTCACGCTCTCGTCCCGCCAGGTATTCATCGAGTGCGCGTCGAAGCCGTGTTTCACGTGAAACCAGCGAGACGAGCTCGATCTCGGCTCCGGAGAGATCGATCGTCGCCGGAACGCACCACAGCGTCGGGATGTCGGGGCACTGCTGGACGGCGCTGGCCAACGGGTCACCGTCGACGAGGACCTCGTAGACCGACGGTGTCCCGGCGCGGTGCTCGACTCCGAGCGCCGTCGAGGCATTTCCCTGGGGGTCGTTGTCGATGACGAGCACGTTGAGTCCCGCCAGCGCGAGCCCCGCGGCAAGATTGACGGTCGTGGTGGTCTTCCCCACCCCGCCCTTCTGGTTCGCGACCGTGATGATGCGCGTCGATGCAGGGCGGGGGAAACGCCGGCCCTGGAGGTCGATGCGACGCCGGGCATCCTCGGCGAGCTGAGCGGCGAGGGGAGTCGAGTCGTCCGTGATCGGCAGGCTCGCCATGAGCGCTGCTCTCCGATCGTCCTCACTCCCGGAGCTCCGAGCCCCTCCCCCGTCGTGGGAGAGCGACGTCGCCGACCGATCCTGAAGCTCTCCAGGGTCGACAGGGCTTTCCGTCACGCGTCTCATCCTCTCCGTCGTCGCTTCCCAGCATGCGCCGTCCGATCCACTCATCCGTGGAGGTCGGGCGCTGGTCGTCCCCGTGTCGCCACACAGCGGTGGCGACGCCCAGGGACGGGTTCAGCGTGCCCCAGTCTGCCGCACGATCCGCACGGCAGTCGTGGTCTCCACACCCGGGATCGTCGGCGCGTCGACGATCTCGGGCTCGCCCCCCTTGAGCCGGCGCAGCACCTTGCGGGCAGGGTCGATCTCTCGGGCAACGTTGCGGCCCTTCAGGACGATCATCTCGCCACCCGGTCGGACGAGCGGCAACGACAGCCGGACCAGCTTGTCCAGCGCGGCCACGGCGCGCGACGTCACGGCGTCGCACTCGAACGCTCCGTGGTACTCCTCGGCGCGCCCCCGCTTCACCTCGATGTTCGCGAGGTTCAGGTCCGATGCGATCTCCGACAGCCAGGCGCACCGCCGCTCCATCGGCTCGACCAGGTAGACGGTGGCGTCTGGACGCATCGCCGCGATCACGACCCCGGGAAGGCCCGCGCCCGACCCGATGTCCGCGATCACGCCGGTCTTCGGGAGGAACGGGACCACCGCGGCGGAGTTGAGGATGTGCCGGTCCCAGATGCGAGGGACCTCGCGCGGCCCGATGAGTCCGCGCAGCTCGCCCTCGTCGCGCAGGCGGTCCGCGAACCGTTCGACGGTCGGGAACGCCGCACCGAAGTACTCGGCCAACGCCTCCCGTGAGATCTCCGGTTCTACGTTGCCGTCAGCCTGGTCGTGCATCGGCTCTTCTGCCTCCTCGTCAATGGGCACGCCACATCGTTTCACGTGAAACGCCTGGCGGCGTGTCCGATCAGCACGTGATCCTCCTCGCCCCGTGAGGTCGGCCAGACGCTGAGTTCCACCGACGTCGACCACCGGGGATCCGCGACGCGCACATTGCGGCGACCGAAGAGACTCACCTGGTCAGCACCGCCCGACGCGCACACGAGCGAGCATCACCGACGGACCCGCGCCCCGTTCGTGACAGCCCTCCTGGATGGACACCGTCAGCGTGCTGTCCCCCTAACGACGGTCGCCCCCCGTTTCACGTGAAACGGGGGGCGACGGTCGTCAAACGGGAGACTGTGTCAGTCCGCGGGATAGATCACCACGTAGCGCTGGGGCTCGACCCCCTCGGAGTCGCTGCGCAGGCCGGCGGCGGCCACCGCGTCGTGGATCACCTTGCGCTCGAACGCGTTGAGCGGTTCCAACGAGACCTTCGCCCCACCCGACTGGACACGCGAGATGGCCTCCTCGGCCTGTGCGGTCAGCTCACGCCGACGGTCGGCGCGGAACCCCGCGACGTCGAGCATCAGTCGACTCCGCTCCCCGGTGCGGGCCTGGACGGCCAGGCGAGTCAGCTCCTGGAGCGCGTCGAGGACGTCCCCACCGTCGCCCACGAGCGAACGCAGCGCCGCAGGGTCGTCGGCGACGATCTCGACCGCCGCGCGGTCGTGCTCGACGTCGATGTCGATGTCGCCGTCGAGGTCGGCGATGTCGAGCAGCTCCTCGAGGTAGTCCGCCGCGATCTCACCCTCCTCCTCCAGGCTGGTGGTCTCGCGCGTCGACTCGTCGGTGGCGGCCTCTTCGGGCGCGGGGGTCTCGGTAGGCGTCATGACGGTGCTCCTCACGGCGGGCGCGCTCGGGCGCGGGTCTACTTCTGCTTCTTCTTCTTGGGCGCGGGCTTCGACGTCGTGGGAGACGACGACCCCTTCGCACCGTGGTCCGTCACAGGGCCGTCCTCAGCCACGGGCGCGTCCTCCACCGGTGAGTTCGCAGAGCCCGTGTCAGACGACGTCCCTGCAGGGCGCACCGGGGCGGCGCCCTTCTGGCGGTCCTTGCGCTTCGGCTGCTGACGCTGGCCACGCGGCTGCTCGATCACGGGCGTCGCATCCTCGACGATGCCCTTCGCCGCACGCTTGCGGGCCTGACGCTCCTTGAGAAGGCGCTCGGCCTCGGAGCCCGGCGCGGGCATGCGCCGGATCGTGTAGAACTGCTGCCCCATCGACCAGAGGTTCGTCGTCGTCCAGTAGACGAGCACGCCGACCGGGAAGTTGACGCCCGAGACCGCGAAGATGAACGGGAAGACGTAGAGCATCATCTTCTGCGTCGACGCCATCGGACCCTCGAGAGCGGCCTTCGGCATGTTCTTCATCGTGAGCTGGCGCTGCGTGAAGAACGTCGTGGCGCACATGGCGACGATGAGAACGGCGATGACGATCTTGGTCTGCAGGTCGTCGGTCCGCAGGAAGACGTCGGAGAGCTGGGCCCCGAACACCGACGAGCTCTCGATGTCGCTCGCGACCGCGGAGTTGATCGGACCGATCGGGTCATCCGTGCCGTTCGAGATCGGCACCAGCCCGTTCAGCACGCGGAAGAGCGCGAAGAAGATCGGCGACTGCAGCAGGATCGGCATGCACGACGCGAACGGGTTCGTCCCGTGCTTGCGGTACAGGTCCATGGTCTCGCGGCTCATGGCCTCGCGAGACGCCGGGTCCGTCTTCCCCTTGTACTTCTTCTGGATCGCCTGCATCTCGGGCTGCAGCATCTGCATGCCCCGCGAGGCCTTGATCTGCTTGAAGAACAGCGGGATCAGCAGGATGCGGATGATGATGACCAGGCCGACGATCGACAGCACCCATGCCGGACCGGGACCGTCGGAGAACCCCAGGTACGTCAGGCCCTGGTGGCACAAGTACATGATCCAGGCGACTACCCACTCGATGGGGTAAAGGATCGCGAAGAAGTCCATCCGTGACTGCTCCCTCAACTTCGGACAAAGCTTGTGAATCGCCCGTGGTCGGGCTGCGGTCTAGTGCGTGTGTCGTGCCGGCGGAACGTCGTCGACCCCACCGAGGCTCCAGGGGTTGCAGCGCAGCAGCCGCCAGAGGGCGAGGCCCGTTCCGCGCAGGGCGCCGTGACGACGCACCGCCGTGAGGGCGTACTGGGAGCAGGACGGGTAGTACTTGCACGTGGGACCCGTCATCGGGGAGATCACCGACTGGTAGGCCCGGATCATGCCGATGAGGGTGAGCGCCGGGACACGACGCAGCACGGCGACGACGCGACGCACGATGCCGGGAGCTCCGCCGGTGTCCTCGGGGGACTCCGCGCCGGGAGCGTCGACCGGGTGCGTGGTCGTCATCGATCCACGCCCGAGCGTTCGTGGAGACGCCGGACAGCGCGCTCGAGCCCGCTGTCGAGGTCGGCGCTCAGGGCGTCGAAGGACGCCACCGCCGAGGCGGGAAGCGCTCGGACGACGGCGCGGCCGTGCGCGGGCAGCGCGTCGAGGCGCGCCGCGGTCGCGGCACGCAGGCGACGCTTCACGAGGTTGCGGTGCACCGCGTTCCCCACTGCCTTGGAGACGACGAAGCCGACCTGTGGATGCGCGTCCCCCTCGAGATCCTCCGAGAGGTGCACGACCACGGTCGACCTACCCGCACGCACGCCGCGGCGCACCGCCCGCTCGAAATCGACGGAACGGCGCAGTCGGTGCGCCGCGGGGAGCACGTGGTATCAGGCAGAGAGCTCGGTGCGGCCCTTGCGACGGCGGGCAGCCAGGATGGCGCGGCCGGCACGGGTCCGCATGCGCAGCCGGAAGCCGTGGGTCTTCGCCCGGCGCCGGTTGTTCGGCTGGAAGGTCCGCTTGCTCACGAGGTACTCCAAGAACGTCGGGGAGGTACACCGTCTATGTCCTCGACGATGCAGTGACAGGTCCCGGTTGGAGCCTGTCGGTGGTTCAGGTGGTGCATCGTGCGGTCGCCCGCACGCACGCCGTCCAGGCACGCAGATCGAGTGGGCCATTGCTGGGGGCACCGGATCCTTGCAGGCAGCTCACGACGCGAGGCCTCGTGTCGAGTCTCCTCCACGCGGGCGCGCCAAGAACACCTGGAACGGCTGTCTGACGTTACGCTGCGCGACCCCCCCGGGTCAAACCAGGAGACGTGAGATACGCCGCGGCGCGGGTGCCGCGTCGTCGCGCTCCCCACGGCACCCCGCGGGGCCTGAGAGCATCCCCACCCTACAACCCACAGCCTGTGGACAACTATGTGGACGAGGGGTTCCCATGGCACGATCGACCTCAGCATCACCACACCCGTGACCTTCCTTCGTCGGCGCACCCTGCCCGGCCCGTCAGCGCGCGCTCGACGGTCGGCTCCACGCGCCGGCGCACGCCCTCGACCTGTGAGGAACTGCCCGTGGCCAACCCGGACGAGAACATCGCCGACGTCTGGGTGCAGACCCTGAGCATCCTCGAGGCGAGCCCGGACATCACGCCGCGGCAGATCGCCTTCATCCGCCTCGCCAAGCCGCTCGCGATCCTCGACGACACGGTCTTCATCGCGGTGCCGCACGAGCAGACCCGCACCTATCTCGAGACGCGCGTGCGCGACGAGCTCGTGACGGCGATGTCCTCCTGCCTCGGGCGTGACGTCCGCTTCGGCATCACGGTCGACCCGGAGCTCAGCTCGGACCCGGTCGTCGCGCCCGCATCCCGTCCCGCCGTCGAGCGGCCGTACATCGAGCCGGACGACGGCCTGCCCGACCTGCCGCCCCCTCCTCCGCCCCGGCCGCAGGCCGAGCCGAGCAGGCTCAACCCCAAGTACGTCTTCGAGACGTTCGTCATCGGGTCGTCGAACCGGTTCGCGCACGCCGCTGCCGTGGCTGTGGCCGAGGCACCCGCCAAGGCCTACAACCCGCTGTTCATCTACGGGGACTCGGGCCTCGGCAAGACGCACCTGCTGCACGCGATCGGCCACTACGCGCACAACCTGTACCCCAACGTCCGTGTGCGCTACGTGAACTCCGAGGAGTTCACCAACGACTTCATCAACTCCATCGGCGAGGGCAAGGCCGGCGCGTTCCAGCGCCGCTACCGGGACGTCGACGTCCTTCTCATCGACGACATCCAGTTCCTCCAGGGCAAGGAACAGACGATGGAGGAGTTCTTCCACACGTTCAACGCCCTCCACAACGCCAACAAGCAGGTCGTCATCACGTCCGACCTCCCGCCGAAGCAGCTCAACGGGTTCGAGGACCGGCTCCGTTCCCGGTTCGAGTGGGGGCTCATCACCGACGTCCAGCCGCCGGACCTCGAGACGCGAATCGCGATCCTCCGGAAGAAGGCGTCGAGCGAGCGCCTCGCAGCCCCGGACGACGTGCTCTCCTACATCGGGTCTCGCATCTCGACGAACATCCGCGAGCTCGAGGGCGCGCTGATCCGGGTGACCGCCTTCGCGAACCTGAACCGCCAGCAGGTGGACCTCCCGCTCGCGGAGATCGTCCTCAAGGACCTCATCACCGACGAGGACAGCGCCGAGATCACCCCCGCCGCGATCATCGCGCAGACGGCCGCATACTTCGGCCTGACGATCGACGACCTCTGCGGGAGCTCGCGCTCGCGCGTCCTGGTCACCGCGCGCCAGATCGCCATGTACCTGTGCCGCGAGCTGACCGACCTGTCGCTGCCCAAGATCGGCCAGCAGTTCGGCGGGCGCGACCACACGACGGTCATGCACGCGAACCGCAAGATCACCGAGCAGATGGCCGAGCGACGGTCCACCTACAACCAGGTCACCGAGCTGACGAGCAGGATCAAGCAGCAGCACCGGGGCTGAGACGCGACGACGTGCCGGACCACGCACCCCCACCGTCGCGGGACGTGGTCGCACCGCTCGGGGGCGCCAGCTCGCCGTCGCCCCCGACGATCCACACAGATCCACAGAGATGCCCACCGGGGTGCATCATCCTGTGGATACTGCCCTCTCGAACGCCATCGCGACGCGCACGATCCCCTGTTCACACCTTCGTACACAACGTGTGGGCCGAGTTGTCCACAGTCATCCACAGGCCATCTGTGAGTTGTGACATCGGCGTGATCTTGGGATCCTCGATCGACCACAGGGACCTACGACGCTCCACGATCGGCGCAGTATCGAGCGTTTTCCCCGGTCCGACTGTGGAAACGGTGCGTCGTACACAGTCTGTGGACGGCACTCGGAGGCCCCCGCTGTGCACGCTTCTGTGGATAACTGTGGACGACGGGCCCTACGGTGTGGACGACGGGGCACCGATCGGTGGACGGCGTGTGGGGACAGATCGGTCGCCCACAGGCCGTGCGACTTTCCCACAGCGGGACCACCGGTTCGTCCACACGCATTTTTCCCGTCTGACCTGCAGAGACACCCGTTTTCCACGCATTCCACAACCCCTATGACGACGACGAAGGTGTGATCTAGGGGGAATTCCACACGCCTTCATCAGGCTCCGGCGGCCGACCCGCACCCCCGCCCAGCCACCATCCCGACCACCGTCCCGACCACGATGCCGTACCCACCGAACGACAGCCATCGACGAGGAGACGGGAAGCACCGGTCGCACGAGCCGACGCCGTGACGCGATCGATGCACAGGACCGTCCCCAGGAGCGTCGTTCCAGTTCCTCCGGACCGGCTCCTCGCGTAGGGTTCATGCACGACACGTGTGCGCGGACCTGCGACCCGAGCTCCCCGCGTCCACCGCCCACGGGCCTCCCGCGAGCGGCCAGGACGCGCTCGGCCCGACGACGGTCCGGGCGCCGAGGCGCGGCCGGACGGCACATGTGAAGATCGAGTCCGATCAGGACGTTGGGACGAGAGGGTGTGGGATGAAGTTCCGGGTTGAGCGTGATGTCCTGGCCGACGCGGTGACCTGGACGGCGCGGACCCTGCCGACCCGCCCACCTGCCCCGGTGCTCGCGGGCGTGCGGCTCGAGGCGGACGCGTCCGGGACGATCGGCCTGTCGAGCTTCGACTACGAGGTCTCCGCCCGCTCGGAGATCCCCGCCGAGGTGAGCGAGCCCGGCACGGTGCTCGTGTCCGGCCGGCTGCTCGCCGAGATCTCCCGCGCGCTCCCGGCGAAGCCGGTCGACGTCGTCCTCGAGGGCAACAAGGTGACGGTGACGTGCGGCGCGAGCCGCTTCACGCTCCTCACCATGCCTGTGGACGAGTACCCGGCCCTGCCCGCCATGCCCGAGCTCTCCGGCACGGTCTCCGGCGACGAGCTGACGAACGCCGTCGCGCAGGTCACGGTGGCGGCGAGCCGCGACGACACGCTCCCGCTCCTCACCGGCGTGCGGGTGGAGATCGAGGGTGAGAAGATCACGCTCCTCGCTACGGACCGCTACCGTCTGGCGCTCCGCGAGCTCACGTGGACCCCCGTCACCCCCAGCTACTCGGCGGTCGCCCTCGTCCGCGCCCGCACGCTCAACGACGTGGCCAAGTCCCTCGGCAGCTCGGGCCTCGTGAACGTCGGCCTGAACACCGGCACCGGGGTGGACCTCATCGGCTTCGAGGCCGGCGGCCGCCACACCACGTCGCAGCTCGTCGACGGGGACTACCCGGCCGTCCGCCGGCTGTTCCCCGACGAGACCCCGATCCACGCGGTCGTCCCGACGGCCCCGCTCATCGACGCGGCCAAGCGCGTGTCGCTCGTCGCCGAGCGGAACACGCCGATCCGGCTGTCGTTCACGGACGGGCAGGTCGTGCTCGACGCGGGCCAGGGGGACGACGCCCAGGCGTCGGAGGCGCTGGAGGCGGTGCTCGTGGGCGAGGACATCTCGGTGGCCTTCAACCCGCAGTTCCTCCTCGACGGCCTCGGGGCCCTCGGCACGGACTTCGTGCGCCTGAGCTTCACGCACCCGAACAAGCCCGTGGAGTTCACCGGGCAGGACTCGCTGGACGGCGAGGACTCGTCGCACTACCGCTACCTGCTCGTGCCGATCCGCTTCGCGGGCTGACCCGCGAGGACCCCTCTCGCACCACCGCCCCGACCGCATCACCGCACCCCGGAGGACTCGCATGGTCACGCGCATCGGACTCGTCGGCCTCGGCAAGATGGGCAACAACATGCGGGCGCGCATCCGCGCCGCCGGCATCGAGGTGGTGGGCTACGACCCGCGGCCCGAGGTCTCGGACGTCGCGACTCTCGCCGACCTCGTCGCGGCCCTGCCTGACGACGGTCCGCGCGTCGTGTGGGTCATGGTCCCGGCGGGCGAGCCGACCCGGAGCGTGGTGACCGAGCTGGGTGGCCTGCTCGGCGCGGGCGACTTCGTCATCGAGGGCGGCAACTCGTACTACGCCGAGGACCAGGCGCGCGCCGCGGAGCTGAGCGAGAAGGGCGTGGGCTACCTGGACGTCGGCGTCTCCGGCGGGGTCTGGGGCCTCGAGAACGGCTACGGACTCATGGTGGGCGGCGACCGCACGCACGTCGAGGTCGCCATGCCGGTCTTCGACGCCCTGCGCCCGGAGGGACCGCGCGAGGAGGGCTTCGTCCACGCGGGCGAGGTCGGCGCCGGGCACTTCGCGAAGATGGTCCACAACGGCATCGAGTACGGCCTCATGCAGGCGTACGCGGAGGGCTACGAGCTCCTCGCCGCGAAGGGCGAGCTCGTCAAGGACGTGCACGGCACGATGAAGGCGTGGACGCGCGGCACGGTCGTGCGGTCCTGGCTCCTCGACCTCTTCGTGAAGGCGCTCGAGGAGGACCCGCAGCTCGCGGCGATCGACGACTGGGTCGACGACTCGGGCGAGGGCCGCTGGACGGTCGACGAGGCGATCGACAACGCCGTGCCGCTGCCCGTCATCTCGGCGGCGCTGTTCGCGCGCTTCGCCTCGCGCCAGGAGCAGTCCCCGGCGCTCAAGGCCGTCGCGGCGCTGCGCCAGCAGTTCGGCGGGCACGCCGTGAAGGCCGCCGACCCGGCCTGACCGGTCGGCCGTCCCCCGGCACGTCCTCGCGATGTACGTCTCCCACCTGTCCCTCGTCGACTTCCGCTCCTACGAGTCCGTCGACGTCGAGCTCGCCCCGGGCGTGAACGCCCTCGTCGGGCAGAACGGCCAGGGCAAGACGAACCTCGTCGAGGCGATCGGGTACGTGGCGACGCTCGCGAGCCACCGGGTCGCCGGGGACGCGGCGCTCGTCCGCGCCGGCGCCCCGCGCGCCGTCGTGCGGACGCGGGTCGTCCGGGGCGACCGGGCGAGCACCGTCGAGCTGGAGATCGCCTCCGGCCGCGCGAACCGGGCGCGCATCAACCGGTCCCCCGCGAAGCGGCCGCGCGACGTCCTCGGCATCGTGCGGACCGTCCTCTTCGCGCCGGAGGACCTCGCGCTCGTCAAGGGCGACCCCGACGGTCGTCGCCGGTTCCTCGACCAGCTCGCCGTGCTCCTCGTCCCCCGGGTCGCCGCCCTCCTCGCGGACTACGAGCGCGTGCTGCGTCAGCGCGGGGCGCTCCTCAAGTCCGCGACCGCGCTCCGGGGTCGCGGCCGCGGGGCACGCCGTCCCGCGGCCGCGGAGCCACCGCTCGACGACGACGCGCCCGAGGGCGCACCGTCTCCCCTCGCGACGCTCGAGGTCTGGGACGCGCGGCTCGCGAGCCTCGGCGCCGAGATCACGGCGCTGCGCCTCCAGCTCGTGGCGGCCCTGACGCCGTACGTCGCGGAGGCGTACGAGCAGGTCAGCGCGGGGCAGGGCGAGGCGCAGATCGCCTACCGCTCCTCGGTCGAGGAGGCGCTCGACCCGGACGGGACCGTCGGCACCACGCCCGCCCGGGGCGAGCCGGACCGGGACGGCGACGGCCCGACGTCGGGCCTCCCCGACGCGTCGACGCTCGAGGCGCGCATGCTGGATGCCATGCGGGCGGTGCGGGCGAAGGAGATCGAGCGCGGGGTGAACCTCGTCGGGCCCCACCGGGACGACGTCGTCCTCACCCTCGGCGGGCTCCAGGCCAAGGGCTACGCGAGCCACGGCGAGTCGTGGTCGTTCGCCCTCGCGCTGCGCCTCGCGTCGTACCGGCTCCTCCGGGACGGGGCGCCGGCGGGGCTGGACTCCCTCCTGTGGGCGGACCAGTGGGGTCCCGACGGCGAGCCCGTCCTCGTGCTCGACGACGTGTTCGCCGAGCTCGACGTCCGGCGACGCGAGCGGCTGGCCGAGCTCGTCGCGGACGCGGGGCAGGTCATCATCACCGCGGCCGTGCCGGACGACGTCCCCGCCCTCCTGGACGGGGCGCGGTTCGTCGTGCAGGACGGGACGGTGAGCCGTGTCGAACCGTGACGCGGCGCCGGGCGCCGAGCCGTCGGACGCCGTGGAGGACCGGGACGGCGCGGAGCCTCGTGCCACGAGGCTGCCCGTGGGGGACGTCGTGGAGCTCACGCCGCCGGCGGAGGTGGCGCGGCAGGCGCTCAACCGGGCGAAGGCGGCGGCGCGGGCGAAGGGCCTGCGGCCGGGCCAGGAGCCGCGGCGCCGGATCCTCGCCGACCCGCCGACGTCGGGCGCCCGACCAGGTGGCCGCGACCCGCAGCTCCTGGGCGACGTCGTCGCGCGCCTGCTGCGCGAGCGCGACTGGGTCGCCGACGTGTCGGTGGGGGGCGTCGTCGGGCGGTGGCGCGAGGTGGTCGGGGACCAGGTGGCGGACCACTGCGAGCCGGAGACGTTCGAGGACAAGGTGCTCGTCGTCCGGGCGGACTCGACGGCGTGGGCGACGCAGGTGCGCCTGCTCGCACCGCAGCTCCTCGAGCGGCTCGCGCACGAGGTCGGCGAGGGCGTCGTGGAGACGGTCACGGTCCTCGGGCCCGCGGGCCCGAGCTTCCGGCGGGGGAAGAAGTCCGTCCGCGGGCCCGGTCCGCGCGACACCTGGGGCTGAGTGCCCGACGGCGCGTCCTCGCGCCGTCCTGCGGGCCGCGCCGGGGCTCGGGGCGCTCGGACACGACGAGGCCCGCCGTGACCGGGGCACGGCGGGCCTCGCGAGTGGTGACCGGTCAGGTCACCACGTCAGGGTCAGGACTGCACGCGGCGGCGCAGCCAGAACACCAGGACACCGCCGCCGACGAGCAGGGCGGCGAACGCCGCGGCGCCGGCGACGGTCGCGCCGGTCGTGGCGAGCGCGGGGCCCGACGGCGGTGCGGCCGCGTCGACGACGCCGACCGTGCCCGCGGGCGGGTTGGCGCACTCGCTCGTCGCCGGCGGGTAGGAGACGACCGTCGAGTAGGACGGGTTCACCTCGAACAGCACCTCGACGCCGTCACGGGTCCACGCGTAGTTGCCCTCGGTCTCGACGTACGAGCCGTCCTCCGTGAGGAGCCAGCCCGGCCACTGCCGCGGCTCCTGCGCCGAGGCGCCGGGCCACAGGACGCGGCCCGAGAGCGGCTGGTCCGTGACGGTCCAGTTCTCGCCGTCGCCGGGGTTGAGGAACGTGATCGTCAGGGGGTTCTCGTCGTCGACCTCGATGCCCGCGGGGAGCGAGACGGCGTAGCCCAGGTAGGGGACGTCTCCCTCGCACACGGCCGTGATCTCGCCCGCGACCAGGGCACAGTCCTCGGCGGCGGGCTGCAGGGCCGCGATCGGGAAGAGCGCGCTGCCGTCGTCGAGCAGCTGGTACCCGGCCAGGTCGGCACCGAACACGAAGCCCTTCGCCGGCGTCGCGAGCACGCCGTCGGTCCGGACCAGGTAGGTGACCTCGGGGCTGTCCGTGGGCTTCACCGGGACGGCGTCCGCCTCGCAGGACTCGATCGTCGCGGGCGGGACCGGGGCGACGGCGGTCGGCTCGACCTCGTCGTCCACAGGCGCGATGTCGCAGTCCGCGGCTGACGGGAGCGTGACGCCGAACTCGTCCAGCTCCTGGTGCGTCCAGTCGACGAGGTGGCCGTCCATCGAGGAGCCGTCGGGGTACGTGATCTCCTCGGGCATCGTGTAGTCGTCAGGGCCACCGCGGACGAGGTCCTGCTGGATCCCCCAGCCTTCGCACAGGTCCTTCCCGTCGAGCGTGCCCTCGGGCAGCTCCGTGAACCAGTGCTCGCCCGACTTCTGCTCCTCCGGGGAGAGCGTGAGCGTCTTGGTCGTGAGCAGGTCCTGCGGCCCGGAGTTCTCCCAGGCGGCGTCCTTGGAGGCGTCGAGCTTCGGGTAGAGGTAGATCCCGACCTGGACCTCCTGGCCCTGGCCCGGGCACGCGGTCGTCCTGCCGGTGAGGACCTTCGTCCAGCCGTTCCTGCCCTGGGGGTCGTCCCACGCCTTGATGCTGACCTCCCACGAGGTCGCCCGCGTGGGGTCGGGCACGGCGTACGTCCCCGCGAAGGAGCCAGGGAACGTCTGGCTGTCGACCTGCCGGCCGTCGAGGGTGACGGTGACGGTGTTGTCCTTCTTGCCCCGGGCGGAGTACTGGCTGAGGTTCACCGAGAGCTCGGTGCACGTGGCGCGGACGTCGGGCGTGTGGGCGGAGGCGGGGGCCGCGGTGGCCACGAGCAGGCCACCGAGTGCGAGCGCTGTCGCCGCAGCGCTCGCGAGGAGTCTCTTCACGAGGTGAGGGTCCCTTCGGGGTGAGGCCGCCCGCACGCGGATCACTCCTGCGCGGACGACGCGCGAATCATGATGGTGTGTGGTATTAGACCACTTTCCGGGCCAAATGCCGATTCCCGACTTGTGGGAAAGGGAGGGTTCCCACGCCCGTGCCGAGGACGCGGTCCGCCGAGCCCGCTCCAGGCCTCGGGAGCTCGTACGGAGGCATCTCCCCCACCGGTGGACAAAGGCTGTGGACAACTGTGTGGACGAGTCTCGGCGGCGACGTGCGGATCGCGTCGGGAATGCCCGGTCAGCCGTCCCCAGGAGCGCCACAATCCGCGGAATTCGGCTCGTGGCGGGTAGACTGGGGACGTCATTCCGGGTCTGTTCACCACCCGCGCGCGCAGCCCTTCCGAGGAGGTGCGGCCAGCCGTCCACGGCCGGTCGTCCGCCGTGGCGGAGGAGCCGACGTCGACCGTGGTACGGGCCCGGAACCCTTGAGCAGCGGCGACCGCTTCCGCACGAACGCGGGCGCTGCGTGCACGACGACGAGGAGCAGTCCTGCCCGTGGCAGACCACACCGACACCGCCATCTCCGACCCGACGGCGTCCGCGGAGGCGGCACCCTCGGCGGGCGGCGGCTACGACGCGAGCAACATCACCGTCCTCGAGGGCCTCGAGGCGGTCCGCAAGCGTCCGGGCATGTACATCGGCTCGACCGGCGAGCGGGGCCTCCACCACCTTGTGTACGAGATTGTGGATAACTCTGTGGACGAGGCCCTCGCCGGGCACGCGGACACGATCGACGTGACGCTCCTGGCCGACGGCGGCGTCCGCGTCGTCGACAACGGCCGCGGCATCCCCGTCGCGATCCACCCCACCGAGGGCAAGCCGACGCTCGAGGTCGTCATGACGATCCTCCACGCGGGCGGCAAGTTCGGTGGCGGCGGGTACGCCGTCTCCGGGGGTCTGCACGGCGTCGGCATGTCCGTCGTCAACGCGCTGTCGACGCGCATGGTCTCCGAGGTCCGCCGCGACGGGTACTCGTGGCGCCAGGAGTTCACGGAGGGCGGCAACCCGGTGACGCCCGTCGAGCGGCTCGAGCCGTCGGACGAGACGGGGACGACGCAGACCTTCTGGGCCGACCCCGGGATCTTCGAGACCACCGAGTACGACTTCGAGACGCTGAGGGCGCGCTTCCAGCAGATGGCGTTCCTCAACAAGGGGCTGTGCATCACCCTGACGGACGAGCGCCCGGCCCACCTCGACACGGGCGACGAGGTCACGGGCGGCGACGGGCCGGCCGACGCGGACGGCGTCTCGGAGGCGGACGGCACGACGTCGGACCCCACCACCCCCGCGCGCACCGTCACGTACAAGTACGACGGCGGCCTCGTGGACTACGTCACGCACCTCAACGCGGCCAAGAAGGTCGAGCTCGTCCACCCCGACGTCATCGACTTCGAGTCGGAGGACACCGAGAAGCGCATCTCCGTGGAGATCGCGATGCAGTGGACCAGCTCGTACTCCGAGTCCGTCCACACGTACGCGAACACGATCTCCACGACGGAGGGCGGCACGCACGAGGAGGGCTTCCGTGCGGCGATGACCTCGCTGGTCAACCGGTACGCGCGCGACAAGGGCATCCTCAAGGAGAAGGACGACAACCTCACGGGCGACGACATCCGCGAAGGCCTGACCGCCGTCGTCTCCGTCAAGCTCGGCGAGCCGCAGTTCGAGGGCCAGACCAAGACGAAGCTCGGCAACACCGAGGCGAAGACGTTCGTCCAGCGCGTCGTCCACGAGCAGCTCACGGACTGGTTCGACTCGCACCCGAACGAGGGGCGCGACGTCATCCGCAAGGCGATCCAGGCGTCGCAGGCGCGGCTCGCCGCCCGCAAGGCGCGCGAGGCGACCCGGCGCAAGGGCCTGCTGGAGTCGGGCGGCATGCCCGGCAAGCTGCGCGACTGCCAGTCGAACCGCGCCGAGGAGTGCGAGATCTTCATCGTCGAGGGCGACTCCGCCGGTGGCTCCGCCGTCCGCGGTCGCAACCCGCGGACGCAGGCGATCCTCCCGATCCGCGGCAAGATCCTCAACGTCGAGCGCGCGCGCCTCGACCGGGCCCTGTCCAACCAGGAGGTCCAGTCGATCATCACCGCGTTCGGCACGGGCATCGGCGAGGACTTCGACCTCACCAAGCTCCGGTACCACAAGATCGTCCTCATGGCCGACGCCGACGTCGACGGCCAGCACATCGCGACGCTCCTGCTCACGCTGCTCTTCCGGTACATGCGCCCCCTCATCGAGAACGGGCACGTCTACCTCGCGCAGCCGCCGCTGTACCGGCTCAAGTGGTCGAACGCGCCGCACGACTACGTCTACTCGGACAAGGAGCGCGACGCGTTCCTCGCGTCCGGGCAGGCCGCGGGCAAGCGGATCCCCAAGGAGAACGGGATCCAGCGCTACAAGGGTCTGGGCGAGATGGACTACTCGGAGCTGTGGGACACGACCATGGACCCCGAGCACCGCACGCTCAACCAGGTCACCCTGGACGACGCCGCGGCCGCGGACGAGATCTTCTCCGTCCTCATGGGCGAGGACGTCGAGTCGCGCCGCAGCTTCATCCAGCGGAACGCGAAGGACGTGCGGTTCCTTGACATCTGACCAGCCGGTGCCCGCCCCGCGCGGGCGACCGGCCCGCGAACGCGCCCCGGCGGCGCGGACCGCGGCAGGCGACGAGCACAGCGAGCACGCACGAACGAACGAACGAGGTAGACCGTGACCGACGAGCAGAACCCCGAGATCGAGCCCACCGCCCCCGGCGACGGGGACGAGGCGGTCGTGCACGCGGACGGCACGGCGGTCGCGGTGCACCACGGCCGCATCGAGCAGGTCGACCTGCAGCTCGAGATGCAGCGGTCGTACCTCGACTACGCGATGAGCGTCATCGTCGGGCGCGCGCTGCCCGACGTCCGGGACGGCCTCAAGCCGGTGCACCGCCGCGTGCTGTACGCGATGTACGACGGCGGCTACCGCCCGGACCGGTCGTACTCGAAGTGCTCTCGCGTCGTCGGCGACGTCATGGGCAAGTTCCACCCGCACGGCGACAGCGCGATCTACGACGCGCTCGTGCGCCTCGTGCAGGACTGGTCGCTGCGCTACCCGCTCGTCGCGGGACAGGGGAACTTCGGCTCGCCCGGAAACGACCCGGCGGCCGCCCCGCGGTACACCGAGTGCCGCATGGCCCCGATCGCCATGGAGATGGTCCGGGACATCGACAAGGACACCGTCGACTTCCAGGACAACTACGACGGCCGCACCCAGGAGCCGGCGGTCCTGCCGTCACGGTTCCCGAACCTGCTGGTCAACGGCTCGGCGGGCATCGCGGTCGGCATGGCGACGAACATCCCGCCGCACAACCTGCGCGAGGTCGCCGAGGGCGTCCAGTGGCACCTGGACCACCCCGAGGCGAGCCGCGAGGAGCTCCTCGCGGCGCTCCTGCTGCGCATCAAGGGCCCGGACTTCCCGACCGGCGCGACGATCCTCGGCCACAAGGGCATCGAGGAGGCGTACCGGACCGGCCGCGGCTCGATCACGATGCGCGCGGTGGTCAACGTCGAGGAGATCCAGGGCCGCGTGTGCCTGGTCGTCACCGAGCTCCCGTACCAGGTGAACCCGGACAACCTCGCCGCGAAGATCGCCGACCTCGTCAAGGACGGTCGCGTCCAGGGCATCGCCGACATCCGCGACGAGACGTCGGGCCGCACGGGCCAGCGCCTCGTGATCGTGCTCAAGCGCGACGCGGTGGCGAAGGTCGTGCTCAACAACCTCTACAAGCACACGCAGCTCCAGGACACGTTCGGCGCGAACATGCTCGCGCTGGTCGACGGCGTCCCGCGCACGCTGAGCCTCGACGCGTTCGTCCGGCACTGGACGACGCACCAGCTCGACGTCGTGGTGCGGCGCACCCGGTACCTGCTGGCCGAGGCCGAGCGCAGCATCCACATCCTGCGCGGCTACCTCAAGGCGCTGGACCTGCTCGACGAGGTCATCGCGCTCATCCGCCGCTCCCCCGACGCCGACGAGGCCCGCGCGGGCCTCATGGGGCTGCTGGGCGTGGACGAGATCCAGGCGACGGCGATCCTCAACCTCCAGCTCCGCCGTCTGGCGGCGCTCGAGCGGCAGCGCATCATCGACGACCACGACGAGCTCGAGCGCAAGATCCTCGACTACGAGGACATCCTCGCCAAGCCGGAGCGCCAGCGCTCCATCGTCGGCACCGAGATGGGCGAGATCGTCGCCAAGTACGGCGACGAGCGCCGGACGACGATCCTCCCGTTCGACGGCGAGGTCTCGATCGAGGACCTCATCGCCGAGGAGGAGATGGTCGTCACGATCACGCGCGGCGGCTACGTGAAGCGCACGCGCAGCGACAGCTACCGGGCGCAGAAGCGCGGCGGCAAGGGCGTGCGCGGCGCGCAGCTGCGCGAGGACGACATCGTCGACCACTTCTTCGTGACGACGACGCACCACTGGCTGCTGTTCTTCACGAACCTGGGACGGGTCTACCGCGCCAAGGCGTACGAGCTGCCCGAGGGCGGCCGCGACGCCAAGGGTCAGCACGTGGCGAACCTGCTCGCGTTCCAGCCCGGCGAGAAGATCGCCCAGGTCCTCGACCTGCGCGACTACGGCGCCGCGGAGTACCTGGTGCTCGCCACGCGCCGCGGTCTCGTCAAGAAGACGCGGCTGTCGGAGTACGACTCGCCGCGCTCGGGCGGGCTCATCGCGATCAACCTCCGCGAGGACGAGTCGGGCACGCCCGACGAGCTCGTCGCGGCGCTCCTCGTGGACGCCGACGACGACCTCATCCTCGTCTCGCGCAAGGGCCAGTCGATCCGGTTCCCGGCGGGCGACGACACGATGCGACCGCTCGGCCGCGCGACGTCGGGCGTGACGGGCATGAAGTTCCGCGAGGGTGACGAGCTGCTCTCGGCCGACGTCGTCGAGGAGGGTTCCGACCTCTTCGTCGTGACCGAGGGCGGGTTCGCGAAGCGCACGCGGATCGACGAGTACCGGGTCCAGGGCCGTGGCGGTCTGGGCATCAAGGTCGCGAACCTGGTGGAGGCTCGTGGAGATCTCGTGGGGGCTCTGGTGACAGAGGCCGACGACGAGGTGCTGGTGATCATGGAACGCGGGAAGATCGTGCGGTCCGCGGTCGACGAGGTGAACCTCACGGGCCGCAACACGCAGGGGGTGACGTTCGCGAAGCCCGACAAGGGCGACCGCATCATCGCGGTCGCGCGGAACGTCGAGCGTCGCCTCGGAGAGGATCGGGATACCGTGGAGGGCGAGGACGGGACCGGCACGGCCCCGGGCGGCACCGACACGAGCAGCGCACCGATCACCGACCCGACCGCCTCGTCCGACGAGGCGAGCGGGACCGAGCCGGCCCCCGGAACCACCGAGGAAACCAGATGAGCAGCGAGAACAACGCACCGCCGACGATCACGCCCCGGCTGACCGTGCCGCGTCCCGACACGGACACGACGTCGCGTGCCGGGGGCGCGACCGCGCCGAGCAAGCACGGTGAGTCGAACGGCGCGTCGAACGGTGCGGCGTCGGGCGCCGTCCCGCCTCCTCCTCCGCCTCCTCCGCCGGGCCCGGCCTCGAGCCAGGCCGCCGCGGAGCGCGGTGCCGACGACGACGGCATGGAGCGCGCGTCCGGCGAGAGCCGTGTCGCGGTCGCCCGCGCGGGCGCGGTGAAGGCGGCGGCCGCAGCCATCGCCGCGGCGAAGAGCGCGGCCAAGAAGGTCTCCGCGGCGGTCCCGGCCGCGCCCGCGGAGGCCGACCCTCAGCAGCCCGGTCATGACGAGATCGACGACGAGACGGTGAGGCGCGTGCCCACGACCAGCGCGACAGCCCCGAGCGCCACGGCGGCGTCCGCGGCGTCCACGAACACCCCGGCGCCGGCGGCGATGCACTACTCCGCCGCGGGCGTCTCCGGCTCGGCGACCCCCCTCACCGGTGCCACACCCGCCGTCGGCCCGGCGACGGGCGCGACGCCCACGGTCCGGAACGACGGCGGCCCGCGCCGCGTCCGGCTCGCGGTCTCGCGCATCGACCCCTGGTCCGCGATGAAGCTCGGCTTCCTGCTCGCCGTCGCGATCGGCATCATGACCGTCGTCGCGACGGCCGTGGTCTGGTACGTCCTCGACGGGATGATGGTCTTCGCCAAGATCGAGGACCTGTTCACGCAGATCGTCGGCACCGAGACCGAGGTCGACATCCAGCAGTACGTGGCGTTCGGCCGTGTGATCTCCATCGCCACGCTGCTCGGTGTGGTGAACGTGGTGATCATCACCGCGCTGTCGACGATCATGGCGTTCCTGTACAACATCGTCGCCGCGCTGGTGGGCGGCGTGCACCTCACGCTCACCGACGACTGACCGAGGACGGCTCCCGACCGGGGGCCACGGACCCCTCGGTTTGGGTCTGCGGCTCCCGGTGGGGTAACCTCAATCGCTGCCTGCGAGCGGAGCGGCCCCCCGGGGCTGTCCGGCGAGGCGCGTACGGGCCTATAGCTCAGACGGTTAGAGCGCTTCCCTGATAAGGAAGAGGTCAGAGGTTCAAGTCCTCTTAGGCCCACTGCCGAACGAACCCACTCGAGGGGGAACGTCATGAAGAAGCTTCTCGTCCTGCTCCTCGCCGCCGGCGCCGGATATCTCCTGTGGCGCAAGTACACGGAGGACAACGCCGAGCGTGACCTCTGGGCAGAGGTCACCGACACCTTCGAGTGAGCACGTCTCACTCCTGACCGGCCCCAGGCCGCGTCACCCGGGGCCATGGCGCAATTGGTAGCGCACCTGCTTTGCAAGCAGGGGGTTGGGGGTTCGAGTCCCCCTGGCTCCACTCCGTCGATGATCCGTGTCTCGTCGTCGACCGTACTCGAGGTCGACAGCACCCTCCTCACCGCCAGTCCGGGCGTCACGAAATCTGTCGTTGCCGGTCGCTGCCCGGCGTGCGTGGGATCAGCCAGCAGCGGTGCGGTGCTCGGCCCAGTGCTGGGTGAGCCAGTCCACCTGCTCGTCGCGGAGTTCGAGGGTCAACGGCTTCTGGTGCAGGCGCGCGTACTGTGCGTAAGATCCGAGCTCCTCGGCGACGTCGACCCGGCGGCGCTCAGGGTCGACGGCGAGCAGACCGTCGTCGAAGAGTCGATGAATGTCTCGACGGAGCATCAGGTCGCCGTGTGCGCGGTGCTCGCCGATCCTGGCGTAGCTGTAGAGGTGACCTGCTTCGAGGACTCGTGCGGGTGCCGCCCCCGTGAACGCGCACCTTTGGCCCTGGGCCGCGAGCAGTGCCTCCCGGAACTCTCGCTGGCCACGGCGGACACGGACCAGAGACTCCCGGAAACCCTGAGGCACGTCGACTGCGATGCCGAGCGTCGGACCCCACGCGACGTCCGGGATTCGTCCGACCACCCGACTGAGGGCGCGGTCGGCGTGCTTGCGCGCCAGGACGTCGCGGAACGACGCCCAGTCCAACCGCCGCATCGCGTTGAACTCACCCTTGTTCGTCTGAACTTCGCGGATCTCACGGTCGTTCAGGAGACCATCAAGGTCCGTCCACGCGGCGTCGTACCGAGCACGGTAGATCTCCACCTCGACCACCTCGGACCGCGGCGTGTCGAACTCGGCCTTGCAGTCGTCGCAGCGGAACGTGGGCGCCTTGGTCTTGCGCGGCTTGATCGCCGTAGTCCGGCAGGCGGGGCACCGGTTCTGCAGCTTCTGGCCCGTGGACCGCTCGATCGCCTCGATGACAGACACCCCGAGCAGCCGGCGCTTGTCCCACAGGGCCACAGGGTCACCGACCATAAGGTTCTTGTGGTTGACGACCTTGCTGTCCCAGGAGTAGTAGGCGTCGTACTCGTCGTCGTAGCCTTCGTTGCCGCCGTAGCCCCGGTCGTCGCCCGCAGCCATCAGCAACCATGCGCGCCGGGGCTCTCTGATGGCCATGGCCAGAGCTTTCCGTACCCGAACCGCTCACAGCAAGCGAAGGATGGTGGTCCTCGGGTCAGCCCCGGCGGTTGGCGCGACAGGCTGCCTCACGCAACGACTACAGTGACGCATGTAGTGGCGACAGTGAACTACAGTGAGGTGTCATGGAGACGAGCCAGGGTCCGATCGAGCACGTCGTTGCGCGGCTTCGCGCAGCGTCGACGGATCTCTCGTCCGTCGAGGTGAAAAAGGCTGCGGGAGGAGTTCCCAAGGACGTCTGGCCCACGGTGAGCGCGTTCTCCAACGGCGACGGCGGGCTCATCATTCTCGGGCTCGACGAGTCGACAGGGTTTGCTCCGACGCAGGGCTTCGACGCCGCCGCGATTCGTGATGGCCTGATCGACGGCTTCAGGCCTCGCGGCGGAGGTGAGTCGCCGGGTCCGGTGAGCCCTCGGCCACTCGGCTCGATCGACATCGCGGTCGTCGACGGGGCCTCGATCGTCGTCGCCGACGTGGAGCCCTTGCCGGCGGCGATGAAGCCCGCCTTCGTGACGACACAAGGCAAAGAGGGCGGAACCTTCGAGCGGGTCGGTGACGGCGATCGTCGGATGAGCACCTACGGCATCTTCCTGCTGTCGACCGACGGCGCGCAGCCGCGTGTCGACACTGAGCCTGTGCGTGGCGCCTCCCTCGACGACCTCGACATGAAGCAGGTCGAGCGGTTCATCGCGCGCCTGCGCCGTCGTCGCCCACGATCCGTTGCGGACCTGACGTCCACAGTCGACATCCTGACACGCCACAACGTGCTGGCGTCAGACGGACGAACACCTACCGTTGCCGGACTGCTCGCGTTCGGGCGCTACCCGCAACACTCGCTCGCGCAGGCGATGGTGACGTTCGCGGTCTATCCGGGAAAGGCGAAGGACGTCTACGCAGGCGAGACCCGCATGCTGGACCGCCGCGTGATCGAGGGCCCGATCCCGGCCATGGTCGACGACTGCGTCAGGGCCGTGCTGCAGAACATCCCGGTGCGCCGCGTCATCGTCGGCGCCGGAGCCCGTGATGAACCCGAGATCCCCGAGGTCGCGATCCGCGAGGCTGTCACGAACGCGCTCACGCACCGCGACTACAGCCCGTGGGCACTCGGCGACCAGGTGCGCGTGGAGCTCTACCCCGATCGACTGGAGATCACGAACCCGGGAGGCATCTGGGGTGGGCGGCGCGTCGTCGACCTCTTCGACGGGTCTTCACGCTCACGCAACGCCGTGCTCTCCGCCATGCTCGCCGACGTCCCGATGCTCGACCGTGACGAGTCCGTGTCCGAGAACGCGGGATCTGGGATTCCGACGATGACGGGTGCGCTCGGGCGAGCGGGACTCGCCGCACCCCGCTACCTCGCCACCGTCACCTCGATGGCAGTCGTGCTGGATCGGCACGGGCTGCTCAACCCGGAGACCAATCAATGGCTCGCCAGCATCGGGGCCGACACGCTCGACCCTGACGCCCGGCGCGCGCTCGTTCTCGTCCACCGTGGGTACGCAGTCGACGATCAAGTCCTGCGGGCTCAACTGGCGATGGACTCTGCGGACGCCAGGGCAGTCCTCCGTGGGCTCGTCGACGCGGGATGGCTCCAGTACCCGCGGCGGACGGACGGTGCGTATCGCGAGGGCCACCGCCTCGAGGCTGCCGAGACCCTCTTCTCGGAGCGCGCCACGGAGATCCGATGGGAGGGGACCCTCGACGAGAGGATTGTCGAAGCGCTCACCCCTGGACCGGAACTGTCGGTCCACGAGATCGCGGAGCTCCTTGGCACGACCGCCGGATCACTTCGCCCACGACTGCGTGTTCTCGTGGCAGAGGGGGCGATCGTGGCCACCGCGCCACCGACGAGCAGGAATCGGAAGTACCGGCTCTCTCGCCCCACGGTCTGACTCGGACGGCGATGGGGGTCCGCACCCCCAGGTGCGGACCCCCTTCACGCAGTGCGCGATGTCCGACGTCCAGCGTGCCGCGCTGGCTGGGTCAGACGTCGTCGGCCTTCTTGGCGGCGTCCTCCGCGGCGTCCTCGGCTGCCTCGCGGGCCTTCTTGCCGGCGTCGCCGAGGTCGTCCTTCGCGTCCGCGGCGGCGTCCTTGGCGGACGACGCTGCGCTGCGGGTGGTGCTGCGGGCGCGGCTGGTGGCCTTCTTGGCCGCGTCCTTGGCGTCGGAGACGGCGTCGCTGACGCGGTCGCTGACGTCGTCGCGGACCTCGGCGGCACGCTCGGCGAGCTTGTCGGTCGCCTCGCGGCCCTTCGCCACGGCGACGCCCGCGGCCTCGCCCAGCGACTCGGCGGCGTCCCCGACGGCGTGCCGGGCGTCGCCGACGACGTCGTCGAAGTGGACCTGCTGCTCCTCCTGCTCCCACGGCTCGGCCCAGGGGTCGGTCGTGGGCTGCGCGCGCCGGTAGAGGACGTAGCCGACGCCTGCGGCGGTGACGCCGCCGGCGATCCACCAGAGGGTGCGGCCCTTGCCCTTCGACGCGTCGGCCTCGGCGGCCTTCGCCGCGGCCTTGTCGGCCGCGGCGGCGAGCTTGGCCGCCGCCTTCTCCGCCGCCTTGTCGGCGTGCTTCGAGGCCTTCTTGCCGGCCTTGCCTGCGGCCTTCTGGGCCTGCCTCGCGGCCTCCGCGGCGGCCTTCTGCGCCTCCTTGGCGAGCTTGCGCGCCTTCTTGCCGGTCGCCGCCGCCGTGGCAGCGGACGCGGCGGCGGTCGCCTCGGCCGCGTTGTCGGCCGCGCGCTGGGCGGAGTCGGCGGCGCTGGCGGCGGCGGCGTTGAAGCTCGCGACGATCTTCGGCAGCACGTCGTCGACGAGCTTGTCGTGCGCGGTGTCGATGGCGGGCGCGGCCTTGCCCGCGGCCTTCTCGACGCGCGGCGCGGCGGCCTGGATGCTGTCCTGCCACGCCTTCTCGACGCGCGGCTGGAGCCACTCGAGGAACGCCTCCACCTTGGGCGTCCCCCACTCCTTGGCCTGCACCGCCGCGTCCTTGGCCTGGTCGGCGAGCTGGCTCGCCGCGCTCTGCGCGGTCGCGGCGGCCTGCGCGGCCTGGTCCTTGAGCTTCTCGGTGTCGATCGACTCGAGCGTGTCCTTGACGGAGTCGCTCGCTGAGCGAGAACGGGTCATGCGTGCTCCCCGGGGTCGTCGTCCGACGGGACGAAGGTGCGGATGCGATGGGCGTTTCCGACCACTCTGCCACCACCGTGCCCGCCCCGCGAGACGTCGCGTCCGACGGGTCGCGCGCGGGTCTCGTGGGAGGATGGTGCCCATGTTCGCAACCCTCCACACGACCGCAGGTGACATCCGGATCGAGCTCCTGCCGAACCACGCCCCGAAGACGGTGGCGAACTTCGTCGGGCTCGCGCAGGGCACCACGACGTGGTCCGACCCCCGCACCGGCGCAGAGCGCACCGAGCCCTTCTACGACGGCCTGATCTTCCACCGCGTGATCCAGGACTTCATGATCCAGGGCGGCTGCCCGCTGGGCACCGGCACGGGCGGTCCCGGCTACACGTTCAACGACGAGATCCACCCCGAGCTCCAGTTCGACCGTCCCTACCTCCTGGCGATGGCGAACGCGGGCCTGCGCCGCAACCCGGTCACGGGCGAGGCCGAGGGCACCAACGGGTCGCAGTTCTTCGTCTCGACCGTGCCGACGCCGTGGCTCAACGGCAAGCACACGATCTTCGGCGAGGTCGCGGACGACGCGTCCCGCGCGGTCGTCGACGCGATCAACGCGACGCCGACCCGCCCGGGCGACCGCCCTCAGGAGGACATCGTCATCACGTCCGTCACGATCGAGGACTGACCATCTCGACGACACCTCCCGGGCCGCCCGGCCCGCCGGCGTACGGGACGGCAGGGCCGCACGACGGTCCTGCCGTCCCGCCCGTGTGCCCGCGGCACCCGGACCGGGTGTCGTACGTGCGGTGCCAACGGTGCGGCCGCCCGGCGTGCCCCGAGTGCCAGCGCCCGGCCGCCGTCGGCGTGCAGTGCGTCGACTGCGTGCGCGACGCCGCCCGGCAGGCGCCGACCCAGCGCACCGCGCTCGGAGGCAGGGTCCGCGGTGGCCCGCCGGTCGTGACGTTCACGATCATCGGCCTGTGCGTCGTGAGCTGGGTCCTGCAGCTCGTCACGGGCGGGACGTGGACGAGCATGCTCGCGTTCGCCCCGTGGATCGGCGAGCTGCAGCCCTACCGCTTCCTCACGGCGGCGTTCCTGCACTCGACGAGCCCCGTCCACATCCTCTTCAACATGTACGCGCTGTGGGTCACAGGGCCGTTCCTCGAGCAGCAGCTGGGGCGGCTGCGGTTCACGGCGCTCTACCTGCTGTCGGCGATCGGCGGCTCCGTCGGTTACCTCGTCCTCGCAGGCGGCCCGACGTCGGTCGCGTGGATGACCCCGGTCGTCGGCGCCTCGGGCGCGGTGTTCGGGCTCTTCGGCGCGATCCTGCTCGTGCTGCGCAGGACGGGCCGGAACGCGATGCAGATCGTCGTGCTCATCGGCATCAACTTCGCGATCGGGCTCTTCTTCACCGGCATCGCGTGGCAGGCGCACCTCGGTGGGCTCGTCGTCGGCCTCGTCCTCGGGGCCGCGTACGCGTACGCGCCGAAGGAGCGTCGCACCGTGGTGTCGGTGGGCGCGACGGCGGTCGTCGCCGTGGCTCTCGTCGCCGCGGCATGGCTGACGTACGCCTCGGCGGACCAGTTCGGCCACCTCGTCGGGTGACTCCGCCGAGCGGCCCGGGGAAGTTATCCCCAGGGTTACTCACAGGTGTGGAACTACACCGGTGTCGTCGGCATCCCTCGGGGACGCCGGTCGTCGTCCGGGCGCGCAGGAGCCTGCAGGCGGTCCGCGCCCGGACGGCCGACGTCGTCGGGACGGCTACTTCCAGCGCGTGGTGAGCGCGAAGCCCGCGATGATGAACGCGAAGCCGACGCCGAGGTTCCAGGCACCCAGCGGCGGGATCGGGAGCTGCTTGGGCCCGCTGAGGTAGAACAGCACGATCCACGCCAGCCCGAGGAGCATCAGCCCGAGCATCGTGGGCACGAGCCAGCGCGGGTTGCCCGACTCGGGCTTGGGCACGCTCGGCGGGCGCTGCGGCTTGGGCTTCTTGCGCGACTTCGACTCGGGCACGAGGGTGGGCTCCTGTCCTGGTGGGGTCCGCTGCGGCGGCGTCGGGACGCACCGCGGGAGCGGACGCCTGCCGTCGTCGTGCAGGAACCGTGCATGGCTCGGGCGAAGGTCGTCGACGCGCCGCGGGGCTCCGTGGGAGCACGGATCCGTCACGATCGTGGACGACGTTCGTCGACTAGCGTAGTGGGCGCACACAATAGGCACGGACACCGCGCGCGGGCAACGGCCCGGCCGCGGCGACGACGACACGACAGACGCACGGCAGAGACACATCGGCGAGACGGTCGACGACCTCGTCCGCCCCAGGAAGGAGACGGTCCGTGAGCAGCACCGACCCCGCCTCCGCGACGCCGGACGAGCCTGCCGCACCCCCGCGCTCGCGCCGGGTCCGGTCCGCCGTGACCGTCGCCCTCGTCCTCGCGCTCGCCGGCGTGATGTTCACGGCGAACGCACGGCTCGCGCGGGGCGACGACTCGCGCCACCCCGAGAACCTCGCGCAGCTCGTCGACCGGGAGTCGGACCGCGTGGCGGACCTGTCGGCCCAGGTGGACGCGCTCACGGAGGAGATCGCGGGACTGTCGCAGACCGGCGACGCCCCGCCGGGCGTCGACCCCGACCTCGCGTCGCGCACCGCGGTCGCGGCGGGCACGACGCCGGTCAGAGGCACGGGCCTGTCCGTCACGCTCGACGACGCCCCTCCCGAGGGCAACTACCCGCCGCAGATCCGCCCGGACGACCTCGTCGTCCACCAGCAGGACATCCAGTCCGTCGTCAACGCCCTGTGGGCCGGCGGCGCGGAGGCGATGACGCTGCAGGGCCAGCGCGTCACCGCGACGTCGGCGTTCCGCTGCGCGGGCAACATCCTCCTGCTGCACGGGCGCGTGTACTCGCCGCCCTACGTCGTGGAGGCCGTGGGCGACCCGGACGCCCTGCGCGACGCCCTGGAGCGCTCGCCGGGCGTCCAGGTGTACCAGGAGTACGTCGACGCGGTGAACCTGGGCTGGTCGGTCGAGGACAAGTCCGACCTCGAGCTCCCCGGATACCAGGGCGCGCTCGAGCTCCGCTACGCCCGCCCCTCCGACGCGGTGGCGTCGTGACGGCCACCGCGCCCGTGCCGGTGCGGCACGCGGGCCGCCGCGCCTCCGGGCGCGGGGCCGTGTCCACGGTCGTCGGCGTCGTCGGGGAGCTGCTCATCACGCTCGGCATCCTCCTGGGGCTGTACGTGGTGTGGCAGCTCTGGTGGACGGACGTGCAGGCGGACCGCGTGCAGGCGCAGGTGCTGGAGGAGATGGGCGCGCCCACCCCCGACGCCGCGGACGTCGCGCCGGAGACGGCGGTCCGGCGGGACGCACCCCCGGTCATGGCGCCGCCCGCCCTCGGCGAGGTGTGGGGCACGCTGTACGTCCCGCGCTGGGACGGCAAGATGATGCCGATCGCGGAGGGCACGGACAAGCGCTCGATCCTCGACCAGGCGATGGCCGGGCACTACCCGGAGACGGTCATGCCGGGCGACGTCGGGAACTTCTCGGTCGCCGGGCACCGGCAGACGTACGGCAAGATCTTCCACGACGTGGAGGAGCTCCAGATCGGCGACCCGATCGTCGTCGAGGCCGGCGGGGTCTGGTACGTGTACCGCGTGGACCACATGCAGGCCGTGAAGCCCGACCAGGTGGAGGCCGTGGCGCCCGTCCCGTGGCAGCCGGGCGTCGAGCCGACCGAGCGGTACCTCACCCTGACGACGTGCCACCCGATCGGGCTGAACTCGCTCGTGGCCCGGTACATCGTCAACGCGAAGCTGGACTACTGGATGCCCGTCGAGGACGGCACGCCGCCGGACCTCGTGGGCCAGGCGGCCCCTGCCGCCGAAGGGAGCGCGTGATGTACGGGGCGCTGTGGCGCGTGCTGCCCGGGCCCGCGTGGGTCCGGGTGCTGATCCTGCTCGTCCTCGCGGCCGCCGTGGTGCTCGCGTGCTTCGAGTGGCTGTTCCCGATCGTGTCCGCGTACATGCCGTTCAACGACCCCAACATCCAGACCGACGCCGCCGGCGCAGCGTCCGTGGAGGCCCCGCGATGACCCACCAGACCCGCATCCTCGTCGTGGACAACTACGACTCGTTCGTCTACACGATCGTCGGCTACCTCGACCAGCTCGGTGCCCAGACCGTCGTCGTGCGCAACGACGCCGTGCCCGAGCCCGACGCCGAGGGGCGGTTCCACGACGCCGACGGCACCGTCTTCGACGGCGTCCTCGTCTCCCCCGGCCCGGGAACCCCCAAGGAAGCCGGGCAGAGCGAGCAGGTCATCCGCGCGTGCGCGGCGTCCAGGACGCCGATGCTCGGCGTGTGCCTGGGGCACCAGGCGCTCGCCGAGGTGTACGGCGCGACGGTCACGCACGCGCCCGAGCTCATGCACGGCAAGACGAGCCTCGTCGAGCACGAGGGCGAGGGCGTCCTGGCCGGGCTCCCGGCGCCCTTCACCGCCACGCGGTACCACTCGCTCGCCGTCGTGGCCGACACCGTGCCCGCCGAGCTCCAGGTGACCGCCTCGACCGCCGGTGGCGTCATCATGGGCCTGCAGCACCGCGACCTGCCCCTGCACGGCGTCCAGTTCCACCCCGAGTCCGTGCTCACGGAGGGCGGTCACCGCCTGCTCGCGAACTGGCTCGAGGCCTGCGGGCTGGACGACGCCGTGGAGCGCTCGGCGGGTATGGCACCGCTCGTCCGCCAGTAGCCCCGGGAGCGACCCGTCCGTGGCCATGGCACGGGCACAGGACTCCAACCCCGCTGGTCCCGCCGGCTGACCGCTCGTCCGCCGGACGACGACGGGCCCCCACCTCGCGAGGTGGGGGCCCGTTCGTCATGCCGGGCCGGGCGGCGCGTCAGTCGCCGTTGTTGCCGCCGTTGCCTCCGCCGCCCCCACCGCCGGGGCCGCCGCCGTTGTCGCCACCGGTCGACGGGCCGGGGCCGGTCGACACGATGAGCGAGACCTCGGTGCCGACGGGGACCTCGGAACCACCCCGCGGGTCGGAGCCGATGACCGTACCGGCGGGCCACTGGTCGGACTCCTGCGTCTGCCGGGTGCCCGCGTTGAGCTCCGCGCCGCCGAGCGCGTCCCTCGCCTGGTCCTCGGTCATCCCGACGAGGTTGGACGGGACCGTCGTCGTCTCCGCGGCACGCGGGATCGCGACCTTGAGGGTCACGCGCGACCCCTGGGGGACGCTCCCGGCGTTGGGCTGCTGCGAGAGGACCTGGTTCTCGGCCTCGTCGGACTCCTCGTCGCTGCGGTCGACCCCGAGACCGAGGGCCTCGATCGTCGCCTTCGCGGCGTCGAACTGCTGACCGGTGACGTCAGGCAAGGCGACGAGCCCGCTCGACACCAACAGGTTGACCGTCGACCCTGCGGGCACGGACTGGCCCGCGCCCGGGTCCGTCCGCGTCACGGACCCCTTCGCGACGTCCGGGGAGTCCTCCGTGGCGACGTCGCCGACGTTGAGACCGTTGTCCGCGAGGTACTGCCGGGCCTCCTCCTGGGTCTTGCCCTTGAGGTCCTGCAGCGTGACGGCGTCCGGTCCGGCGGAGAAGAACGCCGTGACCGTCACACCGAGCTCCTGGGTGGTGCCTCCCGCCGGGTCGGTCTTCGTGAACGTCCCCTCGGGCTCGGTCGACTCCTGGTCAATGGCCTGCGCGTACTCGAAGCCGGCGTCGGTGATCGCCTTCTCGGCCTCCTCGGGCGTGATCGGCGCCGAGAGCGTCGGGACCGTGCCCGTCGTCGGCTCGTCCTCGCCCTGGCTGTTGATGACGAGCATGGTGATGATCGCCGCGAGGGCGAGCACGCCGATCGCGATGAGGGTCCACATGAGGCCCTTGCGGCTCTTGGGCTCCTCCTCGTCCTCCCCCGGGACCTCGTCCCCGGGCGGGACGGCCGGTGCGACGCTCGTCGCCCACGGGTTCGGGGTGGCGGCCGCGGGCGCCATGACCTGCGTGGCGGACTCGACCATCGTCGGCTGGAGGTCGGCCGCCGCCGCGGCGGCACCGAGGCCCGCGGCGGCTGCGGCCACCCCGAGCGCCGGGGCCGTGATCGCCCCGCCCCGCACCGCGTTCTCCAGGTCCGCGCGGAACTCTGCGGCGTTCGAGTAGCGGGCCGTGCGGTCCTTGGCGAGCGCCTTGAGCGTGATGCGGTCCAGGACCTCGGGCACGTCGGGCGCGACGGCGCTCGGCGTCGCCGGGGCCTCGCGCACGTGCTGGTAGGCCACCGCGACGGGCGAGTCGCCGATGAACGGCGGGCGGCCGGTGAGCAGCTCGTAGAGCAGGCAGCCGGTGGAGTACAGGTCGGAACGGGCGTCGACCGTCTCGCCACGCGCCTGCTCCGGCGAGAGGTACTGGGCGGTGCCGATGACGGCCTGCGTCTGCGTCATCGTGGCGGCCGAGTCCGCCATCGCGCGGGCGATGCCGAAGTCCATGACCTTGACGGCGCCCGTGGGCGTGATCATGACGTTCGCGGGCTTGATGTCGCGGTGCACGATCCCGGCGTGGTGCGAGTACTCGAGCGCCGCGAGCACGCCCGCCGTGATCTCGACGGCCTCGTCGATGGGGACGGCCTGGCCGTCGCGGAGGATGTCGCGGACCGTGTGGCCCTCGACGTACTCCATGACGATGAACGGGACGTGCACCGAGTTGCCGGTGGCGTCCGCGTGGACGTCCTCGCCCGTGTCGTACACCGCGACGATGGCGGGGTGGTTGAGGGACGCCGCGGCCTGGGCCTCGCGGCGGAAGCGCGCGAGGAACGTGGGGTCGCGGGCGAGGTCGGACCGCAGGATCTTGATCGCGACGGTGCGACCGAGGCGGTTGTCGTGCCCGATGTGCACCTCGGCCATGCCACCACGGCCGATGAGCTCACCGACCTGGTAGCGCCCGGCAAGCACTCGGGGAGCGTTGTCCACCACTCATTCGTCCTTCGGTGTCGTCGGAGCCGCGGGCGCGTCCGCTCGCGGCACATCTGGCGCAATCATCCCACTGGAGGGCGTCCGGGAAAGCCGGGAACACAACGATGTCGTCACGATGTCACCCTCCGGAGGGGGCCGGGGAGCCCGACGCGGCGTCGTCGGGGACCGTCTCGACGACGGCCGCGAGAGCCGCGTCGGCGTCGCCCCCGTCCCGGTCTCCCAGGGAGGCGATCGTCGCGACGACCAGCACGAGGAGCAGGCCCAGCAGCGCCACCAGCGGCCACGTGAGGCCGTTCGGCAGCCCGCCGAGGCGCCGACCCGTCGTCGTCGACGTGCGGCGGCCGGAGGACGCCCGCGACGGGGCCGCCTGCGACTGCCGTCGGGCCTCCGCCCGCGTGGCCGGTGCCGCCGACGGGGTGCTCGCGGCCGAGCCGGCGCCCGGGCGCGTGCCGCCGCGGGCGGGCTGCGGACGTCGCGACGAGCGCGTGCCGCCGTGCATCTCGCGGCGCGGCGGGTAGGCGCGGGGACCGGCCGGGTCCTCGCCCGCCGTCGTGGGGACGGGGCGCTCCCACGGCAGGGCGGGCCCGGGGGCGGGCGGCGTGTCGGACGGCGGAGCGGTCGCCTGACCGACGGGCTCGGCGTCGCTCTCGGCGAGGTGGCCACCCGCGGGCTCGGCGGCGTGGGCGCCTGGTCGGGCCTCCGGGGCGATCCACGGCGTCGCGGGGTCGACCGGGTGCGGGTCGCGCACGGCGGCCGGGATGACGAGGGGCGTGATGACGGGAGCGGGGTCGGGCTCGGGCACGGGAGGGGCGTCGTCCGCCGTCGTGCGGGCGCGCCGGGCGCGCCGCGTGTTGACGGACGCGCCGGCACGGGCGGACCACGGGTCGGCCGCGAGGCGGGCCTGGATCTCCTCGAAGACCCGCGCGAGCGCGTCGGCCGGGTGCGGCCGCGCCAGCGGGTCCTTGGCGAGCATGACCATGACGAGCTCGGAGAGCTCCGGGTCCACCGACGACGGGAGGGGCGGCACGGGCTCGTTGACGTGCGCGACCGCGATGTCGACCGGGGTGGACCCGGTGAACGGCCGGTTCCCGACGATCGACTCGTACGCCACGATGCCCAGCGCGTAGATGTCCGACGCGCCCGTGGCCGCCTGCCCGACGGCCTGCTCGGGCGACAGGTACTGGGCGGTCCCCATGACCATGCCGGTCGCGGTCATCGGGACCTGGTTGGCCGCGAGCGACACGCCGAAGTCGGTGATCTTCACCGTCCCGGACCGGTCGATGAGGATGTTGCCGGGCTTGACGTCGCGGTGCACGACGCCGGACAGGTGGGCCGCGTGGAGGGCGCGCGCCGTCTGGGCGAGGATCGGCAGGAGCCGCGCGGGCGGCAGCACCGGCTCGCGCTCCAGCAGGTCCGCCATGGGCTCGCCGACGACCAGCTCCATGACCAGGTAGCCGGAGCCGCTGGTCTCCCCGTAGTCGTACATCTGGGCGATGTTGGGGTGCGAGAGCGCAGCGCTGTTGCGGGCCTCGGTCCGCAGCCGGTTGAGGAAGTCCTCGTTCCCCGCGTACTCGGTCCGCAGGACCTTGACGGCCACCTCGCGCCCGAGCGCGTCGTCGGCCGCGACCCACACCTCGCCCATGCCGCCGACGGCGATGCGCCGCACGAGGCGGTAGCGGTTGCCGAGCGTCAGCCCCCTCACGGGCTTCATCCGTTCAACACCGCCTCCATGACCGCGCGCGCGATCGGCGCGGCGATCGCGCCGCCCGTCGCCTCGTTGCCGAGCGAGCCGCCGTTCTCGACGATGACCGCGACCGCGACCTGCGGGTCGTCGGCGGGCGCGAAGCTCGTGAACCACGCGTGCGGGGCGGCCTCGCCGCCCGTCTCGGCGGTGCCCGTCTTGCCCGCGACCTGCACGCCCGGGATCTGCGCCGCCTTCCCGGAGCCGTTCTGCACCACACCGAGCATCATCTGCGTGAGCTGGTCGGCGGTCGACGGCGACACCGACGTCCGCAGGCGGCGCGGCTCGGACTGGCGCACCACGTCGAGGTCGGGGTTGCGGATCGTCTCGACCGTGTACGGGGCCATCTGCACGCCGTCGTTCGCGATCGCCGCGGCGACCATCGCCATCTGGAGCGGCGTGACCTTGACCTCGCCCTGGCCGATGCCCGCGCGGGCGATGCCCGCCGGGTCCGCGCCCGGGGTGCCCTTCGCGGGGAACTGGCTGGGGGTGACGTCCATCGGGATCTCGAGCGGGGCGTCGAAGCCGAAGTCCTCGGCCTGGTCCCGCATCGCGTCCTCGCCGAGCGTCATGGCCAGGTCGCCGAAGGCGGTGTTGCAGGAGATGCGGAGCGCGTCCGCGAGGGTCATTTCCCCCGTCGGCGAGCAGCGCGACCCGCCGAAGTTCTTCATCGTCTGCGTCGACTGCGGGTACGGGAGCTCGTCCGGTGCCGGGATCACGGTCTCGGCCGTGTACTGCCCGCTCTCGAGCGCCGCGGCCGAGGTGACGATCTTGAACGTCGAGCCCGGCGGGTACGTGTTGCCGCGGATCGCCCGGTTCGACATCGGGTTGCCGTCGGCGTTGAGCAGCTCCTGGTAGCGCTCGCGCGCGAGGGCGGTGTCGTGCGTGGCGAGCTCGTTGGGGTCGTAGCTCGGCTTGGACACGAGCGCGAGGACGCGGCCGGTCTTCGGCTCGATCGCCACGACGGCGCCGCGCTGGTCTCCCAGCGCGTCCCAGGCGGCCTGCTGCGCCGCGGGGTCGATCGTCAGCTCGACGGACGCGCCCTGAGGCTGCTTGCCGGTGAACAGCGCGCTGAGGCGGTCGAGCCACAGCGAGCTCGCCTCGCCGTTCAGGTAGTCGTTCTCCTTGTCCTCGATCTCCGTGCGCCCGTTGGTGAGCGAGAGGAACCCGGAGACGGGCGCGTACAGCGGGCCGTTCGCGTACTGCCGCTGGAAGCCGAACGCGTCGTCCACCGGGGTCGAGGACGCGATCGCGTCGCCCGCGACGACGATCGGGCCGCGGAACTTGTTGTACTCGCGGTAGATGGTGCGGGCGTTGCGCGAGTCGTTGTTGAGCGAGTCCGCCTGGACGAACTGGATGTACGTCGTCGACACCATGAGCGCGAGGAACATGACGAGGACGACCGTCGCGACGCGACGCAGGGGGACGTTCACCGGGCTCCTCCCCAGGGGTCGGTCTCCGGGTGGGTGCCGTCGGGACCGGGACGCCGCACGACCTCCGTGCGCAGCTCGTCGGGGTGGTGGGCGGAGACCTCGCCCGTCTGTCCGACGGCGGGCTGCACGCCCGTCGTCGCGCGCGTCGGACCGGTGACGGGTCCCGCCGAGGGGCCCGCGGCGGGCGCCCCGACCGTGGTGGGTGCGTCGTCGGGCCGCGCGCCGACGGCGGGAGCGCCGCTGCCGACGACCTCGACCGGCTCGGAGTCGGGGCGCGTGCGCGCCCCGCCGGGGGCCACCTGCCCGCGCACGGGCAGGGACGAGGGCCGGCGCGCGTCGTCGGAGATGCGCAGCAGCAGGCCCACGACCAGCCAGTTCGCGAGGAGCGACGACCCGCCCTGGGCGACGAACGGCATGGTGAGGCCCGTGAGCGGGATGATCCGCGTGATCCCGCCGACGACGACGAAGAGCTGCCACGCCATGACGAACGCGAGGCCGCCGGCGAGCAGCTTGCCGAACCCGTCGCGGACCCCGATCGCGGTGCGCAGGCCGCGCTCCACGAGGATGAGGTACGCGAGCAGGATGCCGATGAGGCCCGTGAGGCCGAGCTCCTCGCCGAGCGAGGCGTAGATGAAGTCGGAGAACGCGTACGGGACCGTCCGGGGGTAGCCGGCGCCCCAGCCGGTGCCGAACAGCCCGCCGTTGCCGAGCGAGAACAGGCCGCCCACGAGCTGGCCGGACCCACCGACCTTGCGGCCGAAGATCTCGGCGTCGAACGGGTGGAGCCACACGTCGACGCGCGCCTGCACGTGGCCGAACGTCGAGGCCGCGAGGACCGCGCCGACCGCGATGAGCAGCAGGCCGATGACGACCCAGCTCACGCGCTCGGTCGCGATGTACAGCATCGCGACGAACAAGCCGAAGAACAGGAGCGACGTGCCGAGGTCGCGCTCGAACACGAGGATCGCGAGCGAGACGAGCCACACGATGATGATCGGCCCGAGGTCGCGCAGGCGCGGGAGCTGGAGGCCGAGCACCTTGGGCCCGGCCAGCGCGAGCGTGTCGCGGTTCGTCACGAGGTAGCCCGCGAAGAAGATCGCGAACGCGATCTTCGCGAACTCGGCGGGCTGGAGCGAGAAGCCGAAGACGTTGATCCAGATCTGCGCGCCGTTGATGCGCGTGCCCAGGCCCGGGACGAGCGGCAGCGCGACGAGCACGATGCCCGCGATCATCGCGGTGTACGTGTACCGGCGCAGGGTCCGGTGGTCGCGGAGGAACCAGATCACGGCGAACGCGCAGAGGATGCCGAGCGCGGTCCACTGGAGCTGGCGCGGCGCGAGGTCCTGTTGACCGCCCGTGATCTGCGAGCCGAGGTCGAGGCGGAAGATCATCGCGAGCCCGATGCCGTTGAGCGCGACGGCGATCGGGAGGATCACCGGGTCCGCGTACGGCGCCTTGAACCGCAGCAGCACGTGGGCGGCGGCCGCGAGCACCACGGTGCCGATGCTGTACACGTAGAAGCGGCCCGGGAGCTCGCCCGTGAGCTGCAGGCCCACGAGCGCGTACGCCCCGATGCCCAGCGCGAGCGCGAGGACGAGCAGACCGAGCTCCGCGCCCCGGCCGGGGCGCACCTCGGTGGTCTCCACCGTGGCCATCAGGCCCCCGAGCCGGCGCCGTCGGTGGGTGCCGGGGTCACGTCGGGCGCCCCGGCCTCCGGGGTCTCGGCGGCACCCTCGGTGGGCGCCTCCGTGGTGCCGTCGGTCGCGGGGGCGTCGGTGGACTCCTCCGCTGCCTCGGCGACGAGGCGCTCCGCGCGCGCACGGGCGTCCTCGAGCGACTCCGCGGGGATCGTGGTCTCCAGGCGGTCGACGACGTAGCCCGGCAGGTCCGCGACGCGCGTGCCCGTGAGCTCGATCGGCGTCGACAGCGTCACCGGGCCCGCGTTCTCCGGGATGCCGCGGAACACGGCGACCTGGCCGTCGGCGACCCCGACGTAGTACTGCGTCTGCGTCCAGCGGTAGCCCGCCCACCCGGCCACGCCCAGGCCCGCGACGACGAGGAGGATCGCGACGACCGTGATCCAGCGGCGTGGCGCGCGGCCGGGCCGCACGTCGTCGTCGCCGTCCCCCGGGGTGTCGGCCGGTGCCGACTCGCCCTCCGCGGGGTCGGTCGCGCCGTCCGCGGCGGGCTCCTCGGTCGCGGCGGGCGCGTTCGCGCTCGCCATGAGCGCCGCGGCCCGGGCCGCGGGGCCGTCCGCGGCCGACGTCGGCGCGTCGCGGTCGATCGCCGCGGACCCGACGATCTGCGCCCCGGTGCCGGGCGCCGCGCCGTCGGGCAGGACGTCGAGGTCCAGGATGTCCGCGACCACGACGGTCACGTTGTCCGTGCTGCCGGCGCGCAGCGCGAGCTGAAGCAGGTGGTCCGCGCACTCGTCGACGTCGGGGGTGTCCGCGAGCGTCTGGGCGATCGTCTCGGGGCTGACGAAGCCCGAGAGGCCGTCGGAGCACAGGAGCCACCGGTCGCCCGGCTTGGCCTCGCGCACCGACATGTCCGGCGTGAGGTCGATGTCGAAGTCGCCGAGCACGCGCATGACGACGTTGCGCTGCGGGTGCGTCTCCGCCTCGTCGGGCGAGATCCGGCCCGTGTCCACGAGGTGCTGCACGAACGTGTGGTCGGTCGTGACCTGGGTGAGCTCGCCGTCGCGCAGCAGGTACGCGCGCGAGTCGCCGAGGTGCGCCATCGCGAGCTTGTTGCCCGCGCGCAGGATCGCGGTGACGGTCGTGCCCATGCCGACCAGCTCGGGGTCGGTCACGCTCCGGTCCACGAGGTCCTGGCGCGCGTGGTCGATCGAGCGCTCGAGCTCGGCGAGCGCGTCGTCCGGGCCGTGCGACTCGCCGTCGAGCGGCGCGAGCGCCGCGATGGCGATCGACGACGCCACGTCGCCCCCGGCGTGGCCGCCCATGCCGTCGGCGACGACGAGCAGGTGCGGCCCGGCGTAGCCCGAGTCCTGGTTGTTGGAGCGCACGAGCCCGACGTCGGAGCGCGCGGCGTAGCGCAGGGCGATGTTCACTGCGGGCTACCTCTGCAGCTCGACGACGGACTGACCGATCCGCACCCGCGTGCCCGGACCCAGCGGCGTCACCTGGCCGATGCGCTGGTCCTCGACGTAGGTGCCGTTGGTGGAGCCGAGGTCCTCGACGAACCAGGACCCGTGCTGCGGGAAGATGCGCGCGTGGCGCGACGAGGAGTAGTCGTCGTCGAGCACGAGCGTGCAGCTCGGCGCCCGCCCGATGAGGATCGACGACGTCGTGAGGGGGATCGTCGTGCCCGTCAGCGGGCCGGCGGTGACGACGAGGCGGGACGGCCCCGCGGGCGCGGCGGGGCGCGCGGGCTCCGGCGCCGCGGCAGGGGTGGGGCCCGACGTCGGGCGCGCGGCCTGCGCGGCGCCCTTGCGGCCCCGGCGTGGCGTGATCTTGGTGCCGTACAGGTCCCGACGCAGCACCCCGATCGCGGAGAGCACGAACACCCAGAGCAGCACCAGGTAGCCCAGCCGCAGCAGGGTGAACGTGAGATCGGTCATGCGGGCCGGATCACCACTCCTCGTTGTCGGACGCGCCGGTCCAGAACATGATGCGGGTCCGGCCGATCGTCAGGGAGTTGCCGTCCAGCAGCGTCGCCGCGGGCACCTGGTGCCCCTCGACGAACAGGCCGTTGGTCGAGCCGAGGTCCGTCGCGATGACCCCCTCCGGCGTCACGCGGATCTCCAGGTGGCGGCGCGAGACCCCTGGGTCGTCGACGACGATGTCGGCCTCCGAGCCGCGGCCGATGACCGTGACCGGACCGGTGAGCAGGTAGCGCTGCCCGTCGATGTCGACGAGCGGGTGCCGCGTGCTCGGGGACGCGGACGTCGCGGGCGCCACGTTGCCCCGCACGCTCGCCGAGCGGAGCTGGAAGCGGCCGACGTCGAGCGTGTCGTTCTGCTCGAAGCTCACGCTCACCGGGCCGACGAAGGCGTAGTGCTGCGACGCCGCGTACTGCGTGACGTTCGACGCCAGCTCGTCGGCGAGCGTCTCCGCGCCCCACCCCTCGACCTGGCCGAAGTCGTCCACCGACAGCTCGATGGTGAACTCGTTGGGCACGACGGTGCGCTCGCGGTCCACGACGGCGGCGCGGTCGTCGACCTCGCGCCGCAGCGCGCTCGCGAGCTCGACGGGCTTGACCTCGCTGCGCCCGACCTTGGCGAACGCGTTGTTCACCACGCGCTCCACGCCCTTCTCGAAGCGGTCCAGGACTCCCATGCCACCTCCTCCCTCGTGCTCGCTCGTGCCGCGGCTCGTGCCGCGCGGTCGTCGTCTGCTCCTCCGGCCGTGCTCCTGGTGGCCCCCCGTGCATACCCGCGTCCCGGGCAGACTACCTAGATCGTATCGATCACGTCTGCGCCGGAGGCCCGATTCGTCGCACGATCTCCGGACGGATGTGGCGCGTTCGTGGTGGACCGTGTGAACGTCGGGCGCGCGGTCGTCGGCGCCTCGTGGCGGTGCGCGACGACAGGCACGTGGCGGCCGTCACGTCGGGCCGGGCGGTGCCAGGCGCCGTCGTGCATCGTGCTAGTCTTCTGCGGCACGCGCGAGTGGCGGAATGGCAGACGCGCTGGCTTCAGGTGCCAGTGTCCGAAAGGGCGTGGGGGTTCAAGTCCCCCCTCGCGCACGTGGAGAGGGTTTCGACTTCCGAGTCGGAAGGCCCTCGGAAAGTCCCGGTCAGGTGATCCTGGCCGGGACTTTCTGTGTTGGTGGGCCGGTGTCTGGGCGGTGCTGAGCGCTCGGCGGTGGTGCAGGCCGGTCGAGCTCGGCCGCCCTGGCCTCGCCGTCGCCGCGTCGGGAGTGCCAGCGGTGGAGCCCGAGGGTGCTCGCGGCGGTGAGGCTGCATGGTCGTCCGGGCCGCGAAGGTGCCGTCGGAGTGGACCCGACCGGGATGGTGGTCTTTCTCGGGTCGCCGGTGCCGGTGAATGCTGAGTCCGCCGTGCCGACGGTGTTTTTTCCAGACGGGCGCGTCTCGCGACGTCGGTGTCGAAGCCGGCCGTCTCGCCCGTGCACAGACACCGGGGACGCCCTGGATATCACCCGATGCCTCACCCGGGTATCTGCTCGGCGTCGACATGCTCGTGGGGCAAGGCCGTGGTAGCAAGGGAGCCGAAGAGCTCGCAAACCTTGTCCGGCCTGGTTCGACGAAGGAGTGGTGAACATTTGTCTGTCTCACCGTCCCTGCAGCGCGCGCCTCTTGTCGCGCGAACTCCCCTGGTCCCGTCTATGGCTGGATAGCTCGTGAGCGCTGACGACCGGCCAGGGCGTTCGCCGTGCTCGAGGACGCACCCGCACCCAGGTCCGAACAGCCCGTCGCGACCACCACAGGAAATAACGCGTGGGCTGACTTCGAATCACACCGCGATCTTCTTTTCAAGATGCTTCTCGGCGCGGCTCGCCAGCTCCGGTGCTTGCCGACACGGGCACATGGCGGACGCAGCAGGGCTGGTCGTCCCCACCGACGGGGGCGCCGCTGTCCTGTCGAGCGACGCCCGTAGCGGAAGGTCAAGAGCCCGTGACTGAGGACGCACCTCGGGAGCGCATCACGGATCGTGTCGTCGCGGCTGTGCGATCGCTCCGCGTGCTCGGCGACCGTCAGTCGACGCAGCGCGCCCTGGAGCCGGAGCGCGGCCTGCCGGGACTGCTCGGCGCGGTCGGCGCCGCGTTGCTCGCGTCCACCAGCGCGACCAACGACGTGCAGGACACGCTCAACGAGCTCGCGGCGCGATACGGCAGACCCGAGCTTCGTGTCTACGTCCTCCCCACGCTCATCCTGATCGAGGACCCCACGACGACGCAGACCGCGGTGTTCCCTGCGGAAGGGAAACCTCTGCGGCTGGACCAGGTCGGCGCGATCGACCACATCGTGCGACACGCGCTCGGTGAGCAGCCGCCCCCTGACGGCGTCATCGCCCGGATCGCCGAGGTGACCGCCAAGAATCCACGGTTCGGCCCGATCCTCACCGTGCTGGGTCACACGCTGTTGACCCTCGGCTTCGGGCTCGTCGTCAACCCCGCGCTCAACGCTCTACCCGTCTACGCCGTGCTGGGCGTCGTCGTCGGCACGATCGTGCTGTACGGCTCACGGATCGCGACCCTCGCACTGATCCTCCCGGTCTTCACCGCGTTCACGGTGACGGTCCTCGTCGGGCTCGTCGCCCGACCGCTCGTCGACGACAACTCTCTACGTCTCGTCGCACCGTCACTGGTGTCGTTGCTGCCCGGGCTCACTCTGACGATCGCCGCGGTGGAGCTCACCTCGGGCCAAGTCATGGCCGGCGCAAGTCGACTGGTCTACGGGATCGCGCGCCTCGGCCTTCTCACGTTCGGGGTCTTCGCCGGCCTGTCGGTGATCAAGGAGACGGCGACGAGCAGCGACGCGAGCCAGCTCGGCGCGTGGGCCCCGTGGTGCGGGCTCCTCCTCGTGGGCCTGGGCTACTACGTGTTCGAATCCGCCCCGCGCGGGTCACTCGTCTGGATCCTCTATGCGCTCGTGGTCGCCTACGCCGCCCAGTCCTTGGGCAACCTCCTGCTGGGGGCGGAGCTCTCCGGGCTCGTCGGCGCTCTGGTGGTCGTCCCTGCCGTCTACTTCGCGGCCCGGTACCCCGGTGCCCCACCACCGCCGATCATGCTCACCTCTGCCTACTGGCTGCTCGTGCCCGGATCGATGGGGTTCATCGGACTCACCGAGGCTGCGTCCGGAACAGCCGGTGCGGCGCACACGATCATGGCCACGCTGGGCTCGCTCCTCGCGATCGCCATCGGCATGCTCCTGGGAGGAGGACTCAGCAAGGACGCGGGCGCGGTGCTGAGAGTCTGGCACCACCGATCGAGCCGTCACGCACCGAAGACGACGCTCCCAGCGCGCACGACCACGACGCACGGGCGGACGTGAGGCGCACCGTCGTGCCCCTGCGTCGCCACGATGTCATCGGCTCCGACTCGCCGATGCCAGGGCGGTCCCGGACGTTCCGGGCTCGCTCTCGATGGTCGCGTTCGTGGCGAAGAGCGCGCTCAGCTCGATCGCCTCGTTTCTCGTCGAGCATCCGAGCTTGCGGTAGATGGACTTGAGCTGTGACTTGATCGTGTTCGGCGAGACGTGGAACCGGGCAGCCAGCTCAGCGACCGTGCGATGGAGCGGGAGCGCGTACAGCACGCGCCGCTCGCTCTCCGTCAGCGCCGACCGGTTGGGCACGTCGCGCAGCTCGAGGCCGTCGACCGACCGGTCGAACTGGAGAGCCGACCGGTCGCCCAGGCGATCGCGGACGGCGTCGACGAGCTGCCGAGGCGTCGACGCGAGCAGCCGACGGATGTCGCCCGTGCTCGCGGCGCGAGCGATGGCGAGCGCCGTGTGGTGGCTGACCCTCCCGTTGTGCGCCAGCTCGAGCCAGGCCGAGAGCACCACGTGCTCGGCACGCAGACGAGGGCCGAGCGGCGAGTCGCCGGCGAGCCGCCGGAGCGCCTTCGTCGCGGCGTCCAGACGGCCCAGCTGGAGGTCGACCCTGACGGCGGCGAGCCTGGTCATCGGCCCGCAGCGGGCGCGATCCTCGGCCAGGCGCCGTGCGGTGACCTCATCGCCCATCGCGAGCAACGCCTCGATCGACACGGCCGCGACGATGTCGTCGGCGATCGAACCGTGCTGACGCGCATGCGACTCCTGAGCGAGCTCGGCCACCTCGATCGCCTCGCTCGGCCGGTGCTGAGCGACGAGCGCGCGTGCACGGGCGAGCAGCGCGAACGGCCACGTCATCTCCACGCTGTGGTAGGGCTCGAGCCCCGCGAGCCGCAGCTCCATGTCCGCGCTCATCCGGTCGACGGCGATCAGGGCCTCGGCGGTAGCCTCGGTCGCCTGCGTCGACCGCTCGTGCGCCGGGGTGGGGCCGGGCTTGTCAGAGGCCTCGTCGAGCGCCGCCCGCGCGTCGTCCAGCGATCCGCGCAGCGCGTGGGCGAGGGCGAGCCGGCTCAACGCGAACCGCTCCGCATCCGGCTGGATCGAGTGCCGGCCGAGCTCTCTGGCCGTCGCGAACTCCAGGAGCGCCCGGCGTGAGTCGCCGGCCAGGAGGTACGTCGAGCCGATCTGGACGCGCGCGAACCAGAGGGGCCCGTCGGTGCGCTGGTGCCACTCGGCATCGACGTTCGCGAACCGCTCCGCGAGACGCTGGGCGCAGACCACCGCCGCCGCGACGTCCCCGCTGAGGCGGAAGGCGAGCATCTGGGCGAGGGCGAGGAAGTCGAACTCCTCCGGGCTCAGGGTCCGCGCCTCGTCGGGATCGATGAGCGGCTTGAACGGGCGGTGCGTACGTGCGAGGAGCGGCGTCATCGGATGGACGATGCGGAGCGCGAGGTACCGCTCGAGCACCGGGGGCGGCAGCCCTTCGATCGTCTGTACGAGCAGGTCGTAGTGCGAGCTGTAGAGCGGCCAGAGGTTCGTCATCGCTGCCGCCGCGATCCCGTCGGACGAGCCCGAGGCGACCGCCTGCTCGAGCGCCGCGAGCGCTCCGGCAGGGTCGTTGAGGTTCACGGCGCTCTCCGCCCCGCGCCGGTGGCCGACGCTCTCCTGGACCGGTCCCGCGCGGCCACCGTGCGCCCGGGCGCCCAGATCCACCCGTCGTCGCGAACATCGTTCGACATCGTCGTAAAAACCTCCAGATCGGCCGTTCCGGGCCGCAGGTCGACAATCCCAACCCAGTCGTACCACGGGACCCCCCCGTCAGCATGCCCAGAAAGGGGCATTCCGGGTGAAGGTGCGGGTGAAAGGCCGGGTGGTGCACCGTGTGAGGGGGCGGGGGAAATTGCTCATTCGACGTCCGGTGCGGAAGTCGTGCTGGTTAGCATCGCCGCATGAGCGCATCCACGGCGGCAACCCAGCGAATGATCATTCGGAATGTCCGAGTATTCGACGGCGTGAGCGAAAAAACGCTCGACAATGCGGACGTACTGGTCGAGGGCCAGCACGTCGTCACGGTCTCGTCGTCACCCGTGGGAGGCCACGAGACCGACGGCGTCATCGAGATCGACGGCGCGGGGAAGTTCCTCATGCCCGGCATGAGCGACGCGCACGCGCATTTGATGGGCAACGCCAACACCATGATGGATTTCGTCCAGGGTCCGACCGGGACGTTGTACGGCAACACCATCGCGGAGGCGCGGCGCATGCTCCTGCGCGGGTTCACGACGGTGCGCGACATGGGCGGGGACACGGCGCCGGTGAAGGCACTCATCGACCGCGGTGTCTTCGAGGGCCCGCGCATCTTCCCGAGCCAGGCGATGATCTCCCAGACGTCGGGGCACGCGGACTTCGCGTTCGTCTACGACGTGCCCCAGGAGTTCGGTGGTCGGCCGAGTCGCACCGACGATCTCCACTTCACGCGTGTCGCCAACGGCGTGCCGCATGTCCTCGCCGCGGTGCGCGAGCAGCTGCGGCAGGGAGCGAGCCAGATCAAGCTCACTCTCGGCGGCGGCGCGGCCTCGATGTACGACCCGTTGAGCACGCTGCAGTACACCCCGGAGGAGATCCGCGCCGCTGTGCAGGCGGCCGCCGACTACGGGACCTACGTCGCCACGCACGTGTACACCGTGGACGGCATCCGACGTGCGATCGACGCCGGCGTCCGTTCGATCGAGCACGGCCACCTGGCCGACGAAGCCACGATCCAGCTCGTCGGGGAGACGGGGACGTGGCTCTCGATGCAGCCGTTCGCAGAGCCGGACCATCACTACCCCGACCCGGCGCGCGCCGCGAAGAACGCGCAGATCTGCACGGGGACGGAGCAGGTGTACGAGTGGGCCAAGAAGTACGGCGTCAAGACCGCGTGGGGGACCGATCTTCTCCTGGAGCCGCAGTCGGCGTCCCGGCAGAGCGTCATGGCGGCGCGCATGAGCGAGTTCTACAGCAATGTCGAGGCGCTGAGGATGCTGACGTCCGGGAACGCGGAGCTGTTCGAGCTCGCAGGAGAGCGGAACACCTACCGTGCCGGAAAGCTGGGCGTCATCGGCGAGGGGGCGTGGGCCGACCTCGTCCTGGTCGACGGCGATCCGCTCGCCGACCTTTCCGTGATCGCCGACCCCGACGCGAACTTCAAGCTCATCGTCAAGGGCGGAAAGGTCGTCAAGAACACGCTCTGACCGCGGCGGAGGTGACCTCGGAGAAATCCTGGTGACCGAAAGGAGAGCGGACGCCGAGCCCGCCGGAGATGCGGTGCGACGTTCGCCGGTGGCGCGATGACGGCCTCCGCCCGATCGGCATGCCGCCACCGTCGACCCACGACCGACCCACCCCACCGAGCACCAGGAGGACAGCATGACCGTCAACACCACGAAGGCTCGCCAGACGACGAACATCGACCCGACGCTGAGCGTCAACCCGGTCTTCGTGCGACCCGGAGAGGCGACGGAGCTCGACAAGTTCAAGATGCCCGGGGGGCCGAGCCTCCCCGAGACGGCGTACCAGATCGTTCACGACGAGGCGATCCTCGACGGGAACTCGCGCCTGAACCTGGCGACGTTCGTGTCCACGTGGATGGACGACTACGCGCTCAAGCTCTACAGCGAGTCGGCCGACAAGAACATGATCGACAAGGACGAGTACCCGGCGACCGCAGCCATCGAGGACCGCTGCTGGCGGATCCTCGCGGACCTCTGGCACGTGCCCGACCCCACGGACACGATCGGGACCTCCGCGATCGGCTCCTCCGAGGCGTGCATGCTCGGCGGGCTGGCGCTCAAGCGTCTCTGGCAGGAGAAGCGCAGGGCCGAAGGAAAGTCGACCGAGCGGCCGAACCTCATCATGTCCGCCGCGGTGCAGGTCGTCTGGGAGAAGTTCTGCAACTACTGGGACGTCGAGCCCCGGTACGTGCCTGTCACGCCCGACCACCTGGTGCTGGACGGCTACAACCTCGAGGACTACGTGGACGAGAACACGATCGGCGTGGTCGCGATCCTCGGCCAGACCTTCACCGGGCTCTACGACCCTGTCGAGGCGCTCGCGAAGAAGCTCGACGAGATCGAGGCGAAGACCGGGCTCGACGTCAAGATCCACGTCGACGGGGCGTCCGGCGCCATGGTGGCGCCCTTCTGCCAGCCGGACCTCGTCTGGGACTTCCAGATCGACCGCGTGAACTCGATCAGCACGTCCGGTCACAAGTACGGACTGGTGTACCCCGGCGTCGGATGGGTGGTCTGGCGCAGCACCGCCGTGCTCCCCGAGAGCATGATCTTCCACGTCAGCTACCTCGGTGGGGACATGCCGACGCTCGCGCTGAACTTCTCCCGGCCGGGGGCGCAGGTCCTGCTGCAGTACTACCAGTTCCTGCGCCTCGGTCGGGAGGGCTACCGGGAGGTCCAGCAGAACTCGATCGACGTCGCCACCTATCTCTCGAGCGGGATCGCAGAGATCGGGCCGTTCGAGCTCATGAGCAAGGGCGACACCATCCCGGTGTTCGCCTGGGTGCTCAAGGACGGGTACACGGACAAGTGGACCCTGTACGACCTCGCCGACCGACTCCGGATGAAGGGCTGGCTCGTCCCGGCGTACCCGATGGCGGACGACATGGCCGACGTCGTCCTGCAGCGCATCGTCGTCAAGGTCGGGCTCAGCCGCGACCTCGCCTCGGCGCTCCTGGCCGACATCAGGGGCGAGGTCACGTTCCTCGACGCGCTCGACGCACCGCTCCCGCGAGAGGCCTCGAGCGGGTCGCACTTCCACCACTGAGCGGGCACGGCGGGGCGGGGGCGGTCTCGCCGCCCTCGCCCCGCGGCCGTCCCGTCCACCCGTCCTGCCGGCCCATCGAGGGGAACCGTCGCCATGAGCGAAGCGATCATGACCGCGTCCGTCCGACCACGGCCGTTCCTGGTCCCGACCCTGACGAAGCAGTGCTGGGGGTTCATGATCGGTTCGTCGTTGTTCGCGATCGGCTCGGCACCGGGGTTCGGGTCGTGGGCAGGGTCGTCGGTCGCGAACCTCCTCTACTTCGTCGGGGCGCTCTTCTTCACCGCGGCCGGGTTCGCCCAGCTGCTCCTCAGCGGGGCGGTGAGCGTCCCCGTGCACTACGCGCCCGGGCGCATGGTGCGGGCCGAGTGGCTGACCGCGGCCACCCAGTCCTTCGGCACGATCATGTTCAACGTCAGCACCACCGCCGCCCTGTACGCGCGATCGCGCCACGCCGAGACGGAGTACGTCTGGAACCCGGACGCGGCGGGGTCCCTGGCGTTCCTCGTGAGCGCCAACCTCGCGTTCGTCGCGTACGCACGCGCAGGCGCGACGTGGTGGGACCCGCGGCGGATCGGGTGGTGGTCGGTAGTCGTCAACTTCGTCGGCTGCGCCGCGTTCGCGGTCTCCGCGGTCGGGGCGTTCGTCCTCCCGAACGGGTCGGCGATCAGCAGCTCGCTCGCAAACGGCGGGACGTTCGTGGGTGCGCTCTGCTTCTTCGTCGCGTCGCTCGTCGTCCTGCCGTGGTGGAGCCGCCGGCGCGCGTCCGACGCCGTCGGCGCCGCCGCGAGGCGGGACGGGAGCCCGGGGCCGGGACCGTCGGACCGCTGAGGCGGGCGACCGGCGGGCCCACCACCCCTGGACCGACCCCGGAGGGCACGTGCTCACAGTTCTCGCAGACCTGCTGACGATCGGTGTCGCCGTGGCGATCAGCCCGCTCGCGATCGTCGCCGTCATCCTCATGGCCACGTCCGGCAAGGGGCGCACCAACGGCACGGCGTTCGTGCTCGGCTGCTACACGTTCGCGATCGTGTTCATCGGCCTGCTCGTGCTCCTGGGGCGATCGAGCGGGACGGACGAGGCAGGTTCCGAACCGCACTACGCCGTCGACGCCCTCGAGATCGCGCTCGGGCTGGCGCTCGTCGCGCTCGCGGTCGTGCAGTGGCGGAAGCGGTCGTCGACGGAGACACCGAAGTGGATGGAGAGCATCGACCAGCTCACGCTGATGAAGGCCTTCCTCATCGGCGTGCTCATCTCCGGTCCGCTGTCGCCCAAGGACCTGCCGCTGCTCATCGCCGCCGGCGGTCGGATCTCGCAGGCCTCGCTCGCCGTGGCCGAGGTCGTCGCGGTGATCCTCGTCTTCGGGCTCCTCGGCGTGACGGCGGTGGCGGTCCCGTGGGTGCTCAGCGTCGTCGCCCCGGGCCAGGTCGAGAAGAAGCTCGCCGCGCCGCGGGACTGGCTCGTCGCGAACCACGCGGTCATCATGACGGTGCTGTTCGTGATCCTGGGGACCAAGCTGATCGGCTCCGGCGTCTCCGACCTGACGACCGCCGGAGGGTCGTGACGTGTCGACCGAGATGCTGCTGGTCGTCATCTCTGCGGTCGTCCTCATCGTCGTCGTCACCGTGCTCGCCCGGAAGGTGGGCGTCGCCGGCCCGCTCGTCCTGGTGGGCATCGGCGTCGCGGTCAGCTACGTCCCCGCGATCCCTCCGATCTCGGTCGAGCCGAACCTGATCCTCGTCGGGGTGCTGCCCCCGCTCCTGTACTCCGCCGCCGTCGCGGCGCCCCGGATCGAGTTCCGCCGGGACTCGACCGCGATCGGGGGGCTCGCCGTCGTCCTCGTGATCGTCAGCGCGCTCGTGCTGGGAGTGTTCTTCGCCTGGGCGGTCCCCGGCCTGGGGCTCGGCCTCGGCATCGCCCTCGGGGCGATCCTGAGCCCGACGGACGCGGTCGCCACCTCGATCGTCAAGGAGCAGGGGGCGCCGCGCCGCGTGCTGGCGGTGCTGGAGGGGGAGAGCCTGCTCAACGACGCCACGGCCCTCGTGACCCTGCGGACGGCGATCGCCGCGGCCGCGGTGGGCTTCTCGGTGCTCGGTACGGTCGGCTCGTTCGCCTGGGCGGTGCTGTCCGCCGTCGTCGTCGGGGCCGGGGTCGGCGCGATCGCGCTGCGGGTGCGGGCCTGGACGGGGAGTGCGACCGCCAACACCGCGCTGGGACTGACCGTGCCCTACCTGGCCTACCTTCCGACCGAGGCGCTCGGTGGCTCGGGTGTCGTCGCCGCTGTCGCCGCCGGGATCGTCTGCGGACGCGGTGCGACGCGCTGGCTGACGCCGGAGCAGCGGATCTCCGACAAGCTCAACTGGCGGACGGTCGAGTTCGTCCTCGAGGGCGCCGTCTTCCTGGCGATGGGCCTCGAGCTCTACGGGATCGTCTCCCACGGCGACGCCGACGGGGCGCACCTGCTGGGTGCGCTGTGGATCGCGCCGGTCGCGCTCGTCATCCTGACGGGCATCCGCGCCGCCTACGTGTTCCCGATGCTCGGTCTGCACAACGTGCGGGTCCGCAGGTCGGTCAACAAGCGCCTCGCCGCGCGGGAGAAGGCGTTGCGCGACGGAGAGGATCCGCCTCGACCGCTGGTGGTCCTCGGCGAGCGACGGAACGCGAGCGCACCGGAGTCCATCCGTCGCCTGCGCAACGACATCGACTACTACGAAGCGGCGCCGTTGACGTGGAAGGACAGCACCGTCGTCGTCTGGGCGGGCATGCGCGGCGTGGTGACCCTCGCGGCGGCCCAGACGCTCCCGGAGCAGACCCCGGCACGGGACCTGCTGGTCTTCATCGCGTTCGTCGTGGCCGCCGGGAGCCTGATGCTCCAGGGTCTCACCCTGCCGGCTCTCGTCCGTCGGCTCAGCGGCCCGGCCGCCGACCGCGACGCGCCCGACGACGTGCGCCTCATCCATGCCGACCTGCACGACGTGGCCGAGCGAGCCGTCGCTCGCCGCACGGTGGCGCGTCCCGACTCGACGGCGTTCCCGCCGGAGCTCTACCGGTCGTCGCGGCCGTGGTTCTTCGAGATAGGTCGTGCGCGGCACGACGCCGGTCCCGACGCGCTCGAGTTCGAGCTTGCGCTGGTCGGCATCATGAGGGAGCGCCTGCGTGGCCTCACGTCCTCCGGACAGTACGACAGCGGTGCCGCGCAGTACGTCTTCGACGAGCTCGACGCGTACGAGATCACGCTGCGGCTCCACCTCGCCGGCGGCGAGTGACGAAGAGCCTCACCCAGCGAGGCGTCGCCGGACGGTGCTCAGCTCGCGAGGCGTGAGACCGCCCGACATCAGGTACTCCGCGCTCCCGCCGCCGGCGCCGACCCACGCGAGCGCCTGCTGGATCGCGGACGGGGGCGTCCCGGTGGCGAGCGTCCGCAGCTGCGGCGTGACGGTGATGCCGAGCGACTCGATCATGTGGATCATGCCGTCCGCCCACGGACCGGAGAGATTGCGCTGGGACTGCGCGTAGTCGTCGACGGTCGCCGTGCGCTCGACCCCCACCGCGTCGAGGAGCAGCGCGACGGCCACGCCGGTCCTGTCCTTGCCGGCGGTGCAGTGGACGACCACTGCCGTGGGAGCGCCGTCGTGCGAGGCCGCGACGATGCGCGCGACCTCGGCGAACGCCGCGGCGGACCGCTGCAGCATCCAGACGTAGAGGTCGCCCAGTGCCGGCAACGACTCGATGCCCGCACGGACGTCGTCCGACGACGGCGCGCCCGCCGGGCCCGTCAGGGCACCGATCTGCTCGCCGATGGCCCCCTGGGCGATCGCCAGCCGGACCGTGTCGAACGGCCTCGTGCTCGGCAGCCGGTCGGGCGCGGCCTCGCGTTCGGCGGAGGTGCGGAGGTCCGCGACCACACCGATCTCCGTCGCGGCGAGCTGGGCGACTCCCTGGTCGGTGAGGCTCCGCAACGCCTCCGACCGGTAGAGCACCCCCGGGCGGGTGTAGCCACCGCCCTGGAGCGGGAGCCCGCCGGTGTCGCGAAAGTTGTACAGGCCGTCGAGGGTGGTCACGGTGCGGCTCCTCATGCCCGGACGGTTCCGTAGCGGAAGCCGCGCACGATGTTCACGAGGCCGAGGACGATGAGGGAGAGGCCCAGGAGCCACCACAGCACGGTGACGCCCCACAGCGGTGTGAGGAGCAGGACGACGCCCGCGACGATCGACAGGATCGCGAACAGGATCGAGATCGTCTTCGAGGCGGCGTCACGGAGCGAGGTCAGGTCCACGATGCCCTCGACGATCCACAGGATCCCGACGAGGATCCCGAGGAACAGCGCGAGGAAGGTGGTGGTCTGGCCGAGGTTCAGGAAAGCCAGGACGCCCGCGACGATGAACACGACCCCGAGGAGGATCCGACCGACGCGCGCCCACCCGCCCTTGCCGCCGCTGAAGAGCCCGAGCCCGAGGTGGACGAGGCCCGCGATGATCGCATAGGCCGCGACGATCGCGGTGACGACCATCGCGGTACGTCCCGGCCACACGAGAATGAGGACGCCGAGGATCGCGCTGACGAGCCCGCTCACGCCGACGGCCGTGCGGATGCCGTTGACCGTGCGGATCGTTCCGGAATTCGTGCTCACAGACGTCCCTCTCGTGCAGTCGGTCGCATAGCCTCTCGACGACGACCGTGCCGGCCGCGTCGGACATTGCTACGCCTATGAGATCGATTGTGTCCACGGCGTCGCGATCCTGCCTGGGAATGCCCTGAATATCACCCCGGCGGTCACCCCGGCGGTCACCCGATATTCCATTGAATGCGCGCGGGAGAGCGGAAAGATATGCTCGCCCGGACGCCGCCGCGCATCCGTGCGGAACGGGCTCTTCGTCGGCGCACCGAATATCCCCGCCGATCGGTTGCTCGCACGTCGTCCTGCGACGAGAGGTCATGCGGCATGTCGACACCGGGCCCACGCACCGTCGCCGAGAACGACGAGCCCGGCTCCCTCGGCCACCGCCTGCGGGCGGTCATCCGGGCGAGCGGCGTCGTCGCGCTCGTCCTCGGGATGCTCGTCCTGGCCTGGCCGACGAGGACCGCACAGGTGGCGGCCGCGATCGTGGCGGTCTACGCGCTCGTCGTGGGCGTCGTCTACCTGGCGTTCGCGTCCTCGCGCTCCCGCGCGCGAGGTGCACGCGTCGGGTTCGGGCTGCTGGGGGTGCTCGGCGTCGTCGTGGGCGTCGTCGCCCTGACCCACCTGGGCCGCGCCACGGTGTGGCTCGCCGATCTCGTGGGCATGCTCGTCGGCATCCTGTGGATCGTCGAGAGCGTCGTCGCCGTCGTGACGATGCGCTCGGAGGCGGCGGCCCCCGGTCCCCGGCGTCCGGCGGGCTGGACGTTCGCGTTCGCGGGCGTCAGCGCTCTCGCCGGGGTCGTCCTGCTGCTGGCTCCGATGTGGGGTGTCGCTGCGCTGTGGTGGGTGCTCGGCGTCTCCCTCGTCGTCCTCGGCGTGATCCAGATCCTTCGGACCGTGCGGACGGGCGCGACCCCGCGGGCGGCCGCGACCTGACCTCCGAGAGGTGTCGCAGAGCCCACTCGACCCGGCCCAGGGCGAAGAGCGCCGACGCCTGGGACGCGCTCGCGTCCGACGGCAACCGATGGACCTGGGAGACGACTGACGCGGCGAACGTGGACGTGCCGTCCCGCGCGTGGTCGAGCCGACCCCGGGTGGCGTCCGCAGCCGCTCGGACGTCGGCGATCGCCTCCTGAACGACGAGGTCGCCCGTGCCGCTGCTCCCGGCCGCCTGCGCCCCGCGCACCATCACCGCCTGCGCGAAGGCCCCGCACGCGCGGGTCGCGACGTACATGAGATGGATGGCGGACACCTCTGACACGTGGCGGCCGAGCAGCGCCGTCGACATCGTCTCGACGGTCTGCTCGGCGTCGTCCCGTGCAGCCTCGAGGTCGTGCAGGGCAGCGAGGGCCTCGTCACCGTCGCCGCGCCCGCCGAACGTACGGTCCCCGACCTGGAGCAGCTGGTCCAGCGCATGGAAGTAGGCGCTCACCGTCACCAGCAGGGCGGGGTGCGAGCTCGCCGAGAGGATCAGGTAGGCGCACAGGACGCCGATGGCCGCTCCCGCCAGGGTCTCCTCGAGCCGGAGCTCGAGGATGTCGTGGCGGAGGGCGCCGAGCATGGCGTAGATCGCGACCACGACGACCGTCATGAAGAACGACGTGTAGACGTAGTTGACCGGCCCGAGGTAGAGCATGCCGAACACGGCGACGACGCTGATCCCGACGAGGACGCTCGTGTGCTGGTCGGCCAGGGAGACGGCCCCGACGCCGACGACGATGCCTCCCACCGTCCCCGCGACCCGCCGGTACGCACGGGTGAGGACGCCACCCCGCGTGGTCGTCCCTGCGAAGATGACGAACGCGCTCATCACCGCCCAGTACCAGCGGCTCGCGGAGATGGCTTCGCCGACGGCGGCCGCCGTCGACGCCGCGATCATCGCCTGCACCGCGAGCCGGCTCGTCGGCGCCCACTCCCGCCACGGCGTCCAGCGCGGGTGGGGCACGCGGCGCTCGGGACGTGGTGCGGCAGCGCCGACGCCGGTCCACGCGTGGGCTCTCGACGGGTCCGGAGCACCGACCGGGGGCATCGGGGTGCCACGTGTCTGCTCGGCCTGGCGCAGTCGGGCGTGCGCGAGCGTGCTCCGTGCGACGAGATACTCCAGGACGCCGTCACCACGGGGTCGCCCTCGCGAGGAGAGCGTGCGGGTGGCCCACGCCCTCGCGGCCTCGACGCGGGCGCTCGACGGGTGCGGGCCGAGCACCGCGTCCAGGTGCGCGAGAGCGGTCGGGACGGCGCTCTCCCTGGTCCCCGCTCGGCGATCGGCAGCACGGGCCAGCTCGTCGCACGTCTCCTCGGTGCAGATCCGGGCGTCGAGCACGAGCCGGGCGAGCGACCGCTCGCTGCAGCCGACGTGGCGGGACGTGGAGTAGTCCTGCTGCCATGACGTGAGGGCACGGCCGACCGCGTCGATCCGGGCGAGCCGGGTGCGGAGCGTGCCGGTGCGGGCCGGGTGGGACGCGGAGCGGAGTGCGGTGGCGGACGCGATGCGCAGCTCGGCCAGGAGGGCGAGCAACGTACGGCGAGGGTGCTCGAGCCGGAGGAGGGCGCGGGCGACGGCCTGGGTCGCGACCGCGCCGACGGCGATCAGGCAGTAGGCCGGCAGCTCTTCCGGGGTGGGCCGCATGAAGAGGGTGAAGAGGTAGCCCATGAACGCGAGCATGCCGATCGCTGCCGCTCGGGGCCCGTACCGGCGGACCCACGTCGCAGCGCCGGTCAGTGCCACGAAGACTGCGAGAACCGCTGGTCGGTGCGCGGACAGCAGCGCGGCGACGGCGACCGCCGTGGCGACCGTGGGGACCAGGAACAGGGCCGTGCCGGCGCGGGCGCGAGGTGTGCGGTCCTTGACGACGTTGCCTGCCTGGGCCGACAGGAACACCGCCATGGCCAGGAGGGCGGGGTCGGCGTGCAGACGTCGCACGACCTCGAGCGCGAGCACCGCGCTGCACAGCACGCCTGCCGACACGACCGCCGCGGAGGTCAGGCGCCTGCGTCCGGGATCGCGTGCAGCCAGGTTCTGCGCGACGAGGCGCGGTCCGTCGGGACGCCGTGAGGCGACCACCACGGGGCCTACGGGGCCGTCGCCTCGGCCCGCGCTGCGGCGAGGAGCCGGTTCGCCAGGACGTCCATGTTCCGGCCTACGACGACCGAACCACTGGTGTCGGGCCGGACGACTCGTGTGCGCATGAGGTCCTCCTGGGTGCGATCTTCCCGCGTCTGGAATCATCGCGCGGTGCATTTCCGTCGCCCATGCCACATGGTCGGACGAGTCACGGTCGTACCGCGGCTCGCGGCGTGTCATCCGCATTTCCTACGTCGAGATCTCTGGGCGTGTCGCGCCGTTTGACGGTAGCACCGGCCCTTGTCAGGAGTGCGGCGGGCCAGGAACTTCACCTGAGCGCGCACACGGGTCGTCACCCGTTCCTCACCCGTGCACGACGCAGTCCGGGTGCGTGCTGCGCGGCCTCCTGCGGGCCGAGGCGCAGCGGAGCCGGTGGGGGATGCCAGGGTGATGTGACGGGTGATCTTTGCCAGGTATCACGGGTCGACCGAGAGTTTTTGTGCGGACCGCGCCAAACTCGTGCACCGAGGCACGAGCCCGTGCACCGACGGAACGCGGTCGTCCGCTGACGCGGAACAATCATTGTCCGGGAGGCGCCCAGGCGACGTCCATATGCACTCGCTGCACACCGCGGGGCGACGGGGAGGAACGATGGCCAATGCCCTGAGGGTGTTTCGCCGCGATGCCCGGAGAATTCTTCAGGTACCGAAGGTGTGGGCCATCGTCCTGGGGCTCGTCATCATGCCGTCCATGTACGCGTGGGTGAACATCCTCGCCTTCTGGGATCCGTACTCGGACACCGAGCACGTCAAGGTCGCGGTCGTCAACCTCGACGAGGGGGCGTCGTCGGAGATGACGGGAGAGCTCAACGTCGGCGACCAGATCGTCGACCAGCTCAAGACCAACGACCAGCTCGGGTGGGGATTTCTCGAGAAGGACGCCGCGATGCGCGCGGTGAGATCCGGAGAATACTATGCCGCCATCGTCGTCCCGCCCACCTTCAGCAAGGACCTGCTGAGCATCACCACGGGGACCTACGTCCGCCCGGAGCTCGACTACTACGTCAACGAGAAGGCGAACGCGATCGCTCCGAAGATCACCGGCGTCGGAGCGTCGACCCTCGATTCTCAGGTGAACAGCACGTTCGTCTCCACCGTGGCGAAGACCATCGCCGAGGACCTCGAGAAGGCCGGCGTCGACACGGGGGCCCACCTGCTCGACGCGAGGACGACGACGCTCGACGCTCTCGACGCCACCGTCGGAGAGCTGGAGGCCGCGCGCGGCGGCCTCGCGGACCTGCAGACGACGCTCGCCGACGCGGGGACCGCGCTCACGGACGCCAAGAGCGCGCTCACCCAGGTGGACGAGACGATCGGCGACGTCCAGTCCTCGATCACCGAGGCTCAGACCCTCGTGGCCGACGCGCAGCAGGACCTGGTCTCGTTCACCGACTCGGTCACGTCGGCGTACGTGTCCGGCGCCACGCTGCTGTCCGGGGCGTCGGCGCGGCTGAACCTCGCCGTCACCACGCTCTCGGCAGGTGTGCAGCACGCGAATCTCACCATCGGCACCGCGATCGACGACGCGGGGGCCGTCGCGGACGCCAGCAGCACGGTGCTCGCCGAGCTCCAGGCGCAGCTCGCGACGATGGACCCGGCGGACCCCGGGTATCGCGAGCTGAGCGAGGCGGTCGACCGGCTGGCGGAGCGCAACGAGGCGGACCGGCAGCTCCTCGGCGACCTGGCGGCGCTCAACCAGGACATCACGGACGTCTCCACAGCCCTCCAGACGACCGCCACCGCGATCAACGGCGCCGTCCAGGACTCGGCGAGCTCGGCGGGCGCCATCCACACCGTGCTGATCGGTACCGTCCCGGAGATCAACCGGACCATGGCCGAGCTCTCGGCGAGCGCCGGCGCGTTCTCGACCGCGCTCGAGGCGCAACGAGAGCTGGTGACGCAGGCGGTCGTGCTCCTCGACGGTCTCGAGGGGCAGATGGCCGAGGCGAGCTCCGCGGTCACCCTGCTCGACGGCAACCTGGAGAGTGTCGAACAGGACCTCGAGAGGTTGCGGACCGACGTCAGCGCTCTGAGCAGCGCCGAGGTCTGGCGCAAGCTGAGCGCGCTGACCGAGCTCGACCCGCAGCAGGTCGCGCAGTTCATGTCGTCGCCGGTGGAGGTGAAGCAGCACAACCTGTTCCCCGTGGCCACCTACGGGTCCGCCATGGCGCCGTTGTTCACGAACCTCGCTCTGTGGATCGGTGCGTTCATGCTCGTCGTGCTCCTCAAGCAGGAGGCAGACACCGACGGGATCCCGGACCTCACCGTGCGCCAGGCCTACCTCGGGAGGTGGATGCTCCTCGCAGCGCTCAACGTGCTCCAGGCGCTCCTGGTCAGCATCGGCGACGTCGTCATCGGGGTGCAGATGGCGAGCGCCCCAGCGTTCGTCGCGACCAGCGTCTTCGCCGGGCTCGTCTACGTGTCGATCATCTACGCGCTCGCGGTGTCGCTCGGCTACGTCGGCAAGGGTCTGGCGATCCTGCTCGTGATCATGCAGATCCCCGGTGCCTCGGGCATCTACCCGATCGAGATGATGCCGGGCTTCTTTCGGTCCCTGTTTCCGCTCTTCCCCTTCACCTACGGCATCGACGCGATGCGCGAGACCATCGGCGGGTTCTACGACGGCTACTACTGGCGGTACGTCGCGGTGCTCCTGCTGTTCGCGGTGCTGGCCTTCGTCCTGGGGATGTTCCTGCGGCAGAGGCTCGGCAACTTCTCGCGGCTGTTCAACGTCAAGCTGGCCGAGACGGGGCTCTTCGTCAGCGAGGACGTGCAGATCTTCGGTTCCCGGCGCCGCCTCGGCCAGATCGTCCAGGCGCTGAGCGATCGACAGCGGTTCCGCGAGGAGACGGCACGTCGGGCGGAGTGGTTCGCGAAGCACCATCTGACCGTGATCCGGCTGGCGTTGCTGATCGGTCTCGTCGTGAGCGCGGTACTTCTGGGCATCGCCTGGGTCGTGCCGGACGCCAAGGCGACGATCCTCGGCCTCTGGGGCGTGCTGTGCCTGCTCGTGATCGGGACCATCGTGACGATCGAGTACATCCGGCAGAACATCGTCTTCGCGGGGAAGGTGGAGGGGATGCCCGAGAGCACGCTGCGGCAGGTCCTGGCACGGGAGGAGCGAGCCACCCGCTCGGACACGCCTCTGGCTGAGCTCCAGGGGCACGGGGACCGGTCGTGAGGAACGTCTCCCTGCTCTTCCGTCACGACCTGCGGCAGGCGACGCGGAGCACGATCGCCCTCGTCGTGCTGTTCGGGGTCGTCGTCATCCCCTCGTTCTTCGCCTGGTTCAACGTGCTCTCGAGCTGGGACCCGTTCGGCAACGTGAAGAACCTCAAGGTCGCGGTGGCCAACGCTGACGAGGGGTACGAGGGTGGGCTGTTGCCCGTGCGGATCAACATCGGGGATCAGGTGCTGTCCGCCCTGCGCGCCAACACCGACCTGGACTGGGTGTTCACCAGCCCGGAGGAGGCGATCCGGGGCACCGAGGCGGAGGAGTACTACGCCGCTCTCGTGCTCCCCGCGGACTTCAGCCAGCAGATGATGACCTTCCTCGTGCCGGGCGCGACGTCGGCCCGGATCGACTACTACACCAACGAGAAGACGAACGCGCTGTCGCCGAAGATCACGGGCGAGGCGGCGACCGAGGTCTCCGTGCAGATCAACGAGACCTTCACCAAGACGTTGAACGAGGTCGGGCTGGGGGTCGTCTCGTCTCTCGCGGACAACCTCGAGGACCCCGAGACGCGCGCGGCCATCTCGCGGCTGGAGGCGAACGCCACGGCGCTCGCCTCCCAGCTGCGCGCGGGAGCCAGCAGCGCGCAGGCCCTCGGCATGCTCGTCTCGTCCAGCAAGCCGCTGGTGAGCAGCGCGTCGTCGCTCGCGACCTCGTCGGTCGACGCCCTGCGCGAGACGGCCGGGGCGATCGGTGACGGGTCGAACGCGGCACGGGCACTCGGTTCCACGCTGGACACCGCGACGGAGTCGCTCGCTGCGGCCTTCTCGACGAGCGCTGACAGCTATCGAGAACTCGGGGCACAGGTAGACCAGCTCTTCACGTCGCTGGACTCGCAGAACCAGACGGCGGTGGCGACCTTGAACACGCTCGCCGCGCAGGTCGACTCGCAGATCACCGCCTACCAGGGAGTGCGAGACGAGCTCCAGGCGCAGGCGGACGCTGCGACCGACCCCGTGCTGCGCGACGCGCTCGAGCTGGTCGTCTCTCGCATCGACGGAGCCCTCGCTCGCCAGGAGCTGTTGCGCGACCGCCTCCAGGAGGCAGCGACGCGGCTGTCCCAGGGCGAGACGGACAGCCAGGCGACGCGTGACGAGGTCATCGCTCTCGTCGACGAGGCCAGGAACGCCGTCGAGGGCGTCCAGAGCTCGTACGCCGACAGCCTGAGGCCCCAGCTCGACCGGCTCGCCGGCACGCTCTCGTCGATCAACGGCGGCTTCGTCGCCATCGGTGACGACCTGTCGGGCGCGGTCTCTGCGTTGTCGGAAGGCTCCGGGTCCCTCGCTGGCGTGCTCACGGCCGCCGAGGGCACCATGACGACGATCGCCGGGGATCTGGACGCCGCGGCCGCCCGGTTCGACGGCGTGGCCTCCGCGCTGCGCGAAGCCTCGGAGTCGGGCGATCTCAGCAAGCTCACCGAGATCGTCGGCCCCGACCCGGAGACCTTCGCCGGCGAGCTGAGCTCTCCCGTGGCGCTCAAGACCATCCCGGTGTTCAAGGTCGACACGTTCGGTGCCCAGATGGCGCCCTTCTACTCCGTCCTGGGCCTGTGGGTCGGTGCGCTGCTGCTCTCGGTCCTGATCCGGGTCGACGTGGTGCGGGATCGTCTACCGGCCGGGACGGACCTCACGCTCCCCCAGGAGTACCTCGGCCGCTACGGCATCTTCGCCGTCCTCGCTCTCCTGCAGAGCTCGCTGCTGTACGTCGGGCTCATCGGCTTCGTCGGCGTGCGGCCGGTCTACCCGGCACTGCTGATCCTCGCGGGCTGGGTGATGTCGCTGGTCTTCTCGCTCATCACGTACACGCTGGTCCTCTCGTTCGGCGAGGCCGGCAAGGCCCTCGCCGTCTTCCTGCTCGTCGTCCAGATCTCGGCCGGGGGTGGGGCCTACCCACTCAGCGTCCTCCCGCAGTGGTTCCAGAACATCAGCCCCTTCCTCCCGGTCTCCCACGCGACGACCGCAGTCCGCGCGGCCATCGCGGGGATCTACGACGGGGACTACTGGATCTCCCTCGGTTGTCTCGCTCTCTTCGTCCTCCCCGCCCTGCTCCTCGGTCTCGTTCTCCGGGTCCCGCTCATCGGTCTCAACGACGACCTCGCCAAGGCGCTCGAGTCGACCCGGCTGATGTAGCAGCGGGAGAGAGTCGGTACGCCGCCGACCCTCCTGCGACACGAGCGTGACGCTCCCCGTCGGCAGGGTGCGACGGTCAAGCGGGAGTCAAGAACACCCGGCTTGCGCAATGGGAAACCGGTATCCTACGATCGGGAAACCGGTTACCCAGATCTCTACCTCCTCCGAGGGCCTCGACGAGCTCGTCGAGGCGGGCCAGCCCGACGTCGTCGTCGGGAGCCGCGCAGTGCGCACGACCCGGCGCCCGCGCACCAGGACGAGGTCGCCGCGTCGACCGACGCGAGCGCGGACCTGGCCACCGCGAGTCACCACGCACCGCCCCCAGTTCGATGACGAAAGGTGAGGCACCACGATGAGACGACCCGTCGCACGACGACTGCTCGCGGCCACTGCCGCGACGGCCCTGGCGGCCACGATGGGCGTGACCGCCCTGACCAGCACGGCGAACGCCGCCGTGACCGGGAGCGCGACCGGCTACGCGACCCTGAACGGCGGCACGACCGGCGGTGCCGGCGGCCAGACCGTCCGCGCCACGACCGGCACCCAGATCCACGCGGCCCTGTGCAACAGGGCCAGCGACGACACCCCGATCGTCATCGAGGTCGAGGGCACCATCAACCACGGCAACACGGCCAAGGTCTCGGGCGACAGCTGCAACACGGCGGCCGGCGTGATCGAGCTCAAGCAGGTCAGCAACGTGACGATCGTCGGCGTCGGCAACGGCGCGACGTTCGACCAGCTGGGCATCCACCTCCGCGAGGCCAGCAACGTCATCATCCAGAACGTCACCGTGAAGAACGTCAAGAAGTCCGGCTCGCCCACGTCGAACGGCGGCGACGCGATCGGCATGGAGAGCGACGTCCGCAACGTGTGGGTGGACCACGTGACGCTCGAGGCGTCGGGCGGGGAGTCCGAGGGCTACGACGGCCTGTTCGACATGAAGGCGGGCGTCCAGTACGTGACGCTGTCCTACAGCATCCTGCGCAACTCCGGCCGCGGCGGCCTCATCGGCTCGAGCGAGAGCGACACGTCCAACGGGTTCGTGACGTTCCACCACAACAAGTACGAGAACCTCGACTCGCGCACGCCGCTCCTGCGCGGCGGCATCGCCCACATCTACAACAACCACTACGTGCACCTCAACGAGTCCGGGATCAACTCGCGGGCCGGGGCGAAGGCGAAGGTCGAGAACAACTACTTCGAGGACTCGAAGGACGTCCTCGGCACGTTCTACACGGACCAGAAGGGCACCTGGCAGGTCGCAGGGAACGTCCTCGACAACGTGACGTGGTCGAGCCCGAGCGGTGACATCCAGCCGGCCGGTCCGAACCTGACCTCCACGACGTCGGTCAGCATCCCCTACTCCTACACGCTCGACGGCGCGAGCTGCGTGCCGAACCTCGTGAACCAGACCGCGGGCGCGAACAAGGGCCTCAAGGTCTCGGACGGCTCGTGCACGCCGCAGACGCCGGACCCCGACCCCACCGACCCGACCGACCCGACCGACCCCACGGACCCGACCGACCCGCCGTCGGGCACCAACCTCAGCCTCGGCGCCGGCGCGGACGGCTCGAGCAAGGCGAGCGGGACGAGTTACGGCAACGCGATCGACGGCAGCACCGCGACGTGGTGGTCGCCCAGCGGCTCGACGGGGACCGTCTCCGTCAAGTGGGGCACCGCGACGACCGTCGGCAGGGTCGTCGTCAAGGAGGCCGCGGGCGGCGGCAGCATCGGGACGTGGCGGCTCGTGAACAACGACACGGGCGCCGTCCTGAAGACGGGCAGTGGTGCGGGGACGATCACGTTCACCGCGACGTCGCTCAAGAAGATCAACCTCGAGATCACCGGCGCGTCGGGCACGCCCCGCGTCGCCGAGCTCGAGACCTACGCCGGGTAGCCCGACCCTCCTCCGGGAGACCCGTGCACGACCCCGGGCGGGACCACCTGGTCCCGCCCGGGCTCGACGACGGCCCCGCCGCGCCGTCCGCGGCGGGGCCGTCACTCTGTCGGGGCGTCGTCCGGTGCCCCGTAGCGTCGCGCGGTCGCGACGGCGCGGTCCCGCAGCAGGTCGCGCAGCGGTGCTGGGTCCAGCACCTCGGCGTCCGGCCCGAGCTGCCACACCGCCCAGACGGCGTGCCGGAGGTCCTGGAAGCTCACGTCGAGCACCAGCAGGCCGCCGTCGGCGACGGACTCGGCGTGGACGGAGACCGCGGTGCCTACGAGCACGTCCCGTCGGTCCGGCACGAGCCGGACGCGCGCGACGACCTGGTCGTCACCGGCCCGGAACCGGGCGCTTCGCTCGCGCCAGAGCTGCTCGAGGTCGACGACGTCGGGACGGTCCGCCGGTTCGGCGAGCGCCACGGCGGCAAGGACCCGGGAGAGGCGGTACGTACGGTCCTCCCCGCCGACCGTGGCGAGCAGGTAGCCCGTGCCGCGGGCGGTGACCATGCCCACCGGGTCGACCTCGCGCGAGGCCGGTGTTCGGCCGACGGCCGCATAGCGGATCCGGAGCTTCCGCCCGCCGAGCACGGCGCGCCGGACCTCGCGCAGGACTGCCACGGGGACCTCCTCGGCAGCCTGCCGGCGAGCGAGCAGGTCGATCTCCGGCTCGACGAGGATCCGACGGGCCGCGTCGTCGGCCGCGCCACGGTGGGCCTCGGGAAGCGCGTCGACGACCTTGCGGACGGCCGACGCGAGCGCGCTTCCCAGGTCGAGCACATGCCCACCACGACCCGACGTGGCGGCGAGCACGGCGAGCGCCTCGTCCGGGGTGAGGCCAGTGAGCTCCGTGCGGAACCCGGGCAGGAGCGTGAAGCCTCCGTGCCGGCCGCGCTCGGCGTAGATCGGCACGCCTGCGGCGGAGAGCGCCTCGACGTCCCTCAGGACCGTGCGGGTCGACACCTCGAGCTCACGCGCCAGGGTGGTCGCGGACAGCCGGCCCCGCTGTCGGAGCAGCAGCACCAGGGAGACCAGCCGGTCGGCGCGCACCTGAGAAACGTACCGGGATACATGACAGGGGGTGTCGTCTATCGCCGAGAGGCTCGGAGACGGGTGTGCGGGACGTCGGCCACGAGGGTCGACGCGCGCGCCCGGCAGGACGAGTCGGACGGAGTCGGCATGGCAGTGGAACGAACGGCGATCAACCCCGTGACGTGGTCGCAGGAGCTGGGGTTCAACCAGGCGGAGCTGGTCTCGGGGCACGCCCGGACCCTTTTCTGCTCCGGGCAGACGGCGATGTCGCACGACGGCCGCCCCCGGCACGAGGGTGATCTCGCGGCGCAGCTCACGCTGAGCCTGGACAACCTGGAGGCGGTGCTGAGCCAGGCGCGCATGACGCTCGCGGACGTCGTCCGGCTGAACGTCTACACGACCGACGTCGACGCGCTCCTCCAGCACTACGGGGTGCTCGCCGCACGGCTCGGGGCCGCGCGCGTGGCCCCGGCGACGACGATGCTCGGGGTGACCCGCCTGGCGGTCCCCGGACAGCTCGTCGAGCTGGAGGCGACCGCCGTCGCCTGACCGAGCACGCACGCGGCGCCGGGACCGGGGTCACCCCGCTCCGGCGCCGCCGGCGTTCCCGTACGGCTGGAAGAGCAGCGACGAGGCGCGGGGCTTCCGTGTCCTCGCTCCGGCGCACCCCGGCCTCGAGTGCGGCGCTGGCCCACGCGCGCCCGCCCAGGGCTGACGGGTGGCCGTCCGGTCACCGTAGCGGGGGGCGGGAACCACACCTAGATCTGCTAGGGTCTCTATCCCTAGAAGAACTAGGCATAGGAGTGCCATGCGAATCGACAAGGACCTCGTGGCCGCGTCGGCCACCCCGCTCGTGCTGGGGATCCTCGCGGACGGCGGGTCGTACGGCTACGCGATCCTCAAGCGCGTCGACGAGCTCTCGGGAGGCCGCATGCAGTGGACCGACGGCATGCTGTACCCGCTGCTGCACCGGCTGGAGAGGCTCGGTCTCGTCGAGGCGTCGTGGGGCACGTCCGACGTCGGACGGCGCCGCAAGCACTACGCGATCACCGCCGCGGGACGCGAGGCGCTCGTCGAGCGCCAGGCCCAGTGGGACGTCGTCGCGCACGCGCTCCACCAGGTCTGGCGAACGGCGCAGGACGGGCTGCCGACCCCGCCGCGCGTCGCGGAGGGGTGGGCCTGATGGGCGCCACGACCGCCCCGGCGGACGGGGTGAGCCCGGGCCCGCACGCCGCGCTCGAGGCCCAGATCGACCAGTGGCGCGGCTACGTCCGCCGCCGCGAGGCCATCTCCGGCGCGGACGTCGACGAGATGGAGGACCACCTGCGCGAGCGGGTCGAGGACCTGCGCGCGACCGGGCTCGACGACGACGAGGCGTTCCTCGTCGCCGTGAAGCGCATGGGCACGCTCGACGACCTGTCGCGCGAGTTCGCGCAGGAGCACTCCGAGCGGCTGTGGAAGCAGCTCGTCCTCGTCGGCGAGCAGCCGACCGGCCGCACGCGGTCGTGGCGCGAGCTCGCGGTGGTGCTCGCGCTCGCCGTCGCGGTGGGCGTCACGGTCAAGGTCGCGACCGTGCTCCTCCCCTGGGAGACGGTCGGCCTCAACGTCGGGCTCCTCGTGCTGCCGTTCCTCACGGCCTACCTCGCGTGGAAGCGGCAGGTCACGGCACGGGTGGTCGGCGCGCTCGTCGTGCCGTTCGTCGCGCTGGGCCTCGTCCTCAACCTGTACCCGTTCCAGCCCACGGACTCGACCTTCGTCCTCGCGGCGCTCGCCGCCCCCGTTGCGCTGTGGTCCGTCGTCGGGCTCGCGTACGTCGGCGGGCGGTGGCGTTCGCACCCACGACGCATGGACTTCGTGCGGTTCACGGGCGAGCTCGCCGTGTACTACACGCTCATCGCGCTCGGGGGCGGCGTCCTGCTGGGCCTGACGATCGGGGTCTTCTCGCTCGCCGGCGTCGACCTCGAGCCCTACCTCGACTCCTGGATCCTGACCCTGTGCGTCCCGGCGGCGCTGATCGTGGCCGCGTGGCTCGTCGAGGCCAAGCAGAACGTCGTCGAGAACATCGCGCCCGTGCTGACCCGCGTCTTCACGCCGCTGACGCTCGTCATGCTCCTCGCCGCGTTCGTCGTCCTCGCGACCGCGGGGAACCTCGCCGCCGTCGACCGCGAGCTGCTCATCCTCATGGACGCGATCCTCGTGCTCGTCCTCTGCCTGCTCCTCTACTCCGTCTCCGCGCGCGACCCCCTCGCGCCGCCGTCGTTCTTCGACGGCCTCCAGGTCGTCCTCGTCGTCGCGGCGCTCGCGGTCGACGCCGTCGCGCTCACCGCGATGCTCACGCGCATCGCCGAGTTCGGGGTCAGCCCCAACAAGGCCGCCGCGCTCGGGCTCAACCTGCTCCTGCTCGTGCACCTCGTGTGGTCCGCCGTCCTGGCGACGGCGTTCCTGCGCGGACGGCGGCCGTTCGCCGACCTCGTGGCCTGGCAGACCCGGTTCCTGCCCGTGTACGCGGCGTGGGCCGCGATCGTGGTCGTCGTCTTCCCGCCCGTGTTCGGGTTCGTCTGACGGCGTGCCGTGCCGGGCCCGCAGCGGGCCCGGCGCGGCACGGAGCCGGGCGGTCGCTCAGCGGACGGGCTGCGGCGCCGAGTCGGTCACCGGGAGCGACGGCGCGTCGCCGCCGGCCGTGAACATGCGGCGCACGAGCGGGCGCAGCGCGCGCGACAGCATGACGCGGGTGGTCGCGCGCAGCACCGCGGCCTCCAGCCGGCTCCCCGGCACCATGCGCGCGATGCCGCCGCCGGGGATCTTCTTCCCCGCCTCGACGAACGGGGCGACGTCGGCCGCGTAGCGCCGCGCCGCGCCGGCCGGGTCGTCGGGGGTCGCCCCCAGCCGCGTGGCGAGGAGGTAGGCGCCGACCAGGGCGGTCGCGGTGCCCTGGCCCGTCATGGGCGAGCCGCACGACGCCGCGTCCCCCAGGAGCACGACCCGGCCGGCGACGGGGTCGGGGACGTCGATGCGCACGAGCTCGTCGAAGTAGAGGTCGGACGCGTCGGACATCGCGTCGAGGATCGTCGGGGCGTGCCAGCCCGCGCCCTCGAGGAGGCCGCGGACCAGCGCCTCCTGCCCCGCCCGGTCGCCGCGGAGCGCGGGGTCCCGGTCGACCCGGAGCGTGAGCAGGGCCTTCGAGGTCGAGGGGTCGAGGTCGGGGCGGATCCCGAACGTCGCACCGGGCACGAACCGCATGGCGAACCAGCCCGGCTCGACGTCGTCGGGCGTGGGCAGGGTGAAGAACGCCGCGTAGCCGCCGAGGTACGTCGCGAACTGCTCCTCCGGGCCGAACGCGAGCCGGCGGGTCGCGGAGTGGACGCCGTCGGCCCCGACGACGAGGTCGAAGCGCGCGTCGTCGGCGTGCTCGAACGTGACGTCCACGCCGTCGGCGTCCTGGGTGAGCGCGGTGATGCGGTCGCCGTAGCGCAGGTCGAGGAGGCCCGGTGCCTCGTCCCCGGCCGCGACGAGCGCGTCGAGCAGGACGCGCGCGAGGTCTCCGCGCGCGATCTCGATCTCCGCCACGGCGCCCTCGCCGTCGAAGGCGGCCATCGACATGCGGCCGAACACCCGACCCCGACCGTCCACGTAGGCGAGGCCCTCCTCGTGCACCCGGCGCTGCTCGATGCCGGGCATGAGGCCCAGGCGGGTCGCGACCTCGCGGCTCGCGCCGCGGAGGTCGACCGCCTGGCCCCCGGGACGCGGGGCCGTGGCGCGCTCGACGAGCGTGGTGCGGCGGCCCTGCCGCACGAGCTGCAGCGCGAGCGCGAGCCCGGCGATGCCGCCGCCGGAGACGAGGACGTGCGGGGTGTGGTCGGTGCCGGTCATGTCGGTGCCCTCCGTTTGGACGTTCGTCTTAAACACATGTCTAACAGAGGGGTGGCACGCTTGTCTAGAACATTTGTCTGACTCTCGAGATAGACTGTCCCTCGTGGGAAACCGTGAAGACCTCCTCGCCGGCGCGCGCCAGGTGATCGTCGAGCGCGGCGTCGCCAAGGCGACCGCGCGCGAGATCGCCTCCGCGGCCGGCGTCAGCCTCGCCGCGATCGGCTACCACTTCGGCTCCAAGGAACGCCTCCTCACCGAGGCGCTCCTCGAGTCGCTCGGCAGCGGCATCGGCGACTCGATGGAGGCGGTCGTCCAGGAGACCGCGTCGCTCCCGCTCCTCGAGGGGTTCGCCGCCCTGTGGAACCGCATGCCCGAGGTGTTCGCCGCGCACCGCGAGGCCCTGCTCGCGAGCCTCGAGAACTCCGTGCGCGTCCTGCGCGACGGCGAGGCGAGCCGCGAGCTGGCCGCTGCGACCGGGCAGGGCTACCTCGGGATCCTCGAGCACCTGCGGGCGGCTCGCCCCGAGCTGAGCGAGGACGACCTCGCGGCCGTCGCCCGGCTCGACTTCGTGCTCGTGCAGAGCCTCGGCATCCTCTGGCTGCTCAGCCCGGACGCGATCCCGAGCGGGGACGAGCTCGCGCGCGCCGTCGCCGTCATCGCCGGACGGGTGGACGACGAGGGCTGACGCCGCGCGCGCCCGGGCGTAGCGTGACGGCATGGCCGCCGCCACTCCCGGAGGGCCGCCCGAGGACGGGCTGGTCGACTGGTTGCTCGACGCCGACCCGGCGCTGCGGTGGCGGGTCGAGCGCGACGTCGTGCACGCGCCTCCCGAGGTCTGGGAGGCGACGCGGGCGCGCGTCGCGACCGAGGGCTTCGGCGCGCGCCTGCTCGCGCTGCAGGACCCCGACGGGCAGTGGGCGGGCGGCGCGTACTTCCCCGCGGACGCGGGAGCGGTGGACGCCGGCGGAGCACCCGAGGAGGGCCAGCCCTGGACGGCGACGACGTGGTCGCTCGTCGCGCTGCGCGAGTGGGGGCTCGACCCGGGCGTGCTGCGCGCGCGCCGCACGCCCGAGCTGCTCGCGGCGCACAGCCGGTGGGAGTACGACGACCTGCCCTACTGGGGCGGCGAGGTCGACTGGTGCATCAACGGGTACACGCTCGCGGCCGGCGCCTGGCTCGGGGTCGACGTCTCCGAGCTGCTCGCCGCCGTGCTCGCCGGCCGGCTGCCCGACGGCGGGTGGAACTGCGACTGGGTCGAGGGCGCCACCGTCTCCTCGTTCCACTCGACCCTCAACGCGCTCAAGGGGCTGCTCGCCTATCAGGAGCTCGCCGGCGGCGGCGAGGAGCTGCGTGCGGCGCGCCGGTCGGGCGAGGAGTACCTGCTGCGCCGCGGCCTGTTCCGCCGACTGAGCACGGGCGAGCCCGTCGGGGACTGGGTGTTCCGCCTCGCGTACCCGTTCCGTTGGTACTACAGCGTGCTCAACGCGCTGGTCTACCTGCGCGAGGCGTCGCTGCTCGACGGGACGCCCCCCGACCCGCGCGCGGCGGACGCCGTCGAGCACGTCCGCCGCGCCCGGCGCCCGGACGGCACCTGGCTCCAGGGCCGGCGCCACCCGGGCCGGGTGTGGTTCGAGGTCGACTCCCCCGCGGGCGAGCCGTCGCGCTGGCTCACCTACCACGCGACCGTCGTCCTCGACTGGTGGGACGGCGCGGACGTCAGGACGTAGGCACGCCCGACACGACCTCCGCGCCGTCGAGCACCGCGATCAGCTCGTCGAACCACTCGACGTAGCTCGCGTAGGTGAACGGCCGCTTGTCGTCCCACCCGACGACCTGGCCCGCCTGCACCGCGGGCAGCCCCGCGTAGACCGGGTTCGCGGCCATGGCCTCGTCGGAGCCCGTGTAGCTCAGCACGACGTCGGCCGGGTGGTCCGGCACGCGCTCCCAGCTCAGCTCGGCCCAGCCCTCCTGGTCCTGCGGCCCGCCGATCGTGAAGCCCAGCTCCTCGAGCAGCGCGAGCTGGCCCAGGTTCTTCTGCCCGACCCACAGCTGCTCGGCGCCGTTGAGCGGCAGGATCGTCAGCGGCTTCTCCGCCGCGATGCCGCGCAGCGTGTCGAGCCGCTCGTCGAACGCCGCCTTCGCCTCCGTGACCTCCGGCGAGCCGACGTCGCCGCCGAGCGCCTCCGCGAGCGACGCGTAGTCCTCGATCACCTCGACCACCGGGCGGCCCGAGAACCTCATGCCGACGAACGGGGCGACCGCCGTCGCCTCCTCCGTGACCGTGTCGTCCCACCAGGTCCAGGCCGTGCCGTCCTCGTTGCCGAACCCGATCACGAGGTCGGGCTCGAGCGCGAGCAGCTTCTCCAGGTTGAGCTCGGCGTCGGCGCCGACGACCTCCATCTCGTCGACCTGCGCGGTGCCGATCGACAGCGCGCCGGCGTCGGAGAAGCCGTAGCCGAACACCCCGGCGGGCCGCACGCCGTAGTCCCACAGCGCCGCGGCGGTGTAGCCGTCGACGACGAGGCTGTCCGGCGCCTCGTCGAGCGTGTACGTCGTGCCGTAGCCCGAGGACGTCCAGGACCAGCCGTCCGCGGCCGCGTCGTCGGCCGCGTCGTCGGTCCCGGGCTCGGTGCCGGCCGAGCACGCGGCGAGCGTGACCGCGAGCCCGACGGCGAGCGCGCCCGCGGCGAGGGAGCGCACCGGGCGCCGGTGCAGGGTCGGGCGGGCTGCCGTGGGCAGGGTGGACGAGGGACGGGTGGTGCGGGTCATGCGTTGCTCCTCGGACGAGGCGGTGCGGGCGAGCGCAGGACGGTGGGGGGCCGGTCGGGCGGGTGGGTCGACCGGCGGGGAACGGGGCCACGCGGTCAGGCGCGGCGGGGACGACCCTCGGGCACGACGAGCGGGGTGCCCGTCACGGGGTCGGCGATGATGCGGCACGGCAGGCCGAACACGTCCTCGACGAGGTCGGCCGTCACGACGTCGGCCGGTGCGCCCTCGGCGACGACCGCGCCGTCCTTCATGGCGATGAGGTGCGTCGCGTAGCGGCACGCGTGGTTGAGGTCGTGCAGCACCGCCACGAGCGTGTGCCCGCGGTCGCGGTTGAGGTCGGCGCACAGCTCCAGCAGCTCGATCTGGTGCGCGATGTCGAGGAACGTCGTCGGCTCGTCGAGCAGGAGGAGGGGGGTCTCCTGCGCGAGGACCATGGCGACCCACACGCGCTGGCGCTGCCCGCCGGAGAGCTCGTCGACGAGGCGGCCCGAGAGCTCGGTCGTCCCGGTCGCGGCGAGCGCCCCGACCACCGCGGCCTCGTCCTCGCGCGACCACTGCCGCAGCAGCTTCTGGTGCGGGTAGCGCCCGCGCGCGACGAGGTCGGCGACGGTGATGCCCTCGGGCGCGATCGACGTCTGCGGCAGGAGGCCGAGGCGGCGAGCGACCTCCTTCGCGGGGATCGACGAGATCGACCGGCCGTCGAGCACGACCTGGCCCCGCGACGGCTTGAGCAGGCGCGACAGCGCGCGCAGCAGCGTCGACTTGCCGCACGCGTTCGGCCCGACGATCACCGTGAACGACCCGTCGGGGATGCTCACGTCGAGGTCGGAGGAGATGACGCGGTCGTCGTAGCCGACAGTGATCCCCTCGGCGTGCAGGCGGTCCGCGGGCGGGACGCGGTCGGCGCGCGCGCCGGTCGGCGCGTCGGCGACGCGCGGGGCGGCCGCGAGGTTCGTGAGAGCCACCGGGGTCGTTCCGGTCTGCGGGTTCGTGGTCACTTGCGGGCCTCGCGCACGAGGAGCCAGACGAGGTAGGCGCCGCCGACGCTCACGGTGACGACGCCGACGGGGAGCTGGGTGGGAGCGAACGCGCGCTGGGCGACGAGGTCGCTCGCCGCGAGCAGGACGGCGCCCATGACGGCGGCGGGGAGGATCCGCACGCCCGCGGCGCCCGTGAGGCGGCGCGCGAGCTGCGGTGCGGCGAGCGCGACGAACGCGATGGGCCCGGCCGCCGCGGTCACGAGGGCCGTGAGCGCGACGCCGACGATCACGAGGGCGAGGCGGACCCGCTCGCTGCGCAGGCCGAGGGCGGCCGCGGCGTCGTCCCCGAGCTCCAGCAGCCCCATGCGCGGCGCGAGCCACAGGAGCGGGAGCGCGAGAAGTGCCGCGAGCACGCACGCGGGGACCGCCTGTGCCCAGGTCATGCCGTTGAGCGACCCGGCGCCCCACACGGCGGCCGCCATCGCGGTCTCGAGGTCCGCCTTGATGATGAGCCACTGGTTGACGGACGCGAGCATCGCGGACACGGCGATGCCGACGATGATGAGCCGGAAGCCCTGGACCCCGCGCCGGTAGGCCAGGAGGTACACGACGCCCGCGGTGACGACGCCGCCGACGAGCGCGCCCGCCGCGACGCCGACGTACCCGCCGCCGAGCAGCATGATGACGACGAGCGCGCCCGTGTAGGCGCCGGTGTTGAACCCGATGACGTCCGGGCTGCCCAGCGGGTTGCGCGTGAGCGACTGGAAGATCGCGCCGCTCGCGCCGAGCGCCGCACCGAGCACGAGCGCCATGAGCGCGCGCGGCAGGCGCCACTCGACGACGACCATGTGCACCGGGCCGTCGGCCGCGCCCACGAGCGCCTGGAGGACCTGCGGCACCGTGAGCGGGTAGTCGCCGGTGGTCAGCGCGACGACGCCGATCGCGAGCGCGACGAGCAGCAGCACCCCGCACACCCCGAGCGTGCGCAGGTCGAGCCGCAGGCTCGCGCGGCCGCCGAGCCCGCGCACGACGCGCGTGGGGCGACCGAAGTCGACGCGGTGCGCGCCGCCGTCGGGCAGGGAGGGGTCCACGGGCGCGTCGTCCCGGACCGGGGCGCTCACAGCCCGCTCGCCTTCGAGCGGCGCACGAGCGCGATGAGGACGGGGGCGCCGACGAACGCGGTGACGATCCCGACCTGCAGCTCGCCGGGCATGACGACGACCCGGCCGACGACGTCGGACACGAGCAGCAGGACGGGCGCGAGCACGGCCGAGTACGGCAGGATCCAGCGCTGGTCGGGGCCGACCGTCCAGCGCGCGACGTGCGGCACCATGAGCCCGACGAACGCGATCGGCCCGGCGGCCGCCGTCGCGGCGCCGCACAGCAGCATCACCGCGATGCCGACCAGGATGCGGGTGCGCCCGACGTGCGCGCCGAGCGAGCTCGCGAGGTCGTCGCCGAGCGCGATGGTGTTGAGCGGGCGCGCGACGACGAGCGCGATGACCAGCCCGACCACGACGAACGGCGCGATCGTGCCTGCCATCTCCATGGTGCGGCCCGCGAGGGAGCCGGCGCCCCAGAAGCGCATGCGGTCGAACGCCGCGGGGTCGAGCAGCGTGATGCCCTGCGAGATGCCGCCGAGCACGGCGCCCAGCGCGACGCCCGCGAGCGTGAGGCGCACGGGCGTCGCTCCCCCGTGCCCCTGCGACCCGATGGCATAGACCGCGACGGTCGCGACGACCGCCCCGGCGAACGCGAACCAGATGAAGGACTGGATGTCCGTGAACCCGAGGAACGCGACCGCGAGCACGACGGCGAACGCCGCGCCGGCGTTGACGCCGAGGATGCCCGGGTCGGCCAGCGGGTTGCGCGTCATGGCCTGGATGAGCCCGCCCGCGACCCCGAGCGCGGCGCCGACCAGGAGGCCGACGATCGTGCGCGGCAGCCGCAGGTCGCGGATGATCACGTGGTCGCCCGAGCCGTCGTACCCGGTGAGCGCGTCCCAGACGGTGCCGAGAGGGACCGGCTTGGAGCCGACGACGAGGCTGAGCACGATCGCGAGCACGAGGACCACGACGGCGACGAGGAGCCCGAGGCTGCGGCCCGCGTTGGTGCGTGCGACCCCGGCCGGGCGGTCGTCGCGTCCCGTCGCGGTCCGGGGGCTCCCGGCGGGGAGGCCGGCCGGTGCGTCGGCGGTCGCGGGCGAGGTCATGGTGCTCGGATCTGCTCGGGGGCGTGGGCCCGGTCGGAGGTGGCCTAGTGAGGTTACCCTCACCTTAATTCATGCCGGGGTGGGCTCGGCAAGACCGTGCGGCCGGTGGCGTGGGTGACACCCCTCACGACCGGACCGCGCTCGGAGCCCGCTCCGGGCGTCGTCGCCGGGCGCCAGGAGTTCCTGACAGCGGTTCCCCCTCCCGGAGGGCCGTGTGCGAGAGTGGCCGCATGACCCCGCACGTCCCCGTCGCCGCCGACCACGTCGTCACCGTCGACGACCAGGGTCGCCGGACCGGTACCTTCGACCGCGCCGCCGTCCACACGACCGAGACGCCCCTCCACCTCGCCTTCTCCTGCTACGTGCTCGACGACGCGGGCCGCCTGCTGCTCACGCGGCGCGCGCTCGGGAAGCGCACGTGGCCGGGCGTGTGGACCAACTCCTTCTGCGGGCACCCGCGCTGGACCGAGACCACCGAGGAGTCGATCGTCCGCCACGGGCGGCACGAGCTCGACCTCGAGATCACGGGCCTCGAGGTCGCGGTGCCGGGCTTCCGCTACCGCGCCGTCGACGCCTCCGGCGTCGTGGAGAACGAGATCTGCCCCGTCTACGCGGCGAGCGCGGCGGGCACGGTCGAGCCGAACCCCGACGAGGTCATGGAGACCGCCTGGGCGGACCCGCGCGACGTCGCGCGCGCGGTCGCCGCGACCCCGTGGGTCTTCAGCCCGTGGATGGTGCTCCAGGTCGCCGCTCTCGGCGCCGCGAGCACCCAGGGCGACGGCCCGACGGCGCGTCTCGCCGCGGCGTTCGGGCCCACCTCGGCCTGACGCCGGCGGCGACCCGCCCGCGAGACGCTCAGCGTGTCGGCTGCGGGTGCCGCGCCCGGGCGCTGCGCAGATGTTCCGGGACCGCGAGACGGTCCGCGCCCTGCGGCGAGACCTGCACGGGCTGCGCGGGCAGGGCGAGCGCTTCGACCTGCTCCGCGCCGGGCACCCCGGCCGCGCGTGCGGCGTCGCCCAGCGCGCGGACGACCAGCTCCTGGCGACGCGGGTCGCGGGCCGAGAAGACCCAGAGGTCGACGGCGGTCGCGGTCGCGAGGTCGACGTGCAGCCCCCGCGCGTGCGCCTGGCGGAGCTGGGTCGGCGCGACCCCGACGAAGGTCACGGCGCGGCGCGACCAGAGCACGGTGCGCGACGCCGTCGACACGCCGCGGTCGGTGAGCAGCAGGCCGAGCGTGCGCGGGCTCGCGACGGCCGCGCGCACCGTCCGGACGTCGAGGGCCGCGAAGGGCACCGCGACCGGGCGCAGGAACGGGGCGAACGAGCCGACGAGGATCCCGTGGTCGAGCACGACCAGCTTCTCGGAGCCGAGGAACCAGAGGATCACCGCGGCGATCGCCGCGAAGGACGGCAGGAGGTAGCCGATCGCGGCGGGCCCCGCGTTCCCCACGAGCGCCGGCCCGACGGAGAACACGAGCACCACGACCACCGTCACCGCCCACGCCGGGGCGTTCGGCGTCGCCGCCGACACGTGCCGGACCGTGCCGAGGCCCGACCGCGCGGCGTGGTGCCGGACCTTGCGCGTCGCGCGCGCGCCGGTCGTGGGCGCCGCCGTCGGCCCGCTCATCGACCGAGCAGCTCGAGCGGGAGCCGGCGGACCGTGGCTGCCCCGACCTCGGACAGCGTGAGCGAGGTCGGCGCGCCGTCGGCCCCGTGCTCGCCGCCCCGGACCGTGTACACGCCGTCAGGGGTCGCGTAGACGCTCACCTGCTCCAGGACGTCGGATCCCGCGTGCACCGCGCCGAGCGTCGTCACGGCCAGCGCCCCGGCGAGCTCGGGCAGGCTCGGCGCCTGCGCAGCGAAGTCGTCGGGCGTGAACGTCTGGGAGCGACCGTCGATCAGGGCCTGGGAGCCCGGGTCGACGAAGACCGCGAGCCGGCCCGCGAGCTCGGACAGCGGGTAGACGCTGAACGCGTGGTGGCCGCTCGGGGCCACCTCCTCCTCGAGCACGCGGTCGTCCTCGTGGAGGTAGACGTACACCCAGTGCCGGCCGACCGACGTCGTGCGCTCGACGGACAGGATCGCGTGCGCCGTGCGGCGCAGGACCAGCGGACCCGTGATCTCCGGGACGGCCTCGATGCCGACGGCCGGCCGGCCGTCCACGGGCTCGGCCGCGGCCGCGTCCTCGCTCGGCACGACCATGCCGCGCGCGAGGAGCGAGCGGAGCGCGACGCGGCCCACGAGCCCGCGGTCCGCGCCCTCCTGCTCGTCGAGCCACGGCACCGCCACGAGCTGGGGGTTCTGCAGCCCGTCGAGGATGACGATCTCCTCGTCGGTGAGCGTCACGACGTGCGTGACCTCGCCCGGGGTCGCTCGCTCCAGCGCGCGCTCGGCCGCGGCGATGTCCGACGCGGACCACCGCATGGTCTGCTGGGTCACGAGAAGAGCCCTCCGACGAAGTCACCGGCGGCGGAGAGCCCGTCGCCGATCGCGTCCCCGACGTCCGACGCGACGTCCCCGATCGTATCGACCGCGTCGCCGGCGAAGTCGGTCACGGTGTTCCACCCGTCGGCGAGGTACGGGCCGGGGTTGGTGGCGAACCCCGAGATCGCGTCCCAGTTGTCGACGACGAGGTTCCCCAGCGCCCAGGCGCCCGCGACGACGCCCGCGCCCACCACGATCCCGATGCCCACGGGGTTGGTGAGCATGCCCGCCATCATGAGCATCGTCCCCGCGCCGCCCACGACCGACAGGCCGCCCATGACGCGGTCGACGCCGCCCCGCACGCCGTCGTACTCGGTGTTGAACATCTGGTCGAAGCCGCCGATGACGCCGAACAGGCCGCCGACGCCGCCCGCGAGCCGGCCCGCCGTCCCGAGCCCGCCCAGGAGCCCCATCGCGTCGTCGAGGACCATGCCGCGCGCGAAGACCGACGCGCTCGCGGCGGCGTCGGACAGGTCGGCGAGGCGGCTGGCCTGCAGGAACGCGGTGAGGGACTGCCCGACCTTCCAGGCCTTCAGCCCGTCGAGGACGAACATCGTCGACTCCCCGAGGGTCTCGCCGACGTCCCAGATCGACCCGGCGAGCGTGGTCCCGCCGCCGAGCGGCCCGCCGCCGGGGCCCGTGGGCACGCCCGGGCCGGGCACGCCGGGGGACGGGATCGCGCCGCCCTCGGTGCTCGTCAGGTACTGCTCGTCGGCGTTGCGCAGCACCGCCTGCGACGCCTCGGCCAGCGTCTGGCTCACCCCGCGCAGGAGCGCCACCGAGGACCCGGTCCACTCGCCCCGGAACTGGTCGGCGTCGCCGCCCTGCCACCGACCGGCGGCCTCCACGAGGCCGCTGACCTCGGACGTCGTGCTCACGAGCTGGTCGGAGGCGGAGCGCAGCGACTGCGCCAGCCTCCTCAGCTCGGTGACGTCGGCGCCCCACATCCCGCTCACGTCGTCTGGTCCCCTCGTCGATCGGTGTCCCCGCCGCGCCCCGATCTGTCACGGAACGTACGAAACGGGCATCGGGAGGCTACCGCGCGCACCCGCCCCGCGGCGACGGGGAGAGCTCCCCCTCGGTGCGCGACGGGCCCGGCGCGCATGTTCGGCGACGGCGCCCGCACGGGTGACAATCGACGCATGCCTGCCGCGGTCCCCGACACCCCCGCCACCTCCGACCGGGCGGCCGACGTGCCCGTCCCCGCCCGGGACGCCTCGTTCGAGGAGCACGTGGCGTGGGCCCGCGCCGTGCCCGTGGTCGGGTTCGACCTCTCCCCCCTGGCGGACCGCGTCGTCGAGGACGCGCTGCCGTGGGACTACGCCGCGCTCGCACGCGAGCTGGTCGGCAGCGGGCGCGGCCCGGTGCTCGACCTCGGGACCGGTGGCGGCGAGCTGCTGTCCACGCTGGGCCCGCTGCCCGCCGGGTCGGCGGCGACCGAGGGCTGGGCGCCCAACCTGCCCGTGGCCCGACGCCGGCTCGAGCCGCTGGGCGTCGACGTGCGGCCGGTCGAGGGCGACGACGAGCAGCTCCTGCCGTTCTTCGACGGCCAGTTCGCGGTCGTGCTGGACCGGCACGAGGAGTTCGACCCCGACGAGGTGCTGCGCGTGCTCGAGCCGGGCGGGGTGTTCCTCACCCAGCAGGTCGACTCGCGCGACGGCCTGCGCCTCAACACCGCGCTCGGCACCGAGCTCCCGTGGGACCCGGACTCCGTGACGCTCGCCGCCGCGGTGGAGGTGCTGCGGGACGCGGGGTTCGTCGTCGACGTCGCGCGCGAGCACGAGGGCCTGCGCCGGTTCCGCGACCTGTCCTCGGTGCTCTGGTACCTCAAGCTCATGGCGTGGCAGGTGCCCGACCTGGCGTCGCTCGCGCCCGAGGCGGTCGCCCGGTACGAGGCGCCGCTGCGCGCCCTGCACCTGCACCTGGCCGCGGGCCACGAGTTCGTCGACGAGGCCCCGCGCTTCCTCGTCGTGGCCCGCAAACCCTTCTGACGCCCCCACCCCACCCCATCGCTGTGGGCATGAAATGGGCCCGGTTCTGCGGCGAGAACCGGGCCCATTTCATGCCCACAGCGGGCCGGGGCGCGGTGGGGCCGTCGAGTCGCGGACCACGAGCTCGTGGTCGGTGCGGCGGCGGCGCGGGCGGGCCGACGGCGGCCGGAGCGCGAGCTCGAACGCCGTCGCTCCCATCTCGCTCATCGGGAGGCGCACCGTGGTCAGCGCGGGCGCGAGGTCCTGCGCGACCTGGATGTCGTCGAACCCCGTGACGGACATGTCGCGCGGCACGACGACGCCGCGCTCGCGCAGCAGCGACAGCACGCCCGTGGCCATGGCGTCGTTGAGCGCGAGGATCGCGGTCGTGTCGGGGCGCTGGGCGAGGATGCGCTGCGTGGCGTCCCGCCCGCCCTCGCGCGTGAACGGCGCGTGCACCACGAACAGGTCGTCGGGGTCGAGGCCCTGGGCCGCGACCGCGCTCCGGATGCCGGCCATGCGGTCCGCGACGGTCGTGAGCCGCTCGGGCCCGGCCGCGACGGCGAGGCGCCGGTGGCCCAGGCCGAGGGCGTGGTCGGTGAGGCTCGCTGCGGCGGCCTCGCTGTCCGGGAGCACGGCGTCGCTGTGCAGGTGGTGGCGCCCGATGACGACGACCCGCCCCCCGGACTCCTGGAACGCCTCGAGCTCGCGCGCGGCGTCGGCCTCCATCGCGGGCTCGACGTACCCGGACCCGGCGACGAGGATCGCGCCGACGCGGTGCGCGCGCATGAGCCGGATCTGCGTGACCTCGGCGCTGGGCTCGCGCTCGGTGTGGCTGATCTGGACGCTCCAGCCGTGCTCGGTCGCGACGCGCACGACGCCGCTCGCGATCTCGGAGAAGTACGGGTCGCCGATCTCGTAGACGAGCAGGCCGGCGACCGACGTCGTGCCTCCCGCGAGCGTGCGCGCGTGCGGGTTGGCGATGTAGCCCATCTCCGTCGCGACCTCGCGGACGTGCTCCGCGAGCACCTCCGAGACGCCGTCGCTGCCCGACAGCGCGCGCGACGCGGTCGCGAGCGAGACGCCCGCCCGCTCGGCGACGTCGACCAGCCGCAGCGCGCTGCGACCCTTCGTGGTCCGACCTTCTCGACGCACCCCTGCTCCGCTCGTCCGTGCGTCGCCCGGTCGGCGGCCCGAGGGCCCTCCCCGACGTGACGCTTGCCACATCCGCTGTCCGCACCGTACTCTAGCGGAAGCGCTTACGAAAGCGCTTTCGCAATGACGCAGTCTCGTACGCAGCAGTACGGCCCCAGGTCTTCACTACGACGAAGTAGGGAGAGTCACGTCCATGCATTCTCGGTCGACTCCACGGATGTCCACCCGCCCCCGCTCACGCCGCGCGCTCGCCCTCGCGGCCGGCGTGTCCGCGACGGCGCTCGTCCTCACGGCGTGCTCCGGCGGGTCCGACGGCGAGGGCGGAGGCGGCGGGTCCGACGACCCGATCGTCATCGGCATCTCGCTCCCGCTCACCGGCGACTTCTCCGAGCCCGGCAAGGGCGTCCAGCGCGGCTACGAGGCCTGGGCGCAGTTCGTCAACGAGGACGGGGGCCTCCTCGGGCGGCAGGTCGAGCTCAAGATCCTCGACGACCAGTCCAACGCGGACCGCGTCGTGCAGGACTACGAGGCGCTCATCGCCCAGGACGAGGTCGACCTCGTGTTCGGGCCGTTCTCCACGCGCCTCGTCGTCCCGAGCGCCCGCGTCGCCGAGGAGTACGGGATGCTCTTCGTCGAGCCGGCCGGCGCCGCCGCGGAGGTGTTCGAGCAGGGCTTCGAGAACCTGTTCTACGCCGCGCCCGCCGTCGCCGACGACCACTACAACTACCTCGCGGACCACATCCTCGACATGCCCGAGGGCGAGCGCCCGCAGACGGTCGCGGTGGCGTCGATGGACGACCCGTTCGCCCAGGGCACCGCCTACGGCCTGCGCGACAAGCTCGCCGACGCCGGGCTCGACATCGTCGTCGACGAGGTCTACCCGCCCAACACGACCGACTTCTCCTCCATCGCCGCGAAGATCAGCGACTCCGGCGCCGACATGGTCATCGGCGGCACGCAGTACCAGGACGCGGTGAACCTCATCGTCGCGCTCCAGCAGCTCAACTACCAGCCCACGCTCGCGGCGTTCTCCACGGCGCCGACCAACCCCGAGTTCTCGGCGGCGATCGGCGCCAAGACCGAGGGCATCCTCTCGCCCACCGGCTACACCGAGACCGCGAGCTGGCCGTCCAACGTCGACTTCGTCGAGCGGTACACGGAGCTGCACGGCAACCCGCCCGGCGAGGACGAGGCCAACGCGTACACGACCGGCCAGGTCGTCGCCGCCGCGGTCGAGGCCGTCGGGTGCGCCGAGCAGGGCGAGTGCCAGCAGGAGCTCGTCTCGTGGCTGCGCAGCAACGAGGTCGACACCGTCGTCGGGCCGTTGACCTGGGACGAGACGGGCAAGCCGCAGGGCGCCCACCTCATCCAGCAGTACGTGGACGGCGAGATCCAGATCGTCCTGCCGCAGGACGCCAAGGAAGCCGACTTCGTCTTCCCCAAGCCGGCCTGGTGATCACCTCGTGACAGGAACGCTCCTCTTCCAGAGCCTCGTGCTCGGCGTGCTGCTGGGAGGGCTCTACGCCCTCCTGGCAGCGGGCCTCACCCTGTACTTCGGCGTGATGCGCGTCGTGATGATCGCCCACTCGGCGTTCCTCATCCTCGCCGCGTACCTCGCCTGGTTCTTCAACCAGCAGACCGGCATGGACCCGCTGCTGTCGCTCGTCATCACGGTGCCGCTGTTCTTCCTCGTCGGCGTGGGCATGCAGCGGCTGCTCATCACGCGCCTGCGGCCCGCGACGCTCACCATGATGTCCGTCCTCCTGACGTTCGCCGTCGCGCTCTTCATCGAGGGCATGATCGGCTTCGTCTGGAGCGGCACCCAGCGGCGCATCCAGCTCCCGTACTCGGGCGCGAGCATCGAGTTCTTCGGGGCGCGGATCGCCGTCGTGAAGCTCGTGGCGTTCGGCCTCGCCGCGCTCTCCCTCGCGCTGCTGTACCTGCTCATGAAGCACAGCCGGTTCGGCCAGGCGCTGCGCGCGACGATCCAGCACCGCGAGGCCGCGCAGCTCGTCGGCATCAAGACCGACCGCGTCGCGGGCTACGGCTTCGGCCTCGGCCTCGCGACCGCCGCGATCGGCGGGACCGCGCTGTCGCTCGACGCGACGATCTACCCGTCGCTGCACTGGCACTGGATCGGCCCGCTCATGGCGATCATCGTCGTCGGCGGCCTCGGGTCCATCCCGGGCGCCGCGATCGCAGCCATGGTGCTCGGCATCGGCCAGAGCCTGCTCCAGGTGCCGCTCGGCACCACGTGGGCGCAGACCATCTTCTACGTCGCGCTGTTCGCGACGCTGATGCTGCGGCCCCAGGGATTCTTCGGAGGTCGCCTTGCCCAACGCTTCTGACACCCGTCCCGCGAGCCGCTCGGCCGGCCGCGCCGGGGGTGCCGCCGGCGCGGTGCCCGACGGCGCGGGCCCGGGCGCCGCTCCCGCCGCACCTCCCGCACGCCGCCCCTGGGGCCGCGTCGTCCGCCTGGCCGCGCTCGTCGTCCTCGCCGTGCTCGTCCTGGCCTTCCCCACGATGGCGCCCAACGCGTACATCCTCTCGGCCGGCATCGTCGTCCTCAGCTACGCGTGCACCGCGACCGCCTGGAACTTCATGGGCGGCTTCACGGGGTACGTCTCGCTCGGGCACGCCGCGTTCTTCGGCCTCGGTGCCTACGCGACCGGGCTCCTGATCCGCGACCTCGGGCTCCCGAGCTTCGTCGCCTGGCTCGTCGGCGGGGCGGTCGTGCTGCTCGTGACGATCCCCGTGGGCATCGCGGCGCTCCGCGTGCGCGGCGCGTCGTTCGTCATCGTCTCGATCGCGTTCGTGCTGATCCTGCTGCTCGTCTTCCAGGCGTGGGGCACGTTCACCGGCGGCTCCGACGGCCTCGTCGTGCCGCGCCCGTTCCCGGACCTGCTGCGGCCCGAGCACCACCGCACGTTCTTCTACCTGTTCGCGGCGCTGCTCGCGGTCATGCTCGTCGCGTGGTGGGCGATCGACCGCTCGCGCTTCGGCACCGGCCTCAAGGCGGTCCGCGAGGACGAGGACAAGGCCCAGGCCCTCGGCGTCCCGACGCGCAACTACAAGCTCGTCGCGTACGTCGTCTCGGCGACCTTCACCGGCCTCGCGGGCGGCATGTACGCCCTGTGGTTCGGCGACCTCGACCCGATCTTCCAGTTCTCCATCATGCTCGGCGCCTACATGGTGCTCATGGCGCTGCTCGGCGGCGTCCGGCACCTGTTCGGCCCGCTCCTGGGCGCCGTCATCGTCGGCTCCGGCCTGGAGTACTTCAAGCTCGAGTTCGGCGACACCCAGTTCCACCTCGTCGCCACCGCCCTGCTGCTCGGCGTCGTCGTCCTCTTCATGCCCGACGGGATCATCCCCGCGGCCCAGTCGCTCGTGAAGCGGTTCGGCCCGCAGGACTCCTCGATCCGCGAGATGACGGCGGCCGAGCTCCTCGAGCGCAACCGCGCCGCGGCCGGCGAGCCGGCCGCCGGGCCCGCGACCGCCGTCGTGCAGGAGCCACGCGAGGGCGAGCCGACCGCCGCGGGCACGGGAGAGGACGAGGACCGATGACGACGACCACCACGCACCAGACCACCCGCAACCTCGAGACCGTCGGCCTCACCAAGTCGTTCGGCGGCGTCCACGCCGTCCGCGACGCGACGGTCACGTTCCAGCACGGCAAGATCAACGCGCTCATCGGCCCGAACGGCTCGGGCAAGACGACGTTCTTCAACTGCGTGACGGGCATGATCAAGCCGGACTCCGGCACGGTCACGTTCCGCGGCGAGGACATCACGCGGCGCGCGCCGCACAAGATCGCGCGCGCCGGGATCGGGCGCAGCTTCCAGCTCTGCCGCGTGTTCCCGCGCATGACCGTCCTCGAGAACATGCTCGTCGCGGTCCGGCGCACGCGGGTGCGCGAGCTGCTCGCCGGGGCGCGCAACCCGGAGGAGATCGACAAGGCGCGCGCGCTGCTCGTGCGCGTCGGCATCGACCACCTGGAGAACGTCGAGGCGCGCAACCTGTCCTACGGGCAGCAGAAGCTTCTCGAGCTCGCGGGCGTTCTCATGGGCGACCCGGACACGATCATGCTCGACGAGCCCGCGGGCGGCGTGAACCCGGCGCTCATCGGCCGCATCGGGACGCTCGTGCAGGAGCTCAACGCCGAGGGCAAGACGTTCCTCGTCGTCGAGCACAACATGGACATGGTCATGAGCCTGTCCCACCACGTCATCGTGTTCGACCGGGGCCGGCCCATCGCGGAGGGGACCCCCGCCGTCGTGCAAGCCGACCCGCGAGTCCTGGAGGCCTACCTTGGTGTCTGACCCGACCCCCGGAGCGGGGGCGAAGCAGGAGTACCTCCTCGAGCTGGACGACGTCCAGGCCGGGTACGGCCGCGCGGCGATGGTGCTGCGCGGGCTGACCATCAAGGTCCCGGCGGCGACCGTCGTGTGCCTCGTCGGGCCCAACGGCGCGGGCAAGTCGACGGTGCTCAAGGTCGCGAGCGGGCTGCTCAAGCCGCGCTCCGGCCGCATCCTCGTCGGCGGGCGCGACGTCACCGGCCAGGGGCCGCAGGAGATGCTGCAGTCCGGCCTGGCGCACGTGCTCCAGGGGCACAGCGTGTTCCGCGAGATGACGGTCGCGGAGAACGTGCTGCTCGGCGCGTACACGCTCCGCGACAAGCAGAAGATCGCGGAACGGGTCGCGTTCGTGCAGAACCTGTTCCCCATCGTGGGCGAGCGGTGGAAGCAGCTCGCCGGACTGCTGTCCGGCGGGCAGCAGAAGCAGGTCGAGTTCGCGCGCTCGCTCATGGTGAGCCCCGAGGTCGTGCTGCTCGACGAGCCGTCGATGGGCCTCGACCCCAAGACGACGTCGACCGTGTTCGAGCAGGTCGTGCGCATGCGCGACGCGGGGGTCGCGGTGCTGCTCGTCGAGCAGAACGCGCGCCGCGCGCTCGAGACCGCCGACATCGGGTGCGTGCTCGACCTCGGGCGCGTCCACATCACCGGCCCCGCACCCGAGCTCCTCGCCGACCCCCAGCTCTCCGAGCTCTACCTCGGCGGCCGGCCCGCCGAGCGCTCGCTCTCGCAGAACGGATGACCGCCCGCATGACCAGCCAGACCCCGGACGCTCCCGCGCCCGACCGACCGAGCACCCGCACCGTGCGCATCGTCATGAACGGCGTGACGGGCCGCATGGGCTACCGCCAGCACCTCGTCCGCTCGATCCTCGCGATCCGGGACGACGGCGGCGTCGAGCTCGACGACGGCACGCGCCTCCAGGTGGAGCCCGTGCTCGTGGGCCGCAACCGCGCCAAGCTCGCCGAGCTCGCCGCGCGCCACGGCGTCGCCGAGTACACGACCGACCTCGACGCGGCCCTCGCGGACGACACCGCCACGATCTACTTCGACGCGCAGGTCACGTCGGAGCGGACCAAGGCGATCCTCAAGGCGCTCGGGGCCGGCAAGCACGTGTACACGGAGAAGCCGATCGCGGAGTCGGTCGCCGAGGGCGTGGAGCTCGCCGAGGCGGCGCGCGCGGCCGGGGTGATCCACGGCGTCGTGCACGACAAGCTGTACCTGCCGGGACTGCTCAAGCTCAAGCGCCTGATCGACGGCGGGTTCTTCGGCCGCATCCTGTCCGTCCGCGGCGAGTTCGGGTACTGGGTGTTCGAGGGCGACTGGCAGCCCGCGCAGCGCCCGAGCTGGAACTACCGCGCCGAGGACGGCGGCGGGATGGTCCTCGACATGTTCTGCCACTGGAACTACGTGCTGGAGAACCTGTTCGGGCCGGTCGAGGCCGTCATGGCGAAGGCCGTGACCCACATCCCCGAGCGCTGGGACGAGCGCGGCAAGCCCTACGCCGCGACGGCCGACGACGCCGCGTACGGGATCTTCGAGCTCGCCGGGGCGGACGGCCCGATCCTCGCGCAGGTGAACTCGTCGTGGGCGGTGCGCGTGGACCGGGGCGAGCTCGTCGAGTTCCAGGTCGACGGGACGCACGGGTCCGCGGTCGCGGGCCTGTTCGGGTGCCGCATCCAGCCGCGCGCCCGCACGCCCAAGCCCGTGTGGAACCCGGACCTGCCGACCGACCAGGACTTCCGCGCGCAGTGGGAGCAGATCCCGGACAACCAGGAGTTCGTCAACGGGTTCCGCGCGCAGTGGGAGGAGTTCCTGCGCGACGTCGACGCGGGACGGCCCCACCCCTACGACTTCGACGCCGGCGTGCGCGGCCTGCGCCTCGTGGACGCCGGGTACACGTCGTCGCGCGAGGGGCGTCGGGTGGAGCTGGGCGCCGCGTCCGGGACCCCCGGCGGCGCGGCGTCCGGGGTGGGGGCGTGAGCGCGTCGGGCGGGGTGCGGATCCCGCTGCCCGACGGCGGCACGCGGCTCGTCGAGCTGCGCGCGCCCCGGGAGTGGGCGGACCACCCCGACCCGTACGCCTCGCGCGTCGCGTTCGCGGCGGCGCACGTCGTCGCGGACCCGCGGGGCGAGAACGTGCCCGGCGCGCCGGCGGTCGTGGACTGGGACTCGACCCTCGCGTTCCGGCGGCACCTGTTCCGGTACGGGCTCGGGGTGGCCGAGGCGATGGACACCGCGCAGCGGAACATGGGGCTCGACTGGCCCGCGGTCCAGGAGCTCGTGTCGCGCAGCGCCGCCCAGGCCCGTGAGCTGGGCGCGCGCATCGCGTCCGGCGCGGGGACGGACCACCGGTCGCCCGACGAGCTGCGGACGGTGGACGACGTGATCGGTGCGTACGCCGAGCAGGTCGAGTTCGTCGAGGGCACGGGGTCGCAGGTCATCCTCATGGCGTCGCGGCATCTCGCGCGCGTCGCGACGTCGGCCGACGACTACCTGCGCGTGTACGACGCGATCCTGTCCCAGGTGCGCGAGCCGGTCGTCCTGCACTGGCTCGGCGAGGCGTTCGACCCGAACCTGCGCGGCTACTGGGGGTCCGGGGACGTCGACACCGCGACCGCGACGTTCGTCGACCTCGTCCGGGCGCACGCCGCGAAGGTCGACGGGGTCAAGGTGTCGCTGCTCTCGGCGGCGCACGAGGTGGGTCTGCGCGCCGTACTTCCCGACGGCGTCCGGTTGTACACCGGCGACGACTTCCACTACCCGGAGCTGATCCGGGGCGACGGTGAGCGGCACTCCGACGCGCTGCTCGGCGCGTTCGCGGCCGTCGCGCCCGCCGCCTCGGCCGCGCTGACGGCGCTCGACGACGGAGACCTCGACCGCTACGACGCCGAGATGGCGCCGACGCTCGCGCTCTCGCGGCACGTGTTCGAGGCGCCGACGTACTACTACAAGACCGGCATCGCGTTCCTCGCGTGGCTCGCGGGCCACCAGCCCGGCTTCACGATGGTCGGCGGGCTGCAGTCCGCCCGGAGCGTCGTGCACCTCGCGCGCGCCTTCGAGCTCGCGAACGAGGCACGCCTCCTGCCGGACCCGGACCTCGCCGCACATCGCCTCGGTCTCGTGCTCGCGGCGGCGGGCATCGAGGAAGGCACCACTGCCCGTGCCGCCGCGGAGGCGGTCGCATGAGCACCGAGATCTCGGAGTTTCCGTCCTCCGGCTCCCGGACTCCCGCCGACCAGGCGATCCCGGCGGCCGAGCAGGCGGTCTCGGCTCGTCCTGGTGCCGGGACGGACCAGGATGGCCCGTTCGGCGGGGAGAGGGGTGCCGTGGACGTGCCGAGCGGGGTGGCCGCGCGGGTGGCGACACCGGGGGTCGGCGATCCTCGGCTTGCGCGGCTCTCCCTGAACCAGCGGACGACGGCGCGGTGGTCGCTGCGCGAGGCGATCGACGGCTGCGTCGCCGCGGGGCTCCCGGCGGTCGGGGTGTGGCGCGAGCCGGTCGCCGACGTCGGGCTCGACACCGCCGTGCGGTGGGTGCGCGACGCCGGGCTGCGGGTGTCGTCCGTGTGCCGCGGCGGCTTCTTCACCGCGAGCGACCCGGACGCGCGCGCCGCCGCGCACGCGAGCAACCTCGCCGCGATCGCGGAGACGGCGGCCCTCGGCGCGCCGACGCTCGTCCTCGTCCCGGGCGGGCTGCCCGACGGGGACCGCGACCTGATCGGTGCACGGGCGCGCGCGGCGGACGCGATCGCCGCGCTCGTCCCGGCGGCGCGCGACGCGGGCGTCACGCTCGGGATCGAGCCCATGAACCCGATCTTCGCGGCGGACCGCGGCGTCGTCTCGACGCTCGAGCAGGCCCTGGACCTCGCCGAGCCGTTCGCGCCCGCGGAGGTGGGCGTCGTCGTCGACACGTACCACCTGTGGTGGGAGCCCAAGGTCCACGAGCAGATCGCGCGGGCGGGTGCCGCGGGACGGATCGTCAGCTACCAGGTGTGCGACTGGATCACCCCGCTCCCGGCGGACACGCTCCTGGGCCGCGGCATGATGGGCGACGGCCACGTGGACTTCGCCGCGTTCACGCGCTCGGTCGCCGCGGCGGGCTACGTGGGCGACGTCGAGGTCGAGATCTTCCACGCCGACGTCTGGGCCGCCCCCGGCGCCGACGTCGTGGCGACGCTCGCCCGCCGGTACGTCGAGCTCGTCGAGCCCCACCTCGTGCGCTGAGGGTCGCCGGCCGACGGGCCGGGGCGAGACCGCCTCGGTCGGTCGGTCGGCGCCGGGTAGGGTGCCCGGAGGCCCGAGCACGGAGGTGGACGGATGGACGGGGCGCCGCGGACGCGGTTCGTGGGCGACACGAAGCAGGCGCGCACGTACGCGTGGTTCCTGACCTTCGCCGCCGTCGTCCCTCCCGCCGTCGTCGCGGTCTTCGTGCTGGGCTGGTACCGCGCCCAGGTGTACGGCTGGACGGAGAGCTTCCGCAGCTACCACGCGGGCGACCCGTTCCCCTGGGGCTGGGTGGCCGTCGGCGTGCTGGCCTGCGTGTTCCTCGGCCGGTTCGCCGTCCGGCAGTGGCGCCGGTACCGCGCGCTCGTGGCCGACGACCGCCGCCGCGGCGTGCGCCCGTCCTGACGGGCATGGGGACCGCTCACCATCGACCTCGCCCGCTCCGCCTCCGTACCCTGTCGGCGGCGCCGGCACGGCGTGGCCGACCGGGGAGCGTGCGGGGGGTGCGGGTGAGAGCGCAGAGGGGCGAGGAATGAGCAGCGGGATGTACGGGGCCGACGTCGAGGCGCTGCGCTCGCTCGCGGGCCGCGTGGCGGACGGCGCGCAGGCCCTGGAGCTGGCCGCGGCGGCGATCGAGACGGCCGTGGGCCGAGCGGGCTGGGAGGGCTCCGACGCCGTCGAGTTCCGCACCGCGTGGACGTCGACCCTGCGGCCGAGCCTGACGGGCACCGCCGCGCTGCTCACGGACGCCGCCGACCTCCTGCGCGGCAACGCCGAGCAGCAGGACGCGACGAGCCGCGACGGTGGCGCGGGCGGGCCGGGCGGGCCGGGCGGCCCGGGTGGCCCGGGTGGCCCGGGCGGCCCCGGTGGGCCCGGCGGACCGGGTTCTCCGGGTGGGCCAGGCGACCCGGTGACCCAGGGTGGCGACGGCGGTCCGCCGGACTGGCTGGTCCCGCCGTCGTGGCTCACGACGGACATGACCCAGGGCGGCGTGCTCAACTGGGCCGCGTCCCAGGGAGTCGACGCCTGGGCCGCGATGAACAAGCTCGACGACCCGCTCAACGTGGCGGGGCTCGCGGACCACCTCGCGTCCGCCGGCAAGGTGCTCAAGGGCGCCGGGTTCCTGTTCGACGGCTACTCGGTGTACAGCGGCTCGGTGCAGGCGTGGGAGGGCTTCGCGGAGGGCGACGGGTTCAAGGGGACGGACGGCGTCATCACCGCGGGGCTCGGCGCCGCCGGCATCGGCGCGGCGATCTTCCTCGCGAGCAACCCGGTCGGTTGGGCGATCGCGGGTGCGGGAGCCGTGTGGGGCGTCGCGACCCTGCTCTCCGGCGACGTCCCCGTGACGAAGCGCATCGCCGACGGCGCGGGCTGGCTGTGGGATCGTGGGGGCGACCTCGCCGACGGTGCCGCCGACCTCGCCGGCGACGTGTGGGACGCGGGCGGGGACTTCGTCGACGGGGCGACCGAGACGCTGAAGAAGGTATGGCCGTGGTGACCGCGGCGCACGCGCCGGACCGGGGCCATGGTCCGCACGAGGAGAGGGACGACCGATGACCACGCAGACCGAGGCGGCGAACCGTCCGGACGACGGGCTCATCGAGCTCACGGGGCCGGAGCTGCTCGTGCTCCTGTCGCTCAACGAGGGACCTGCCGCCACGAGGACGCGCGAGAACCTGCGCCTCCCCGACGTGCCCGCCGACTCCGCCCTCCTCGCGGCGGGGCTCAGCTCGCTCGTCGTGCGACGGCTCGCACGTGTCGAGGGCGAGGTGCTCGCACCCGTCGGCAACGTCGTCCCGCTCACGCGCGTCCTCACGACCGCGACCGAGTGGGTGGAGGCGGCGGCGATCGCGGACGAGCGCACCAACGCCGCGCTGCTCGTCGGCGCGCAGGGCGGTGCGGTCGTGCTCGAGCCGCGCCCGTTCGGCATCTGGCACGTGCGCCCGCTCCAGATGGGCGACCCTCTGCCCGACGCCGCGTCGCGCTTCGTCCGGGCCGCCTTCGCGCAGCTCCCGGGCCGGCCGTTCGGAGGGAGCGTCAAGGTCGTCGACGGGTCCGGGGCCCGCACGGCAGCCGTCCGTGTCGAGGCCGACGGGACGTGGGAGATGACGAGCGGTCCGGCGGGCGACGAGCCCGCACCGTCCCCCATCACGCCCGACCCGACGTTCGGCGTGCTCGCGACCGCGGTCGCGTGACCTGCGGCCCTCAGAGGTCCTGGAGCGACGCCTCGCGCTCGTCGTAGGCGCTGCGCGCGGCGGCGATGCGCTCCTGGTGCGCCTCGGTCCACACGACGAGCGCCTTCGTCGTCGCGTGGAGCGACCGGCCCATCTCGGTGAGGGCGTAGTCGACGCGCGGGGGGACGGTCGGGTAGACCGTGCGCTCGACGATGCCGTCCCGCTCGAGCTGGCGCAGCGTGCGCGACAGCATGCGCTGGCTGATGCCGTCGATCTCGCGCTTGAGCTCGGTGAACCGCATGACGCGCCGGTCGAGCAGCGCGATGGCGAGCAGCGACCACTTGTCCGCGATGCGGTCGAGGATCTGCCGCACCTCGCAGTCCTCGCGCGCGTCCCACTGCCAGACCTCGACGTCGCTCTCCCACTTTGCCGGTGGGCAGCCGTGACGGTCCTCGGGGGTCGGGACGTCGTCGGGCGCGCCCGCGCGAGCAGCCTCGTGCCCGTCCGCGGTCCGTCCGCGCGCCGCCACGGTATCCACGGTGATACCTGGTGAGTCGAATGTGCCGTCTTCCATGCCTCCTGATCCTGGCCCACGATGGGCTCGGTATCAAGAGGTAACCGAGTACCGAGCGGTACTCAGGAGGAAGGGGACGGTCATGACCGACGGGACGACGAGCCGCAGCCGCGAGAGCGCGCGGGCGGCCGCACGCTTCACCCTCCGGGACTGGGGGCTGCTCCTCGTGCTGTGCGGGGCGATCTTCCTGGAGGGCAGCGACATCGCGATGCTGTCCGTCGCGCTCCCCGGGATCCGCGCCGACCTGGGGCTCGCGACCAGCGAGCTGGGCGGGGTCGTGACGGCGTACGTCGTCGGGTACGGCGGGTTCATGCTCCTCGGCGGGCGCGCGGCCGACCTCTACGGCCGCCGCCGGATGTTCGTCCTGTGGCTGCTCGTCTTCCTCGTCTTCTCGGGGCTCGGCGGGTTCGCGACCGACGCCTGGATGCTCCTCCTCTCGCGCTTCGTCACGGGGGTGGCGGCCGGGTTCCTCACGCCGGCCGGGATGTCCCTCATCACGACGTCGTTCGCCGAGGGGCCGCGCCGCAACCGCGCGCTGGTCGTGTACGGCGCCGCGGGGGCCGCGGGATTCTCGCTCGGGCTCGTCGTGGGCGGGCTCCTGGCCGCGATCCACTGGCGGTGGGTCTTCTTCGCCCCGGTGCTGCTCGCCGTCGTGCTCCTCGCGCTGGCGCTCGTCACCGTCCCGCGCGACACGACGGGCCGCGTCCGCGGCGCGCTCGACGTCCTCGGCGCCGTCCTGGCGACGAGCGCCATGGTCCTGCTCGCCGTCGGCATCGTGCGCCTCGAGCACCCGGGCGAGGGGCTGGCGTGGACGGTCGCCGCGCTCGGGGGCGGTGCGGTGCTTCTCGCGGCGTTCGTCGCACGCCAGCGCCGGGCCCCGCACCCGCTCCTCCCGCTGCGGCTCTTCCGGTCGACCGAGCTCGTGCGGGCGAACGTGACGGCCGTGCTCTTCGCGGGCGGGTTCTACGGGTTCCAGGTGCTCCTCACGCTCTACCTGCAGGAGCTGCGGGGCTGGACGCCGCTGCAGACCGGGCTCGCGATGCTCCTCATGGCGATCGACGTCGTCCTCGCGCCCGTGCTCACGCCGCGCCTCGTGGAGCGCTTCGGGGTGCCGCGCGTGATCGTCGGCGGTCTCGTCGCCGGGACGCTCGCGGCGGCGTGGTTCCTCGCGTCGGGGCTCGACTGGACGTACGCCGTGATGGTCCCGTCGATGGCGCTCGTCGGGGTCGCGTTCGCGCTGGTCTACGGGCCGATCGCCATCGCGGCGACCACGGGCGTGACCGACGCGGAGCAGGGCGTGGCCGGCGGCGTCCTCAACACGTCGTTCCAGCTCGGCGCGGCGATCGGCATCTCCGCGGCGACGGCGGTCAGCGTCCTCGCCCTCGGCGACGCGACGGGGCCGGAGGCAGGCCTCGCCGCCTTCCACACCGCGCTGTGGGTACCGGTCGCGGCGTTCGCCCTCGCGGCGGTCGCGATGGGAGCGCCGCGCCGCCGTCGGGCCGTCGTCGAGCCGGCCGGTCCCGCCGCCGCCGCGACCCCGGTCGCCGAGGCCGCCCTCCCGGAGCCCGCCCCGGCGCCGGCCACCCGCTGAGCGCAGGAGACAGTCGCGTCCGGACGTGCCGGACGCGACTGTTTTCATGTACTCAGCGCGGGGCGCGGGCAGCAAGAAGCCCGCGGGCTGGAGGGTTCCTCCTGTCGTGCTGGACGAGGGCACGACGCCCGCGGGCTCCGGTGGTTGCGTGGTACTCGCTCGCCGTCGGGCGCCTCCCCTCGGGGGACCCCGCCCGGTTCACGGGCTCACCGCATCCGGTCCGTTGCTGGATCGGTTGCGCGACGACTAGGCCCTGTCCTGCGAATGTTCTTGGCATGTGTCCGGTAATGTCCGGGTTGTGGGTGTGGGGCGTGGTGAGCTGACTGACACGGCGTGGGCGC